>CAYWBV010000255.1:0-6228 GCA_964455785.1 uncultured Maribellus sp.
GCAATACATTGCTGGAAGACCGCCTCGACCGCCTGATGGTAAAATTCAAATCCGGGAATCCTGAATTTTTTACCGCGTACGAAAATGCCAGGATTATTGTGGATTACGGTATACGCCACAACAAGGAAGATGAACCGGCGGGAGAAGTGGGGTAAAAAAAAGTTTAGAGTTTAAAGTTCAAAGTTTGAAGGTTAAGTTTAAAGGTTAAAAGTTAAAAGCCCGCCTGAATGACACAGTCGGGCAGGCCCGCCCGGATGAATACTGTTCGGGCGGGTTTAAAACATGCCTGTTTCCAGAGAGGATTTTTTGAAACTATATAATACCTTGTTTGCTTGCAAAAAAGACTGCTTCAGCCGAAGATTTTGCATTTAGCTTTTTTAAAATAGTTGTTTTATGATTTTTAATTGTCGATTCAGCGATTCCCAGCTTTTGGGCAATGATTTGAGTTTTTTCGCCAATAGCAATATGTTTTACTATTTCCGTCTCCCTGTGGGTCAGTTTTTTGGTTTTCGCCAACTCAAATCTTTTTTGATTGCGGTTAAAGTTATATCGCGAGTTGTCGTCCCGCATAATGATATGAACGTCGCCTGAATTTTCGCGGGCCGAAAGGGTTACCATACAAATCGACATCCATATATTTCCATCATCCGTTAAAACCAACGGGCTTAATTTATGGTTTATCATGATCAGGCTACCGTTCATTTTGTGTTTTAACTGAAAATCATATGAAATAACAGCCTTTTCACGTCGGTTGACCGGGAGCCTGTAAAAAAAATCAAACCCACCCTCATTGAGTGCAAATAAAAGTTTCAAATCGTCGGCAGGAACACACAGGGGATAAAAATCAAAACCAAAATTTAATACCTCTTCCTGTGAATATCCGCTTAAAAACAGCGGGTTCGGAGAAACATAGTAAAATGATTTTTTATAGTAGTCAACGATATAGTAGCTTAAATCATTCAATTTAGAAACCGCTTGTAAAGCTGCCAGGTAATGTTCTATTTTTTGGTAATTCTCACGTCCGATATATTTTGTTTGTTCAATCGGACCAAAAAAATTTGCCAGGGTATTATTCATTTTCGGTATAGTTTAGTTGCGTCCCAAGATAACCATTTATAGTTATTTTATCCTGTATTTTTTAAGAAAGGTGATGGATGAATATATTGCTGTAAAAAATCAAAATCCATCTCCCCCTCAACTTACGGCAGGTTCTGTGGTGATTGCATCTGTTTGTTGTTCCGTGATCTATGTAATATATAGGACAAATGTCCTATTTTAAAGATGATTTTAAATGGATACCTTGAGCAGGTATTTTTGAGGATAAGGAGCTAAATTTTTTACTAATCCCTTGAAGATGGAAACGGAAAACATAACAAAATATAAAGGATTAAAGAAGGGAAAATCATTTTTGAATTACAAATGTGATTGAATATTTTTAAGATGAAAGATTATATTATAATCTAAATAATACCAATATGAAAAACCTGAACTTCGCCTTTCAATTAAGATCACTTCTTGTTTTACTGCTTGCAACCAGTCTTTCGTGTGAGGAAAAAACCCCAAAAGAAACGAATTCGTTTTACACCATTCCATTTGCTGAGATTATAAAAAACAAACGGGAAATTAAATTGTCAGAATTCGCAACTGATGTCGAAATCATTCAGTTTGAAAACACTCTGGAAGCATTGTTTGGAAGAGTTGAAGAAATACAACTGACCAAAGACTATATTTTTGTCAATTCCGGAAGAAGTCCCGTGATACAATTTTTTCGCAACGGGAAATATGTAAGGCATATTGGAACAACAGGACGGGGTCCCGGAGAATATGATCTTTGCCGCGCATTGTCCATCGATGAAAAAAACGAAAGGATTTACATTCAAGCCAATGCAAACCAACAAATAATAGTTTATAATTTCGACGGGGAATACATTAAAAACATTCAATACCCGGCGATGGAACGGCTGCGGAATGTTTGGGGCAGAGATAGTTTGTTGGTTAGTTTTCAGGAGCCAATGGAGGGAAATGAGCCCTATGTATTTATGGAACACAACGAACAGGGAGATACTCTGCAACCCGTTCCCAATCTTATTTTTTGGAATAATAAAGAACAATACTACAATATATATTTGATTTTCCTGGGGAGTTTCTACCGTTTTGATAACAAACTCCACATGAAAGGCTGGTATAACGATACCGTTTATTCCTATGATGAAAATAATAAGATTGTTCCCAAATTTTTTATCGATTTAAAAGAACATAAACTCCCCGATGATTTGATATATGAACGAAAATGGACGCGGCCTTTACCCGACGATCTCTGTTGGACAGGAGTGCACGAAACTTCCAACTATATTTTTATTCCGTATGGCTATCATTTCGACATTGTGAACATGAAACCTTCGAAAGAAGAAGAAGGCTGTATTCTTTACAACAAAAAAACAAAAAAAGGAGTGGCTGTTGAAGAAACCAAACCGGGGGGCTTTATCAACGATATTACCGGCGGGCCCGGTTTCAGGCCAATAGTTACAAACGATAGTTTAGCGATAATGACAGTTTCTGCATTTGAAATGAAACAGTATCTCGATTCGGATAAGTTCGAAAACCAGGAAGTTAAATTCCCCAAAGAGAAAGAAAAGCTGAATCAATTGAAGAAAACATTAAAAGAAGGCGACAACTATTTTCTGGTACTGGTGAAATTAAAGGAATAAATTTTTTAATTAAAATAACCAATGACAAAATAAATATCTCAATGAAACCCAAAAATTTATTGTTTTTTGTACTCATTTTTGTTGCTGCCTCCTGTTCGGAAAAACAGGAAAAAAGCGAGTCACTTGTAATCGATTTTGAGAAAAACATTGCCATCAAAAAGCAAATTCTGATGAGCGATATTGCGAGTGAAATAAGCTACATTCCGCTTGATTCAAGAGTTATAGTCCAAATGATAAACTCATTCGATATAACTGAAGATCTTATATTTGCCGGAACTTTTCCCGACGGACTGATTGTTTATGATATTCAGGGAAACTTTGTCAGAAAAATAGGACGTAAAGGAAACGGCCCGGGCGAATATTCCTATGGTTCAGCTTTTGCGATCGACAAAGAAAACAGGAAAATTTATTTGCTCGACCGGAATAAAATTTTGATCTACAATTATGACGGGCATTTTCAAAAAGAAATTCTACTTCAAGAATATGAAGGCGATTTTCAGGATATTCGGTTTTCTGACGGACTAATTTACCTTTTTGAATACATCTCTTTTGGTATTGCAAAATATGACTGGCTGGTTATCAATCCGGAAGGTGAACAGATTTTTGCCAAAACCAATAAAATTCCCCCATTTAAATCCGAAGTTGGAGGTTTTGGCGGTGTCGCGTTATGTAACAGTCAGATGTATTATTTAAACGGAGTAAATGACACGCTGTTTGTAGCCGATAAAAAATCGGTTCAACCATTTGCAATTGTAAAGTGGGATGAGCTTAATAAAAATACCGCCGGCCAAAACCGGGGTGTTGACTTTAATTTGCTTGATATGTTCAAAACGCAGAAGTTTTTGTTTTTTCGATACTACTTGAAAGAGGCATTTTATACAGCTTGTTACAATACGAATGATAGCGAGCCTTTTTTCGTCATATCTGCGAAAAATATAAATCACAGAGATGGAGGTCCGGGAATAGAAAATGATCTGGACAACGGGCTTTCGTTTACTCCAAAATTTTATTTTAAAAAAGGCGACGATGAGTTTTTGTGCAGTTATGTATATCCTTACGAACTTAAAACCCGTGTTACTTCTTATGAATTCAAAGAGACCTTCCCGAAACACCCTGAAAAGAAAAAAGAACTGGAACAATTGGCGAATAGTTTGAATGAAAATGACAATCCGGTTTTAATGCTGGCAAAACTGAAGGAATAATCTCAAATATAATTCAAAATGAAAAACTTATCTATTTTACTTACACTGATTATTGTCTTATTTTCCTGCAAACAAAAAAAGGAATTGGCTAATATTGTTGATCTTACCTCAATCACTGAACCCAGTGTTACCAATTTATCAGAACTGGGATCGGATATAACGTACATCCCGCTCGAAACAAATGCAAGTTGTTTAATACAACAAACAGACAAGTTGATTTATGAAGGCGGGGCCTATTTTATTTTAGGATCAATAAATAACAACGACGAATTGCCCGATAAGGACGCTCCCCCTCCACCACCAATGATGCCAACAAAGTCTTTATACCGGTTCTCAGAAAATGGAGAATTTATTTGCCAAATAGGCCGCGAAGGAAGGGGACCTTCTGAATACATACACATTCATGATTTTTTGTACAATAAAAGCAACAATACAATAGATATTTTTTTCCTTAACGACATCAAAGAATTCTCGTTAGATGGAATATGGAAAAAAAATACAACTATTGAATACAACGGGAAGGAGTTGTCTTCGATAGGTTATACCAACAATCAGATTCTTGGATTTATCAATAATGCAAGAGGTCAAAACGAGTATAGCTATGTTCTATTCGATGCAAACGGTCAGATTACAAATGAGTATAAAAACAAGTATAAATTTAATATTTCAACCGGTGCTATTTATTTTCAACCGGAGTGTATATTTTATCAGTACAACGGAATTTTGAATTGTAAGGAACTTCATTCCGATACTGTTTTTTCTTTTGATAACGGCACTTTTATACCCAAATACATTTTAAAACAGGGTGAAGCGAAATTTACATCAGATTTGAGGGGAGATGAACAATATTTTTTTAAGAACCGCGATAAAATTATTATCCAAAAGAACCTTATTGAATCAGAAAACTATCTTTTTTATCAGTACAGATGGAAACAGAGGGACAACTGCTTTATTAAAAACAAATCAAATGGGTCTCAGTTCTTAATCGATAACGGGACAGGCCTGGTAAACGATTTGGATAACGGCCTGAATTTTAAAATCCAAAACACCGTAACAGTTGATGGTATTGAATACCTGATTTCCTGGATGAACGCCTTTGATCTCAAAGCTCACGTTGCGTCCAACGAATTTAAAAACGCCACTCCCAAATTCCCGGAAAAGAAAAAAGAACTGGAACAGTTGGCTAACGAATTAAATGAGAATGATAATCCAATCTTGATGCTCGTGAGACCAAAAGAATAGAACTATGAAACAATTTGCAGTTTTGATATTATTTATAGCATTGTTTAGTTGTAAAAAGAATCAACCAGCTAAAATTTTTATTAATCCAGAATCAATTAGTAAAACTCAGGTTTTTCTTTCAGATTACGCGGATAGTCTACAATATATCCCTCTAAGTTTTGATGTCCCAATCAGAAGTATAAGGGCGATTGAGATTGTTGATGGCTACATTTTTATTGGTGCCGGTCTTGAGGGAATGCTGGTCTTTAAAAGAGACGGAAGTTTTTATAAAAAGATTGGGAGTAACGGGAAAGGTCCCGGGGAGTATTATTCTGTAAATTCTTTTGCACTCGATCCTAAAAATAAACTGATTTATATACTCGATGCAGGACCTGCAGCAAAGGTTATGGTTTACACCTTCGATGGTGAATTCAAGTATGAATTTTCGAATATCCAATTACATGGCGTTTTCCAAAAAATAGTTTTTGAGAATAATAAGCTATACCTTTTTGAAATATTTATTGCAGGTAGTGCCAGGTATAATTGGGTTGAAATGGATTTACAGGGGAACGTTCTTTTCTCGAAAAAGAACAATATACCTAACTTTAATACAATTGCAACCATTTATATCAATCCTGTTTATAAATTTCAAAATGCCATTGGATACTGGAACCAATATAATGATACCATTTTTCGAATAGAAAATGGCAAAGCTTCTGCAAGATTCTTTTTTGCCAAAGGAGAATTTCGGTTGCCCTTAGATAATACTGCCGATTTGAGCGATTATTTTGAGGTGATAAATATACAGGAAACGAAACGACATATGTGGTTGGTTGAGATTGATAAACCAATGAATAATGTCTTAATCATTGACAAAGTAAAGAACACAAATAGTAAAACAGCATTACATGGTTTAACTAACGACTTTGACGGTGGTGGTAATTTTATTCCTGCAAGCTATTACATTACAAATGAGAGTGAGTATCTAGTAGGTTGGGATTATCCGTTTCAAATTAAAAAACATGTTGCTTCAGATAAATTCAAAAACTTCACCCCAAAATATCCCGAAAAGAAAAAAGAACTGGAACAATTGGCCA
>CAYWBV010000256.1:0-1621 GCA_964455785.1 uncultured Maribellus sp.
GGTCAGTTTTTGGCTTTGATTCCGGTACCATTCAATTTGATCTGATTTAACCCAGTCATAACTTCCCAAATCACTTTTAGGTTTAATTCCTGAATGAGAATCGAGAAAATAAAGTACAGCCCTGGTTTCGGAAGAGTTCGACGACTGTACTTTCAGGATATAATTTCCGTTACCAGAGATATTTCCGGGCCCGTTAACCATAAGGCTGTAAGGTAGCCCGGAAATGGTTTCCATAATTTGTTTCCCGGTCAGTTCATATTCGATATCGTGATTTCCGAGGGTGACCGCCCACGGAACTTTGGCGTCAATTAAAGGTTTTGCCAAAGCCAGCCATGCCTGCCGGGTGTCTTTCGAACAAACCACATCTCCGGTTAACACCACCAGGTCAGGTTTTTCTTCCTCAACAGCAGCTTGTATCATCAACAATGCGCTGTCGGAACGGAATGAATTATACTGAAAATGAATGTCGGTAAATTGCAGGATTTTAAATTTTCCGGTTTTATTAAAATGTAATACCGGTTTTGAACTGTTTTTGGCAAACGAAACCGGAGTCAGACTGAGCGATAACAATAAAAGCAAGAGTATTTTTTTCATTTCCATAAATCATTTTGATAATTTGGGTTAAGTATAGTTCAAAACTGTTTATCTGTCAAATTTGTTGAGACAAAATTTATTTCAGGATGGTAATTTTTTTTAACCGGATGTCTTCCAGCGGGCGCCAGTCGCGGTCGGTTTCCACGATGGTAATTTTATCCACCACGTCCATTCCCGAGATAACCTCGCCAAAAATAGTATAAGTTCCGTCGAGGTGCGGAGCTCCGCCAACCGTTTTATACGCCTGCCGTTGTTCGGCGCTGAACTTGTAATTGTTCTGCTTTTCCAATTCATCCAGTTCATCGTCAAAATATTTCCGGCCCGAGACGATATAAAACTGCGAACCATCGGAACGGCGGCGTTCATTTTGGGTGTCGGGTTTTCGCGGCGATCCAATCATTCCCCGTCTGTGATATAACCCCGGAACGATATGTGCGGGAATTGTATAACCTGGTCCTTTATAGCCGACAATATCTCCTTTATTGGCAAACCGAGTGTCTGCAGCTCCGCTTTGGATGCCAAAATCTTTTATCACACGGTGAATCAGCAGACTGTCGAAATAGTGTTCCCTGGCCAGTTTGATAAAGTTGTCGCGGTATTCCGGCGTTTCGTTCGACAGGCGGATAGTAATGTTGCCCGTGGTGGTTTCCAAAACCAACCCTTTGATTCTGCGGTTTTCAGCAGCTACTTCTTCGCTGGCGGCTGAGCGTAATGATTCCAGACTTTCCGGCACTTCTTTTTTTCTCGAAAGCAGGTCGGCAATAAAAAATGAAGGAATGGCAAAACTTTGCAATTCATAACTTACCGTTGCCGAGAACGCAGCTCCGATAGCTTGTTTGTTTGAAACAAAAACAGGGGTTCCAAAAGCCGAACTTCGGATCCGGTTGGTGATGCGGTAGATTTTGGTTCCGTTTACCGTAGCGAGGTTCAGCACCTTCCCTGTAAAAAGCTGGATGGTTTTGTTCGAACCTGCCGAAATATACATCGACTTGGCCGAGTTGGGCACCGTACCTTCAAACAGACTGAT
>CAYWBV010000256.1:1721-6210 GCA_964455785.1 uncultured Maribellus sp.
AGATCGAACTTCTTCAGTCATGTATTTCTGTACGATTTTGTTTCGGATTGGCCGGGTTACGGCCATTTCCATGGTGTCGAGTTCGCCCGTGGTGTGAATTTTCCCCTTCACAATATAAAATTGTGAAATATCCGATTGTTTGAAAGGATTAACTTCGTCGGGCTGACGTGGCGCGCACAACGCTCCCTTTTTATGGAAGTAGTGCGAAAGTATTTCGTCGTCAACCGTTTTATCAGGGTCGCCGTAACCGATACGTTTCCCGGGAGGAGCATCTTTTGAACTTTTTGAACCGCCCTGGATCAGGAAATCCTGGATTACACGGTAGAAAAGGGTTCCGTTAAAATAGCCTTCCTTTGCCAACCCGATAAAAGCGTCGCGGTGTTTCGGGGTATCGTCGTACAGCCGGAATTTCATCGAACCAAAGTTGGTCGATATTTCCACGATTTTCGATTGACCAAAACCCTGAGTTGAAAGAGTCAGAATAAAAAATATAACGATAAAACGTACCATATTTTATTTTACCAGTTCAACCTGCATTCTGATATCGGTCAGGGGCCTGTCGAACTGATCGGTCTCAACGGCAGCAATTTTGTCGAGCACATCCAGACCTTCCACTACTTCTCCAAAAACTGAATATTCACCATCGAGCGAAGGATAACCTCCAACGGTAGTGTATATTTTTCGCTGTTCCTCGGTGAATTTAAATTTTGCCCCCGATACCTCAAAGGTGCTGTCCACACCGGCCCTGATTTCAGCAATACGGATATCAAATCCGGCTTTATCGTTTTTTTCTCTGAACACCATCAATTCATTTTTGGCTGCCTCGAAATGTTGTTGCATCATCTCATTTTTTATTTGGGCATTTTTTTTCATCTCCAGCGTATCCAATTTTCCCGGCGAAAAAATTTCGCCCTGTACAATGTAAAACTGCGACCCGCTTGATCTTTTTTCAGGGTTTGAAGGACCGCCGGTTCTGGCAGCCGCCAACGCCCCTCGTTTATGGAAGTATTTTCCGGGCATAAATTCAGCTTTGATGGTATAGTCTGGTGAACCTCCTCCGAGACGTTTTCCGGGTTCGGCATTTTTTGACGTGGGATCGCCGCCTTGGATCATAAAATGCTCTATAACACGATGAAACAGGAGGTCATTGTAAAAACCCTCACCGGCCAGCTTTACAAAGTTGTTTTTGTGCTCCGGGGTTTCATCGTAAAGTTTAATCTTTATTTCTCCGAACTCCGTTTTAACCGACACCAATGTTTGTTTTCCCTGATTCCCTGCATTTCCGCACGACACAGCCGATATAAACAATATCGTCATCATAAAAAAGAACAGTTTTTTCATTTCTGAAATTTTATTTAAATTGACACACTTTTCCCGAAAAATTGCTGTAAAGATAAACGTTAGAAAGAAATCTGAACAATGAAATTCATCCGAATAATATGGAACATATTTATGTAGATGAAAATATCCAGCTTGAGACCGTAAAACTTTCGATGGCTCCGGTCATATTTGCAACTATTGACCGCGATCGTGACTATTTGAAAAAATGGCTCCCGTTTGTCTGTTTTACCCATCAGGTTTCCGACACCGAAAAGTTTATTCAAAGTGTAAATAACCAGCCGCCAGGGAAAAAAGACGATTTGTACAGCATTTGGTATAAAGGTGAATTTGCCGGTTTGATTGGTTTTAAAGAGACGGACTGGATTAACCATAAAACAGAGCTCGGATACTGGATTGGCGAGAGAATGCAGGGGAAAGGAGTGGTTACCCTGTGTGTTCAGAAGTTAATCGGTTATTCTTTTCAAAAACTGAAACTGAACCGGATTCAAATAAAAGTTGCCGTTGGTAATTCCAAAAGTTCAGCGATTCCAAAACGGCTGGGATTTCAGTTGGAAGGTATCGAACGAGCTGGTGAACTGCATACCGATAAATATCTGGACCTGGAAATTTATAGTCTAATAAAACAGGACTGGATGAAAATGTCTTTATAATTAACATTGGTATTTGTTTGAAATATAATGGTTTGGAGACGATCCGCCGTTAAATTGTGTTAAAGTGGGTTGATTTCCATACTTTCTTTTTATATTTGACCTTTGAAGTCGTTTGTTCGATTCTTAAATTACGGCTTCAGAAAACGTAGACTGTAGAACAATGGAAGAGAAAACAATCAGAAGAAATCTTTACCGTGTCCTTCGAAAAACGGGCGTCCAAAAAAAGGATATAAAGCCAAGCGCTTCCTATAATGACGACCTGAAGTTTGATACGGTTGATTGGAAAATTTTCACCTATTACCTGGAAGGAATCTTTGACATTTCGGTGAATGATCAGGAAATCATTCAAATGAACAATGTGAATGAGACCCTTGCTTATTTGGGCAATACAGCATAATATGTGCTGATATTATGCTGTTTGGATGAAATTTTGGAGGGCGATTCTACTTTAGCCCTCTTTTTTTTGCCTTTTTTTGAAATATGTGTTTCCGACTGCAAATTAACGTTATCGGAATCCAGTCGGAGGCCACTTAAAAATAGCGCCGTACTTTTTTCATATAATCATCGTATTTTTTGCCATAATGTTTCCGCAGGAATTTTTCTTCTTTGAGAATAAAAAAATGAATACCTGCAAATGATAAAGCTGTAAAACATATAAAAAAAAGATTCGGAAGAATCATCGCGATTCCGGCAAAATACAGATTGATGGAGACAAAAAAAGGGTTACGCGAATGAGAAAATATGCCGTCGGTTATCATTTCTCCCTGGTTGTTTTCATCCAGGCCAAACCGTAGTGAATTTTTAAAATGAAACAAAGTCAGCAATAGTAAAACCATTGCAAAAACAATGATTATAACTCCTGATAGTTTCAAAATGGCAGATTCAGTTAAAAGATTGGCAACCGATTCGGGAAGAACGGAACAGGAAAAATGAAACAGCGGTTTTACGATTTCAAACAGCCACAACAGCAGCAGCGCCAGAAATAGTGGATAAAGGAAAAGTGTCGGTTTATTCTTCTTTCCTGTGCTTGAACTTACCCGGATTCCTTTTCGTTTCAAAAGAGTAATTCTGCCTGAAATCATAACAATCAGAACAATAAAACTTGCCAGCGGAAAAATATCAAATCCGGTCATTTTCAAAATTTGGAATAAAGTAAACAAAATTCAGAGGTTCCATCAAAAAAATCCCCGGCACAAACCGGGGAGATGTATGGCATATAATATTGGTTGTTGTACAAGAGTTTTTTAGGCTTGAATCCGAATGGTTAAAAACTAAATGTTGGGGAACGAAATTCCAATCATCAGCGGATACAACTCCGGTCCTTTTCCGTCTTTAAACAACGGCGAAAGGCTATAGTTGGCAAACAGGCAGAAGTCACCAAAACCAAGGCGCCCCGTAAGTTCATATTTAAACGGGTTCAGGTGATAATTGCTTCTGAACTTTTCTTTGTCTTTTTGATATTTGTATTTGGTGTGCGAACCGATATTCAACCCGCCGATTACGCCGCCGGCAATGTACAAACGCGAGCCGCCCATACGCAGTGGTGTTTTGACTTCGAGCATTAACGGGGCGGTGAGGTACGTAACATTCAGTTTCGATTTTTTTAATCCATCCGGGTTCAAATCTACCGGAACAATCCTTCCATCGCCGTTTTCTTTTTCAATGGTGATGGTTCTGTCAAAGCTGTAGTCCGAGAAACTGAATCCCAGTCCGGTAACCAGTGCAAAATTATTGGCTTCGTTTTTAAATGCCCACTCGGCAAAGTTTAGGTTCCATGTGAGTGATTTCCCCGGGATAAGATCAAAAAATTCGCCGTATCCCGACCCGTTGTACATTGAATAATCGGTTTGGCGGAACATGTTCATTCCTACTTCCAGCCCGGCCCAGTGGCCGTTAAAACTCCCGGTCCAGTTTTTTTGTCTTTCTTCCTTGTCCACTCTTAAATAAGTTCCCCCGTGACCGTCGATCACTTTAAAAGTTCGCCTGCCAATCCGAACATGCGTGGTATCGCCCCAGTCGTCGGTAATTACTTCTACCCCCTTGTCGTTGCCCACTTTTACATGAGTTCCGTGGTTCCCGTCAACTACAGTAACCACGTTTTTTTTCATCACTTCCACTTTGGTGGTATCGGCTTGTGCAAAAAGGTTTGCCGCAAAAGCGCTGCACAAAATAATGATCATAAATCGTTTCATATTTTCTGTTTTTTAATGTTCTGAACCTGTGACGGGCAGGGGTCGGGAAAAGTTACAGGAATGCGCAGATAGTTCCGGAAGAATTTTAGACCTGTATCTTGTTTTGCAGAAGCAAAAAATATCTGCCCCGCGGGGGTGAAATTAAAGTAACGTGTTACCTCAGTTGGAGTATCGTTATACTCTTGCCAAAGTAACGTTATACTTTTACCAAAGTAACGTTATACTTTTACCAAAGTAACGTTATACTTTTGCCAAAGTATCACTATACTTTCACCGGAGTAACGTTATACTTTTTCAGGAACGCGC
>CAYWBV010000257.1:0-2288 GCA_964455785.1 uncultured Maribellus sp.
AAATTTTCAAAATATTCTTCATTATTTTTTGTAACAACTTTGTTTCAATCCAAATCACCATAATATGGAATCGGAATAGCAACTATTTTTTAACCAACTGAATTGTGATTGTTTTTCCGGCTTCTCCACCTCCGGGAAGCAAAAAATTCAAAAACGTTTTCCCTGCTTTTGCGTCAGCATTTTCACCCGAAAATTCACCGTTCACTACCATCTTTATTTCTGTCAGCAATTGAGTTGGGTCAGCTATGGAAACCTGTAATCCATCGGTTGTTTTTTTGAGCATCGCCACACAGGGTTTATCTACCTCAACGCCACCAAAAGCCGCCGATTTTCCAGGTTCATAAAATACAAAACCCGCTGTTTCTCCCGAAGCTGAAATCACTTCCTGTTTCGGTTTTTCATTCTGAATGACAAAAGGAGCATCTTTTTCCATCTTTTCCATTTGCTGCTGCGAAGCGTTGGGCACCAGAATGTACTGGTACGACTCCGCTTTTGGGTTCTCGCCGTGTTCAAACCAAAGTTTAAAGATTTGCTCTTTCAGAATTTCCCCGGAAAAACGAGACGTAACCCGGTTCCATGAGCCTTCAACTTCGCGGGCTTCCAATCTCAGGGAACCACCGGCGGGAAATAAATAGCCGGTTTTGTCGTGTAATATCCACTGCGGGTCTTTTATTTCTCCGTCCTCTCCGGCTGTTTTTTCGCTACCCGGATTTTTTACGAGATAATGCCCCGACAAAAACGACTGGTTTACCGAAGTCGTTACCGGCAACCCTTCAGACGAACTTATTCCAGCGCCAAGACAAACTATTTTATCGTCGAACATAAACCATGATTTGCGGGCCGACAATCCATTCCGGTTGTAATCCATTACGGCAATCCCATTTTCACCGTCGGAAACGCCGCCCACAAAATTACTTTCGATACGGTATCCTCGGGCTGTTAAAACCGGCAGCGTATCGTTATCCTGATGAACGGTTGTCCCCGGAATTTTCTTCCAATCCCAGAACGGAAAAATATCTTCGAATTCCCTGTTGGTCTGGTAAAGAAACGACGCACCGTCGCCCATGTAGTACCCCTGAATGTTTTCAGAGTTGCACGATTCGGCTCCAATCACCCTTTCGGAACACATTTTTACTGAAAAATAGTAATCCGGGGAGCGTTGAATTTGGACGTCCGATTGCCAGAAATGGCGGTTGCCCGAAAGATTCTGATACTGGTTTGCTTTTTGGTAATCCGCCGCAAACTGCGGATCAAGCTGTTCCATTTCCACATAACTGCCAGCCAGCGAGGCGGCTTTTGTATTCTGTGCACCGGGAAACAATTGTCTGCCGCAGGCGCTGATGTCGTAACGGTTTTTCCAGGTTACCCACTGTTGTCCTTCAAGCAAATAATTCCGGAGAATTTCCACTTTACTTTCATCAAACCGAAAAGGGGTGTTTCGCAAAATGGAAATCCATTTGATCATGTCGCCAACATAGGCCAGACCGTAGTTTCCAAACTGCAACTGCGGACCGTGCTGATGGTACGACCAGTCGGGCTGAACGCCTTCGCCGGTGCTTACTACCAGCTCTTCACGGATGGATTCAGCCGCTTTACGAATGGTTTCCTCATCGCGCAAAAGCAACGACTTCAGTAGTACGTTTCCTGATTGCCACACTTTATTCTGACCGGTCATCCCGATTTTTGAACGGTCGAGAATTTTTATACCCTTCGCTTTTTGTTCGGGAGTGAGTTCTGCTTCCATTAAAATCAGTACAGGCGCCAAAACCTGCGGAACGCCAATTTCGGGATACCACCAGTTGGGACACTGAAAATCGTTTTCGAGCCAGTAATTTAATCCCCGGTGTATTTTTTCGGAAACGGATTTTTTATGATAAAACCCGGTCCCCCTGGTTTGATAAACTTTGGTTATTGCCAGTAAATTGGAAATATGATCCCGCGGTTCCCAGCCTCCCCGCTCTTTGCTGGTGTAATCAATATCAGGCCACGAACCGTCCTCCTGCATACCTGCCAGCAATTGTTCCGCTCTTTCGGGGTTGAGCTGACCTTCAAAAATGTCGGACAGAACATTTTTATGCAATTGTTCCAGTTGTTCGGGATAAACCACTTTTGGTTGTTGACAACTGTAAAAAATTCCAATCAAAAAAAGAAATAATACTACACGGTAACTCATATTCGTTGTATTCAAATTCATCCTTGTTATTTTTTATTATCCTGTTTTTGCGCTTCCTCCGAAAGCGGTACGGTAACCATCCATTCGTCGTTATTTTGATTAAAGACCCTGATTT
>CAYWBV010000257.1:2388-6153 GCA_964455785.1 uncultured Maribellus sp.
TGTTGGATGTAAAAACTTTATGATTATCGATTTGAACTTTACAGTCGGGATGCCAGTGCCAGAGCGCTTCAATTTTCCGGGGTTTGTCGGTGGCGAGCTGATCGACAACCACCCACAAATCGCCGCGGGCATAAAACAGTGTACGGGTGTGTTTACACTCTCCTTCCAATCCGTTAAACTGGCTGAACGAGCCCCGCGCAAAATCGTAGTCGCCGGTTATCAGATAATCTTTTTGTGAAACGGGTTCTTCTGCCAGTTTTGGCCCGAGAGCCTGTCCTTTCCCATCGATGAGAAGAAGATTGTGGCTGTCGCTTCCGGTAGCGTATTTTCTGAATTTGGTTGCTACCTCGCCGCGGTAGGCAAACCGTCCGCAGTCAACCAGTAAGTCGCGGCCAAATGCGGAGACCGAAATATGTAGTTTATCGTTGTGCTGATGGCCGCTTCCCCAGGGGCCGATATCGAAAAACGACCAGTGCGCATCGGTTTCATAACCACTCCGTGAAATCAAATGCCCCGCCCAGGGAAAAATAAACGACGGCCCGTTTTCGGGCGCTGTGCCTTTTTTTCCGTTGGAAACGATGTATTTCCAATCGTCACGATTGTATATTTCAGCCGCATTCAAAACAATTTTACGGTTATCCATCAAATCAGCATCGTTGTTCAGCAGTCCATTTCCGTCGGGACGAATGGTAAGCGCCAGATAGTTATACATATCTTCCAACGTTTTGTCATAAAAATCGGGTAACTGTTTTCCGGCATCGTTACAAAGCTTCTTAAAAAGTTCAAAATTCAGAAGAGCTACATAATGGTAACTCGATGTTAACTCGGTTTGTACGCCGTCTGCATAAATCTGACCTCTCATACTTTCGGTCATGGCGCCAATAGAATAATCGAGATATTCTTCCGCCTGTTTAAACTCGGGCCAGGCCGTGGCAAAAGTTGCCAGCCCCGATATTTCCATGGTAAGCCAGTTATTTTGCGCATGAAAATTACGGGCGTAATGAGCGTGCTCCGGAAGGCTGCTCAGGATTAAAAGTTGCGTTGCAGGCGAAATATAATCTGTGTTTATCAATTCGTAAAAAACCTGCGCCCATGTTTTTACCCTGAAACTTACTTCGAGCCCGCGCCACATGGCGGTGCTGCTTTTTACTGCCGTATATGGCCAGCTTTGGATAATCCAGTCTTTGATAAATGAGTCAATATATCTGGCGAACTTTGAATTTCCGGTTTCAAAATAAACTGACATCAAATCATTTACCGGATAATGACGATTGAGCGCCCAGGCCCATTCAATGTCGTCCTCCGGGCCGTTAAACGACCAGTTCAGGTGCCCGTCGGATAATCTGGGGACCTTGCCTGAAATATTCTGAAATGTATAAATATCATTGATAATGGAATCAGCGGCGGCTGTTGTTCTTTGGGAAATTTCCGGTTGTTCCTTCTTCAGCCGTTGGGCTGACTCGCTTGTTTTATAATACTCAAGCAGTAACTTGCACGCTTTTGGTAAATCTCCATTTTGGTATGCTTTTTTTACCTGTTCCAGTCCCTTGTATTCCAGATTCAAGTTTTGAAAAATAAATTCCATCTTTTCAGGATATGCCAGACACACATCTTCGGCAGAAATTATTTGCTTCCAGCCTGACTGGGACCAGCTTAATCCTGGTATTAAAAAAAATACGACCATTAGAAAAGCACAAAGTCTGTTCATTTTTTAAATTTTACGGGTCAGTTTTTACTGTTATTTCAACGGAATGGTTACAACCCACTCATCGTTCCTGCTGTTATACACTTTCAGTTTTAATTCATCCGGGCCATCCGAAAGCACCTCGGCTTTTACGTCTGAAACCATTTTTTCTGACGGAAACAATACCCAGATAAATTTACTGTCGGTTTGAATCTGTGTTTCATATAAAGAAGTAATACCAGGTTCATACTTATTGTATTCGTCGCTGTACCACCCCTGTATTTCAGGTTCTTCCTGCCCTTTTATCAGTTTTATATCCCACTTTTGAATCCCTGCCGGAATAATTTGCAGGTTCCCTTTTTCATTTTGGGTTAAAACCTTTTCTCCGTCAACAAGAACTTCGCAGTCAGGATGCCAGTGCCAAAGCGCCTCAATTTTTCTGGGTCTGTCCGTAAAAACCTGATCGACCACAACCCAAAAATCACCACGTTCATAAAACAGGGTGCGGGTGTGTTTGCAGTTTCCATTCAAATCCATAAAACTGTCAAACGAACCCCTTGCAAAATCATATTCTTCTGAAATGAGGTAATCGTTTTTTGAAACGGGTTTATCGGTAACTGCAACACCCGGTCCCTGCCCTTTTCCATCGATAAGCAACACATTGTGTCCCTGGCTTCCGGTAGCGTAGCTTCTGAATTTTGCGGCGACCTCGCCCGTGTATGCAAACCGACCGGCATCAACCAGCAAATCGCGCCCGAAGGCGGAAATAACAATATTCAGTTTATCGTTGTGCTGGTGCCCGCTTCCCCAGGGGCCGATATCAAAAAACGACCAATGAGCATCGGCATCGTAACCACTCCGCGAAATCAAATGCCCGGCCCAGGGGAAAAAATAAGAGGGGCCGTCCACCGGTTTTGTTCCCGACTGGCCATTGGTTGCAATATATTCCCATTCAGGGCGATTGTATTTTTTTGCTCCTTTTACAATAAGGTCACGATCATTTCCGCGGTCGCCATCGTTGTTTAAAATCCGGTGTCCATCCGGACGAACTGCATGAGCGATGTAACTATACATGTTTTCAATGGTCTGGTTAAAAAAATCGGGCAAAGGTTGCTTCGCTTTATCACAAATTTCCTTAAACAATTCAAAATTGGCCAGCGAAACATTGTGATAATGTGAAGTTAGCTCGGTCTGAACGCCGTCGGCATATACCTGTCCTTTCATACTTTCGGTCATGGTTTCGATGGAATAGGCCAGCCACTCACCCGATTTTTTGTATTCCGGAAAGTTGGTGGCAATGGTTGCCAGCGCAGAAATTTCCATGGTGAGCCAATTATTACCTGCGTGAAAATTCCGGTTATAATGTGCATGGTCGGGTAAACTGCTCAACATAAAAAGCTGAGTTGCAGGAGATAGATATTCACTGTTCAGAAGACCATAAAAAATGCGAGACCACACTTTTGCACGTGCTGCAACTTCCAGCCCCCTCCAAACCGAAGTGCTGCTTTTTATGCCCGGATAAGGCATACTTCTGATTATAAAATCCCTCAAAAACAAATCGATGTATTCAGCGTATTTCGGATTTCCGGTTTCAAAATAAGTGGTGAAAAGATAACTGATCTGACTGTGCCGGTTCGAAAGCCAGGCCCACTCCCGGTCGTTGTTCGGGCCTTTGTAATGCCAGTCGCGATAGCCATCGGCGAGGTGAGGCAACTGCCCCCGCACATTTTGAATCACAAACACATCCTTCAAAATGGTGTCGGCAAGCGCTTCCGTTTTTTCAGATTTTAGAGGTTGCTCTTTTCTTAACCAGGATGCGGTGTTACCATTTTTGTAATAATCGAGCAGGTGCCTGCATGCTTCCGTTATCTCTCCCGATTCATACGCCTGTTTTACTTTTTCCATGCCTTTCATGTCGAGGTTGAACTGGTCGAGCATGGTTTTCATTTGTTCGGGAAAAGTTTTACAAACGTCTTCCACCGATTTGATTTGCTGCCAGTTTTGTGCAGAAATTATTCCTGAAGATATCAGAAAAGAAAGCGTTAAGAAAAGGATTTTCAGTTTCATCGTTTTATTTTTTT
>CAYWBV010000258.1:0-3625 GCA_964455785.1 uncultured Maribellus sp.
GAAGGAGTTGATTTTAGCGGAATATAACAATATCCATATAAAAAATGGCGTCAGCGATGGCGCCATTTTTTATTATACAGTTTTGCAGGTTAATCTGCACATCCGAATTTACCTTGTTTTAGCTGTTATACCCAACCTGATTTCAGTAGCCGGTGGTTATTTTTACCGGTTTATCTGAATTCTCCGGCTTTCGAACCTTCCAACTGTTAAAAATTTCTGCTCCCAGTAGAGTTTTTGAGGCTTCCAGTTCCATTTTTACCCTTCCGGTTGGGGAATGGGGCCTTCCAGTTTACTTTTTACCCCTTCCAGTTGAGGTCTGACCCCTCCCAGCTGACTTCCGACCCCTCCCAGTGCAACTGGAAGGGGTCAGGGAGTAACAGGACGGCTCAAAAAACCGCTGGAAGGGGTACTTACCCCGCTGGACGCCTCAAAACGTAACAGGGAGGTATCATTCAGTAACTTACGTTATTTTTCGGATGTGTCCCGGCGGATAGGGTTGTCCGTGGGCCGGGGAACCATAACAGGGCTTGAATGGTAACCGGATTTGTTCACTGATTAAAATTCAATATGAATCAAAAAGTTTACCGGAACCTTTGTGCCCCGCTGCGACCCGGGTTTCCAGTCTTTCAGTTTACTAACGATACCGGCAGCCGCGTTTCCTACCTGGTCGTTGTCCTGTTCCTGGATTTTTACGTTGGTAATTTTTCCGGTTTCAGCGATGGTAAAAGCGATTTTTGCCTGCCCGGTAATGCTTTTTTCTTTGAGCAGGTTTTCCTGCATTGCGTTAATCTCCTGGCCAAGCCCATCCGCTCCTCCGGGGTATTCCGGCAATTCTTCCACAATAAAAAACAGTTCTTCTGAATTTTCAGAACCTTTTACAGGCGGAGGAGGCGGCGCTGTTTGCGATGGCGGCGGCGGGGGAGGAGGCAATTCGCTTTTGCTGTATTTGTGATGCGCATAAAGGAGTCCTTCGGCCAGCTTAAACGTATATGTTCCGTTTTCCAATGCAGTTCCGGAGGCGCCAACCATCAGCACGGCAGATTTAAATCCGACATAGGAAGCCACAACTTCCGAACTTAACATTCCTGTTTTTTCGTCCTTTTTCGGATTCGGGTCGGTTAATGTAAACCGGCCGTCGTCACCGGCAACCGTCCCGATGGTGGTTCCTTTCAGGATTACCGAAGCGCCGGGCAGCGGTTTCCCGTTGTCTTCGCGAACGACTTTCCCTTTGATCACAAATTCTTTTTCCCCTTTTTGAATGGAGGGAATTGAATTTTCAGTTTCAGCCTGTTTTACTTTGTACACCGGTTCGGCAAAAGCAAACAACAGCAGTGCAACAGCGGGCAGCGCCCACGCAAATTTTACCCCGAGTATTCGGGGCGTTTTCTTTTTTGTCATCATTTTTAATCGATTTGTGTTAAGGGCAAAGTTCAGGTTGTTGGTGATCCCAATAATCTGCATGCCCATTAACTGGTTTACTAATAACGCCTGGTACCGGCCCGCACTGTGTCCCTGCGCAAGCACACCTTTGTCGGCCAGGTACTCATGGTTTTGTTTGATTGATCGTTCAAAGAACCAAATAAATGGGTTGAACCAAAAGATGACTGTCAACAGTTCTATAAAAAGCAGGTCGAACCAGTGGAACCCTCGAATGTGCACATTCTCGTGGGCCAGAATTTCCGGCAGGTCGGCCTGTGTATGAAACTTCGGATTGATAAAAACCACATTCATAAACGAGAAGGGCAACCCGTATTTTTCGTTTTCAACGATGCGGATTCCATTCAGCGATTTGATTCGGTGTTTTATCATCAAATGAATGAGGATAAAGGTTTGGGTGAACAAACGAAGCAGAAAAATAGCTGCCCCGGTGATATAAACGGCTAACAAAATATTTTTCCATCCCGGCCCGGCGGATGTTTCAGAACCCTCAGGCTGGAATGGCCTGGCATTTTTGAAAGTATCGGTTAACGCCTGGAAAACGGTGGTGTTTTTTCCCGGTTCCACAAAAACAGAATATTGCAGCGGGAAAAGTGGCAGAACAATGGAAAAAAGCAGAGCGCTCATCAGAAACCAGCGGTTGGCGTTGTAGAACGTTTCGTTGCGCAGAAAAATCCAGTAAACGAGGTAAAACAGGGTAATTCCGGCGGAGGCCTGGTAAAGAAACACAAACAACGTTTCCATGGCTATTCCTTGTTTTCGGTTTTGTTTAATTCCTGTTCCGTAACTTTTAGTATTTCTTCTAGATCTTTGATGCCGAGGTTGTTTTCACGGGCAAAAAATGTGGCCATTTTCGGGAACGATCCGTTAAAATAGTCGCTGAGCAACGATTTAAACTGGAACCCGGTGTATTCCTTTTTGCTGATTTCAGGGAAAAACAGGTTGACATTCCCGACTTTTTTCCGCGCCACAAACCCTTTTTTCTCCAGTACTGTGAGTACTGTTGCAACGGTAGTGTAAGCCGGTTTCGGTTCGCCAAACTGATCGACAATATCTTTTACAACCCCTTCTTTTAAATCCCAGAGGATTTGCATAATTTGTTCTTCCGCTTTTGTAAGTGTTTTCATATTGAAACTGATTTCTACTACAAATATAGTAATGTTTTTGAATGCTCGTACTATTTTACTCGTGTTTTTACTATTTTTATAGTAATGTTTTTTTGCACAAAAAAAAACGGTCTGAAAAAGTATCTGTTCCCTTTTGCGTTAAGTAATACAAACCCTGAATCAGACAGTTACTTTTTCGGACAGCCCTTTCTAAAAAGAATCGTTCTAATTCGAACCCGACCTCCAGGTTATTTCTGTATCACTGACACTAAATTCCTGGATATTGTAAATATTGTTGTCTTCGGTTGCATCGGGGTCGTATTTGGCAGTTTGTATCCTCAGAATGTAAGTTGCCCCGTCTGTTGGTGTTACAGTCCAGGTACCGGTGGTAGTGTAGTAAGATGAAATATAGTACTCTGTTTCGTCTCCTTCAACTGAATATCCGTTGAAGATGATATTTTCCGATGAATTCAGAAGGCGCACCACATAATTGTCGGCGCCTGTTACTTTGTCCCATTTCAAATAAAGGTACGTGTTGTTTTCATCGAACCCCACCGAATCGACCACGGCAAATCCAAGATCGTCAAATTCCTGGTTGTCGCTGCTTTGCAGAACTTCGCCGTTTGTACTGGTAACCTCGAACAGATAATTTCCTTCGGCGGGGGGAGTCGTGGTAAAATCTTCATCGTCGGGTTCATTCAGAAAGGTGTAAGTACTGGCAGAAAAACTTTCCAACTGTACTGTTTCTCCATCGGGCAATGTTGCCGTTCCCGATGCAATACTTTGGTTCCCGTAAGCATAATATGCCGGTGCATATTTTACTTCGTCATTTATCATTTTTTTTAACGTGACAACATCAGCCATCACGTCAAATTCGTCGTCCTTGTCGTTCAGACACGAACCAAAGGAGAGACCAACCGACAATAACAAAACCGCATTTTTGTAAAACCTTGTTGTTTTCATAAATCTCCGTTTTCTATTTTGAATACACTATAATATATATCGTACAAATCAGCGGGGTATTTCCCTACTTTACAAAAACAGTTACAAAGATATGTCCTATTGACATAGAGTTTCGTTCA
>CAYWBV010000258.1:3725-6135 GCA_964455785.1 uncultured Maribellus sp.
TTATGACGGGTTTGAAAACTGAATAATTTCCTTCAGGATAAAATCGGCGGTTTCCACATTCGCGATGTTGGGGAACGTCAGGGTCAGCTTGTGGTTCATCTCTTTCAGGTGACCATTGGTTTTTCCTTTTTGGATAAACTGTACAATCTTCAGGAAATCGGGCGACTGGTAAAAAGCCGAATGCTGGTCGGCAACAAAATAACAAATCATTTTCCCGTTTTTGAGGATGATTTTTTCCATTCCCAGGCTGATGGCCTTCCAGCGCAACCGCACTACTTCAATCAGTTCGCGGCTTTCGGGGGGCAGTTTTCCGAAACGGTCGATGATCCCGGCTTTAAACAAGTGCAGTTGATCCTCGGTTTCGATGTTGTCCAACTCGCGGTACAACAACATTCGTTCGGAAGAACCCGGAATATAATCTTCGGGGAACAGCAGTTCCAAATCGGTATCCACCTGGCAGTCGTTTACGAATTTTATATTCAGGAAGGCCTGCGTTTGTTTTTGATCTTCTTCGTCGAACAATCCTTTAAAATCTTCCTGTTTCAATTCCTGGATGGCTTCATTCAGAATACGGTGATAGGTTTCGAACCCGATGTCGGCGATAAACCCGCTTTGTTCGGCGCCGAGCATGTTTCCGGCGCCGCGGATGTCGAGGTCCTGCATCGCGATGTTAAAACCACTGCCCAAATCCGAAAACTCTTCGATAGCTTTTAACCGGCGGCGTGCTTCAGGGTTAATGCCTGACAGCGGCGGCGAAAGCAGGTAACAGAAAGCTTTTTTGTTCGACCGGCCCACGCGCCCGCGCAACTGGTGCAAATCGCTCAGCCCGAAATTGTGCGCATCATTAATAATAATGGTATTGGCGTTCGGAATATCGAGCCCCGATTCGATGATGGTGGTGGCAATCAGCACATCGAAACGGCCGTTGATAAAATCGAGCATTACTTTTTCCAGCTTCGGGCCTTCCATCTGCCCGTGGCCCACGCCGGTTTTTACGCCCGGAACAATTCGTTTGATGGTGTTTTCCACTTCGTAAATGTTTTGTACCCGGTTGTGGATAAAAAACACCTGGCCGTTTCGTTCCACTTCGTACGAAATGGCTTCTTTGATCAGTTGTTCGTTAAACCCGTGAACTTCGGTCACAATCGGGTAGCGGTTGGGCGGCGGGGTTTGGATGATCGACAGGTCGCGGGCGCCCATCAGCGAAAACTGGAGCGTACGCGGAATCGGGGTGGCGGTCAGTGTCAGCGTGTCCACATTCACTTTAAACTGTTTTAGCTTTTCTTTCACCGAAACGCCAAATTTCTGTTCTTCATCGACCACGAGTAGCCCGAGGTCTTTGAACTTTACATCTTTGCTCACCAAACGGTGTGTGCCGATGATGATGTCGATTTTTCCTTCGGTCAGTTCTTTTAATGTGCTGTTAATTTCGGCTGTCGATTTCAGGCGGCTCACAAACTCAATCCGCACCGGGAAGTTTTCGAGCCGTTCAGAAAAGGTTTTATAATGTTGCAGAGCCAGAATGGTTGTCGGTACCAGCACGGCCACCTGTTTGCTGTCGGTAACTGCTTTAAATGCGGCGCGTATGGCGACCTCGGTTTTCCCGAAACCTACATCGCCGCAAACCAGCCGGTCCATCGGCATCTGTTTTTCCATATCTTCTTTTACCGCTACCGTTGCTTTTTCCTGGTCGGGGGTATCCTCGTAAATAAACGACGCCTCTAATTCGGTTTGCAAATAGGTGTCGGGCGAAAAGGCGAACCCTTTCTCGGCTTTTCGCTGGGCATACAAGGCAATCAGCTCTTTGGCAATGTCTTTCACTTTTGCCTTGGTGCGGTTTTTCATGTTTTGCCAGGCGCCGGTTCCCAGTTTGTTGATGTTGGGCTCCGAACCGTCTTTGCCTTTGTATTTCGAAATGCGGTGCAGCGAGTGGATGCTGACCAGCAGCGAATCGTTGTCGCGGTAAACCAGCCGAATCGCCTCCTGCACTTTCCCGTTGACATCGGTTTTGACCAGGCCGGCAAATTTCCCGATGCCGTGGTCGATGTGTACCACATAATCGCCGGGATGCAGTTTGTTGAGTTCCTGCAGCGAAAGGGCTTCGCGTTCCGCTTTCCGGGTATGCAGTTTAAACCGGTGGTAACGTTCGAAAATCTGGTGGTCGGTGTAGCAGCATATTTTTTCGTCGTGATCGACAAAACCTTCGTGCAGCGTAAAATTTACCGGCGTGAATTTTACTTTCGAGTCGATATCGTTAAAAATGGCCGTAAGCCGTTCAATCTGCTTTTCGTTGTTGGAGAGGATAAAAATTTCGTAACCTTTTTCTTTGAACTCGGCCAGGTTTTCGCTGAGCAAGTTGAAGTTCTTGTTAAAAATGGGTTGTTTCGATTTCGAAAAACGAAAAACTTCG
>CAYWBV010000259.1:0-2498 GCA_964455785.1 uncultured Maribellus sp.
ACGTTTACAAGGGCGAAATTTTTGGGTTCCTCGGGGCAAACGGCGCCGGGAAAACAACAGCCATCCGCATTTTGTGCGGACTTTCAACACCAACTTCTGGGGAAGTAAAAATTGCCGGGTTCGACATTTACCGTGAAACTGAAAAAATCAAAAAAAAAATCGGGTACATGAGCCAGAAATTTTCGTTGTACGAAGATTTAACCGTTTCAGAAAACATTCAGTTGTATGCCGGTATTTACGGGATTTCGCCGAAAAAACGAAAGGAAAAGGAGGAAGAACTGCTGAAAAAACTGGAGATGGAAAGTGCACGTAAAAAACTGATTGCCGGGCTGCCGCTTGGCTGGAAACAGAAACTTGCTTTTTCAGTAGCCATTTTTCACGAACCTAAAATAGTATTCCTTGACGAACCTACTGGCGGTGTTGACCCTGTAACCCGCCGTAAATTCTGGGACCTCATTTACGAGGCTGCCAGTAACGGAATCACAGTTTTTGTTACCACGCACTACATGGACGAAGCCGAATACTGCGACCGCGTTTCAATTATGGATGCCGGAAAAATCGAAGCACTCGACACCCCGGCAAAACTGAAAGAACGATACAACGCTAAAAATATGGACGAGGTGTTTATACAAATTGCGAGATAAAAAGCTGCAAGTCGCAAGCTTCAAGCTACAAGTAAAAGAGCTTGCAGCTTGTGGCTTGTAGCTAAAAGCTATAACAATGAAACAACTAAAATCATTCATAAAAAAAGAATTCTTCCACATTTTCCGCGACCCGCGGACGATGCTGATTTTATTCGGAATCCCGGTTGCGCAGTTACTGATTTTCGGCACGGTCATAAAAAGTGAAATTCAGGACGTTCACATTGCCATTCACGATCAGTCGAAAGATGTGACCACGCAGGAAATTACCAACAAACTGTTGTCGTCGGGGTATTTTATTCTGGATGAAAACCTCGAAAACACAAACGATGTGGAATCGATTTTCAAAAAAGGAAAAGTGAAGGAAGTAATCGTTTTTGAAAGCAATTTTGGCGAAAAACTGATTAAGGAAGGAAAAGCAGATGTTCAGCTTATTACCGATGCGTCGGACCCGAACACGGCGCGGCTGGTTATTTCCTACACCAGTGGAATTATTAACGACTACATCAAAAAAATGTACCCCAACCTGGAAATGCCGCTGCAGATTCAGCCCGAAGTGCGCATGTATTTCAATGAGGAAATGAAAAGCGCCTACATGTTTGTACCAGGCGTGATGGCGCTCATACTCATGCTCATTTCGGCTATGATGACTTCCATTTCCATCACCCGCGAAAAAGAGCTGGGGACCATGGAAATCCTGCTGGTTTCGCCGCTTAAACCTGTGCAGATTATCGTCGGGAAAGTACTTCCCTACCTGCTGCTTTCCATCGTCAACGCTTTTGTGATTGTGCTGATTGGCCACTTTGTTTTTGGTGTGCCCGTTACCGGAAGTTTTATCCTGCTGATGCTCGAAACCATCCTGTTTATTTTGATGGCACTGTGTTTGGGAATCCTTATTTCCTCTGCCGCTAAAAACCAGATGACAGCCATGTTTATTTCCATGATTGGGTTGATGCTGCCCACCATTATTTTATCGGGCTTTATTTACCCCATTGAAAATATGCCGGTTGTTTTGCAGTGGCTCAGCCACATTATGCCGGCGCGCTATTTTATCAGCATCATCCGCGGCATTATGCTGAAAGGTGTTGGAATCCTTTTTGTGTGGAAAGAAACCCTCATCCTGATTGGAATGACTTTGTTTTTTGTTGCGGTGAGTGTGAGAAAGTTTAAGATAAGACTTGAATAGCTTTTTAGCTGCGAGCCACAAGCTGCAAGCTACAAGTAATAGAAAATAAGAATAACTATAAGATAGAATAAAATGAAAGATTTCAAAAGCCTGAAAATTTGGCAAAAAGGAATTAAACTGGTAGTGAATATTTATAAAGTATCAAAAGAATTTCCTCAGGAAGAATTGTATGGATTAACCTCTCAAATGAGACGTTCGGCTATTTCAATCCCATCAAATATTGCAGAGGGTTCGGGACGAAATTCCGATAAGGATTTTCATCGTTTCCTTGATATTTCATTAGGTTCTTCTTTCGAATTGGAAACACAAATTATTATTGCCCGTGAACTGGAATTTCTTTCAAACGATGATTTTAAAAATTTGAGTGAAATAATTCAGGAAGAACAAAAGATGATTACAGGATTACAAAAAAGTTTGAAAAAATAAGCTGCAAGTCGTAAGCTGCAAGCTTCAAGTAAAAACACTTGAGCTAAAAACTTGCAGCTTGTAGCTTGAAGCTTGCAGCTCATAGCAATGAAAACAATTCTCTACATATTACAAAAAGAATTCCGGCAGATTTTCCGGAACCGGACGATGCTGCCCATGATTTTCGGGGTGCCGCTGATGCAGATGCTGATATTGGTTTTTGCAGCCACGTTCGATATGAAAAAAATCGATATGGTGGTGGTTGA
>CAYWBV010000259.1:2598-6130 GCA_964455785.1 uncultured Maribellus sp.
ATTATTGGCAACTTCAACAAAAACCTAATTGCCGAGTGGAAAGGAATCCCCGAATTTACGTCGCCTACCGAAGTAAAAATTGCAACAAGCTACTGGTACAACACCGAATTGGAATACAAATGGTACATGGCACCGGGAATTCTGGCCATTCTGGTTACCATTATCGGGATGTTCATGTCGGGAATGAACCTCGTGCGCGAAAAGGAAATTGGCACCATCGAGCAGCTTAACGTTACACCGGTAAAAAAATACCAGTTCATCATCGGTAAATTGGTGCCATTCTGGGTGATTGCACTGTTCGACCTCGCTTTCGGATTGTTTATTGCCTGGCTGGTATTCGATCTGCCCGTTGTGGGAAGTCTGTGGCTGCTTTTTGCACTGGCCAGCGTTTACCTGGTTGGCGTGCTCGGTCTTGGCCTGTTTATTTCAACCGTAACCGACACCCAGCAGCAGGTCATGTTTGTGAGTTTCTTTTTTATGATGATTTTTATTCTGATGGGCGGAATTTTTACCCCCGTTGAAAGTATGCCGCACTGGGCACAAACCCTCGACCGTGTAAACCCGATATTCTATTTTATAAGAATTATGCGCGACATCGTTTTAAAAGGCTCCGGTTTTACCGATTTAATGGAGGAATTTGTTTCGCTGGTGGTTTTGGGAACAATTTTTTTGAGCCTGGCAATCTGGAGGTACAGGAAAACCACGTAGCTGAACAATTTATTCCCTTAATTTGAAAAGTTATCATTCAATTTCGCCAGCGGTGGAAAGTAAGGTTCTGAGAGGTTTAGGGAGAAATCCCACATTAATGGCGCGGTTGTGGGCGTTCATGTTCTTTTATTTTATTTCAATCCCCGTTTTTTTTATCTCATGAACAAAAGGACTATCAGAAATTAAATCTTGTTTGGATAAAGGATGCGGTTCAATTCTTGAATCGAACTTAGAAGCTAACAACATGAATTGAACCTGAATATCGAATTTGTCGGAATCTTTTAAATCATCAATAATCAACGCAATATCTATATCGCTTTCAGGTTTTTGATTGTTTTTTGCATACGAACCAAATAAGTAAGCAGTCACAAATCCAGGAGTCTGGTTTGCAACGGTTAAAATATACTGCCGTATTATTGTATCCGTTTTTTTATCCATTGTCTGTTAATTTTTAGGTGTTCAATCCAGGTTGCTGTAAATTCTGGTGTACATTTTTGTTGAAAACTCATTTTATAATCATCATCCCGGGCATTAATGTTAAATGCAGTAACTGTCACAAAAAATAGCTTTTGTTCATCCGTTAACTCCAAATCGCATTTTTCCGCAAGTCGCAACAAATTATGGATAAAAGGTGGATAGTCATTATTCGTCTTTACGTAAAGCGCTTTTATAATTTTTCAACCATCAGATGTCCAACAAATAGTGCCCAGTTGAATTTTTTCTTTTCAAACATTGCCATCATTGTATCGAAGTCGTCATCTGAACTATCAGACCAATACTTTATTAACCTTTCTTCATCAAAATCTGTTTGTTCCATTTTTCAAAAGTACAAAATTTACATACAAATATTTGCATTACACGAAAGGGGCTCTTTATACGATGACACCCGACGGTTGAAAATTTGGAAAAGCAGGGTTACGTTTCGGCGCCGGATTTCGGAGAGCCTGCCCGTCCCTGTCCGAAGGACACGGAACGACGAAACGGGAATCCCTGCCTTTGCCGGCAGGCAGGCGCAGTTGGCGCACCACCAAACCCCGCCCTGCAATATGTAATGTGTTACCGCAATTTGGTTTTATCTTTTTGTCAACAGGTCAAATAATTTTTCATTTACATAGTAATTTCCGGTTCCAAGTCTTTCTTTCTTTAAAATTCCATCCTCAGCAAGTTTATTCAAATAATTGGCAGCTGTAATTCTTGAAACATTTAAGTCGTTGACAATAAATTCAATTTTTGTGTATGGATGTTTAAATAAGTTGTTTAATAAATCCTGGCTGTAAAATTTGTAATTGTCCCGAAGTTTATGTTTAAACTCCATCATTAATTCTTTGATTTGGATAATTAATTCAATGGTTTCACGCGAAGTTTTTTCAATTCCATGAATCATGAATAACAACCATTCTTCCCAGTTTTCATTATCCCGGAGTTCCTGTAAAAGCCTGTAATAATCCGCTTTATTTTGAATAATATAATTGCTTAAATACAAGATTGGAAGGTTTTGCAATTTTTCGATAATTAAAAAAAGGATATTTATTATTCTGCCTGTACGACCGTTTCCATCGTAAAATGGGTGGATGCTTTCGAATTGATAATGGATGATTGCCATTTTTATAATCGGGTCGTAATCGCACATTGACGGATCATTGATGAACTTTTCGAGATTGGTCATCAATTTATTTATTTCGTTGATGTCTTGCGGAGGAGTATAAATTATTTCTCCGGTCGAAGAATTTTTTAAAGCAGTTCCCGGAAGTTTTCGAAACCCGGCGCTGTTTCCTTCCAGTTCTTTTTGAATTTCGACGATTATATTATTTGTAATTAATCCTTTTGTTTTAATGAGTTCAAATCCTTTTTTGAGGGCTGAAATGTAGTTTTGAACTTCTTTCGCTTCCAATGATTTAAATGAGTCGAGATTTAGTTCTGATTTGTACAAATCATCATGTGTGGTAATTATGTTTTCAATTGCAGAACTATCTTTTGCTTCCTGCAGTCCAAGTGTATTAATCAGAATATTTTGATTGGGAATTGTCGATGCAATTCCTTTTAATTCAGCCAAAGCTGCATGAGCAGAAGGTAAACTTTTAAGAACTGCTTTCGTCTCAACGTCAATATTCAGTGGCAGTTCTTTTAATTTCCAATTTTTTTCCGGGCTCATTATGTAAAGATTTTTAAATTTTCTTTACAAATATAATTCATTCTGTAAAGGAAAATAGATTTTCTTTACAAAGAATGTCAGATATGATAATATTATTCGACTTTTCATACACTCTCTTTGTCTTTTTACCATTTGCGGCAACGTAGGAAGCTACACGCAGGGGCGGATTGCGGGCGATTTCCTGTCATCTCGCCCAAGGCGAGACGAGCGGAAAGATGCACACCGAAAACCATCGCTGGCACACTTGCGGGTAGCTGAAGTTAGCGGTTCGTTGTTTTTTTATTCAATCTGGTTGAGTTCAATCATTTATTACATACTTTGTCCAAAAGTCAGCAAATTGTTATCTGGGTCAAGTATAGAAAATTCCTTCTGTCCCCAGGGTTTTATTTTTAATTGCCCATTTGGATGGATGCTTGTTTTCCTGTCTAACAATGATTGGTAAAATTTGTCAATGTTATCAGTTCTGATGTAAACTTGCCCATAGTTTTCTTTTGGGTCAAGTTCTTTGAACTCAAAAAAATGAATTTGGATGCTGTCTTTTTTCAACATTAGGTAACCATCAAAGTCAGCACTTCCAAATTCTTGAAAGTCTAACTTATTAATGTAAAAATCCCTTGTTGCAGTTTTGTCCCGCATCGGTAACTTTGGATGAATGTCTGTAAGCATATCTGT
>CAYWBV010000260.1:0-6113 GCA_964455785.1 uncultured Maribellus sp.
GTATCCACTTCAATAAATAAATAAAAATCCTGTCAAGTTATTTTAGGGAAAGTCATTACCATCACTTTGAGCCATTTCTTCCAGGAGTTTGACCCGTTCTTCCAGCACTTTCAGTCACTTCTTCCAGAGGTTTGAGCCGTTCTTCCAATACATTTTGTCAATTTTTCCAGGGGTCTGACCTATCTTTCCAGGGGTCTTGGGGTGTTCTTCCAAGGGTTTGACCCATCTTTCCTGAACATTTTGTCAGTTTTTCCGAAGAATAAAACGACCTTTTCAGCCTTTCTAACGGCTTCGGGCTGTCAACTGCGCCCATTCTCCTTCGCGTTCTTTGCGGTTATTTTTTAACCACAACCTGTCCCGATATTTTATCATCGGGAGAGAACGCAGAGGACACACGGAGAACCACAGAATTTTTCTTTTCTCTTCCTTTTCTGTTTTCCACTGCCCACGGACGGAGATTGATTACTGATCACTACCCACCACTCCCTTCTTTCAAAAATTCTTCTTCAGAAAGTAATGTGCATTCCCGAACATAAACCGATCGACAATATCCGCAGCCTTCAGTTGGTTAAAATCTTTCAGAAGTTTCGCCTGCGGTGAACACAGAAAGTTGTAGGCATGTTTTTCCAGGTAGCTGTCGAAAAGCGGCATATCTTCCGATGTCCAGAAACCGTTCAGCGGGTTTACCATTCCGTCGTTATCGGTGCCCACACACTGAATTCCCCAGGCAAACTGACCATGCCGGTCGAGAACTTCGGCCACGTGCTGTATCTGGTTCCAAATCATTTTCGACTGGTAAAACAACATTTTCCGCCGGTTCAGGTTGGGGCCGTTTTTTTTCAGCTCCGATTCGCTGCCCACCCGCCGTTCGTCGAACTGGACGCCGAACAGACCTCCTGATTGGGCTATCCGCACAATTTCATCGTCGAAAATGTTGATGTCGGTAGGCTGGAATTTCCCATAGTTTTGCAGGTCGTCCTCCACTTTTTCGGTAGCCGACCGCAACCCGTTCACCGCGCCGTGGCTTACAATCAGCGGAATAATTTCGTTCGGGTGTTCCGTTTCCAGGAAGCGGTAATATTCGTTGCGTGCCTTTACGCTCATGTGTTTCAGGTCGATGAGCACACGGCGCCCCTGCGAGTTGTCGAGCAGCAGGCGCAGCAGTTTCCACCCCAGTTCGGTAAAGCCTTCGTTTAACCCTTCGTTCTGGTCGCAGACTTTACGCACCATACCGTGAAGGCTTTGCGCATGTCCGATCATTTCGTTGTAGAAGTGGTGTGTCAGCCCGGCGAAAAATAATTTATGAGGCCATTGTTTTACTTTGGCTGCATTGGCCAGCACTTCCGTTTCGTTTACGGTGCGGCCCATTCGCTGAAGCCCGGCGTTAAAAGCGTGAGTCCCCTCGATGGTGAGGATAACAAAAATGGTTTTTACATCGGGCAGGGTGTTTTCCGAAATCTCGTTAAACGACGAAATGATTTTATAGCGGAACCACTTTCCGTCGATTTTTACCGGATGCCCGTCCAATTGGCGGTAGAAATTATATTCCAGTTCCAGGTCGCTGAAATAGTCGGGCATCTGCTGAACATGGTCAATCCGTTTTTTCCCCAGTCCGGTAACGAGGTTGGCCACCACATCGCCGGGCAGTCCGGTTCCCAGGCTGGTCATAACAAACCCTTTTTCGAGCCCGCACAACGACACAAAAACAATCTCGGCTCCCCCTTTCGCCAGTGAGGTAAAATCGGCCTGACGGAATTTTGTCAGTGTAGTTACGATATTGGCCAGCTTGTCGAACGGGGTGGGAGGGTCGTAATACCAAATGCTGTCTTTGGCATTTTTGTTCGGGTTGTTTGTACCCGGCTTTCCGCGGTCGAAACTTTTTCCCAGCGGCTTCATGGCCGGGTGAATGTGTAAGTCGATGTACTGTGTTGTCATTTTATAAAAGACTTAATGGTGTTTATCTGTGGAAAGTACAAAATATTGGGTTGCCAGTCAAGAGGCGGAAGCTGGAAGAAGTTGGCAGTGATCAGTGGCGGTTTATATCAACTAACTTGATGGAAGTTGCAAGCTTCAAGCTCCGAGCCACGAGGAACCAGCAACATGGAACCAGGAACCAGAAACAAGCAACAAGGAACCAGTTCCGTTCCGTTCTTAAAACTTTTCACGATATTTGGCGTATAGTTTTATGGTTTTTTCAATGAGTTTCGTTAACATTCAAAAAAATACAATCATGAAAATTTTTACAACGCTGTTTCTTTTATTGGGATTTTTTACAGTGATGGGTCAGGAACTCATCGAAGTAAAAACAGAAGAACGCCCCTCTTCGTTGGGAGTACAAACCGCATTTGAGGTGGTAGTGCCGCAAGCCATCCCCGGCGACGCCATCGATTTATGGAAAAAAACAATTCTCCCGCGCGGCCTTTTCAAAAAGTCGCCCAAAATGGAAAAGGTAAAAGATGAATGGATTGTCAGGGATCTTTTGATTAGCGACATCACCACGCTTCCGCTCAATGTGATTACGCAGGTTTCGTCGTTCCCGGGGCACATTTATGTACGTATATTTCTACAGACCGAAGGCGGTTTTCTTGGCTCATCGGGCGCTTCTCCGCAGACCACCGACGCCGCGATAAAATACATCCGCAATTATGGTGTTGACCTCTACCGCCTCGCCGTGGGCAAAGAGCTGAAAGAGGAGGAACACCAACTGCAGGCCCTCGAAAACGACCTGAATAAACTGATGCGCAAAAATAAATCGTACGACAGCAAAATTGCTGACGCCCAAAAAGACAAAGCGGATTTGGCTGATGAGGCTAACTACCGGAAACAGCTTCTGGATGGCAATACCGGAAGCCCGCTGGGTGTTATTGGCGAAACCCCGCGTGCGGACGTGGAAGATGAGTTAAAGGCTACCGAAAAAGAGTTAAAAAAAGCCGCAAAAACTGAATCGAGATTCGAAAAAAAGACCCGCAGGAACGAAAAGGAACAGCAGGATAAAGCTTACGAAATAGAAAAACAAAAGATAAAAGTCCAGGAAGTTAAAATCAAACTCGACAACATCCGGTAGGGGAAGTGACCAGTGACCAGTCGCAGTCTCAGAAAGAATTGAACAGTATTCAGTCTCAGTTTCGGGGATCAGTTTTGTATCGCCTGAATTGAAGAGAATTAAAAGCTACGAGTAGTTAGTCATTAGTAGTTAGTTGAGCCAACGAGTAACCAGCAACAAGAAACCAGCAACAGGAAACGAGTAACCAGCCGCGAAGCAACCCATTCGCTTTTCCGCGCATCTGATGAAAATAAATATCAGATAAAAGTGGAAAGTATGGAAAAGAACAAAATTTTGATGTGGGCTGCGGTGGGGTTACTGGCAGCGGCAGGTATGGCCTGCTCCAACGACGACGACGACAAAGCCGAGCCGGTGACGTTTACCTTTACCTTCGATTCAGGCGCCGAAGGGTGGACCGGCGACTTTGCCGATTACCCGGTGGGAGAAGAAGATTTTTATGAATTACTTTTTGAATACGACTCACTCCCGGCCCCGCTCGACGAAAGCGACGGAGCGTTGAAATTGTCGGGGAATAACCACAGCGACGATCTTTTTATGTTTGTCAAACGAAAGGTTTCGGGGTTGTTGCCCAACACGCAGTACCGGGTAACATTTACCCTCGAATTTGCCTCAAATGTGGCCGACAACACCATGGGAGCAGGCGGAAGCCCGGGCGAATCGGTTTACATAAAGGCAGGAGCAACACGCACCAACCCCGGCAAAATACCCGATGCAGAAAATTTCTACCGGATGAATATCGATAAAGATAACCAGGCGCAGGGCGGCGACGACATGCTCCTGTTGGGCGATTTTTCGAACGACACCAACACCCCGGTTTATACCCTGAAAACCCTGTCGAACGCTACGCCAATGACAGTAACTTCCGACGATAACGGCGAACTTTGGATCATTGCCGGAACCGATTCGGGGTTCGAAGCCACCACCACCATTTATTACAACTCCATCCAGGTGAAATTTTTCTAAACACCTCCGGAGTATTCACCCGCTGACCTGGGTTCAGCGGGTGAATTAAAGCTGCGCGATATCTCTACAGAGCAATTGTTAAATCTTTTCCATAAAAGTTGTAGATTTACTCTTGTCAAAAAAAAGAATAAAAATGCTGTTTTTTTTATCCATCCTTGGCGTTTTTCTCTCTGTTCTTCTGTTGTCTTTTAATGCTAAAAAATTTGAGGCCACCCTGTATCTGGGCTTTTTCTTTTTTACAGTAAGCTTGTACGCATTATCCCAATACATTCTGCTTTATTCAAAATCAGTTTTTTTGGTCACATTGTTTCTGACCCATTTTTCCGTATTTACATCAATCCCCTATTTGATTGGGCCTATGTTGTTTTTTTATGTCAGAAGTATATTAAACGATACCCCACAACTCAAAATGTCAGACAGTTTACATTTTTTGCCCGTTTTACTTGTCTTTCTGATTTCCATTCCTCAAAATTATTCTCCTTTGTCCGGGAAAATCGCTGATGCCATAACGGTTATAAATGATGTCGGATATATCGAACGTTTTAAAGGAACTCCTCTTTCCGGTGTATTTTCGGTTGAAGCTGTTTTTTTAAGCCGTCCGGTGATTATTCTAATTTATGCCGTGTGGTCCGGTATTTTGTATGCCCGTTTTCTGCTTGGTCGAAAAAAGTCAGGAGTGTTTTCAAAACAGTATTTTATGATTCGCTGGTTGGCCCTCTTATTAGGCTTTCTGTTTTTGCTGGTCGTGTGTCAGACAGTAAGTATTGTCCGGGCGTTTTCCATGGATTTTTCAGAAATGTTTTTCACCCTGAATATCTTTCGCCTGTTATCAGGGCTGGGTCTGACCGGGCTGTTGATTTCACCCTTTTTTTTTCCTGCCATATTGTACGGGCTCCCACGTCTGCCCGATTCTGCTACCCATCCGAAGAAGAGAGAGAACCACCACAAAACATTACATGAAAAATCTGCCGAAAACAGAAATTCTTTTGAAGCTGAATACCTGAGCTTACTGGCACAAAAGATAGATGCCTGTATGGAGGAAAGGAAACCTTATTTACAACACGATTTTAATCTCGCATATCTTTCGGTTATGATTCAGACACCGGTTCATCATCTGGCCTATTTTTTCCGCGAAGTAAAAAACGAACATTTTAACGACTACCGAAACCGGTGGCGTGTTCAGTATGCAAAAAATCTGATAAATGAAGGCAAAACTTCAGGCCTTACCCTGGAGGGCATTGGATTAAATTCCGGATTTTCGAACCGAAACGCATTCAGAAACGCATTTAAGAAACTGGAAGGAAGCTCACCAGCCGACCTCGCATCTCAGATAAGAGAGTAACGGACCACACCAGCTTTATTCTTGCATCATTTTCATAAAATCGATGCACAGGGTCATTTTAATCCTTCCCTCAATCGTTGTATATCTCCGTAAATTTACTTTTCGGAACAGCAATTAACCGGGATATGAACAAAATTAATCGGAAATTATGAAAAAGAAAATGATGTGGAAAGGCGTTGTCCGGGCGATAATTCCTTTCGTTTTGGGAACTGTTTTAATTTCTCCTTTCTTTCAATCCTGCCAGAAGGAAGAAATAGTTGAACCTGAAAATGTAACGCTAAAAAGCGCTGCTACGGTTGGTACTCTTACCTACTTTACAACTCCTGAGGAATTTCCCTGTACCGGAGTTCCAGTGGAAGATTTTGAGGAAGCAACGAATCCTTATCCTGAAGGCGTTTATAATCCTCTGGATGCTAATACAAGTACATGGTTTCTCCCAGCGGGGAGTATTCTTCCGGGCATCTCATTTACACTTACGCGTGTGGGTCCATTGTCCTCTTATACCTCTCCGGATCTTAATATTTGGGCAGGTGTGAATGATATAGTTGGTCATGCAGTTATCGCAAACCATCAGTTAGAAACATTTATTATTGAATTTACGGATGACAATGTTACGGTTGTCGGCATGAAACTGTTAACGATTTTTTGGAACCAGGCAACTTTTGATATAAATATATATGGTGATTCTGAAGCGCTATTGGGCAATACAGCAATTATTGGGGGTACGCCCGCAGGAACCTATTT
>CAYWBV010000261.1:0-4300 GCA_964455785.1 uncultured Maribellus sp.
AAGGAACGCCGTGGATTAAAACCTGCTGCCGCACAAACCGCTCATCCTGTTCAGACTCGTCGCCGCGAAGCTGGAAATTACAGTGGACAATTCCGTAATCGTACCCCGATTTTTCGAACAGGTGCAAAAGTACCATACTGTCGATTCCTCCGCTCACCGCCAGCAGCAACTTTTCATGCACACTGAAAAGTTGTTTTTCCTTTATAAATTTCAAAAACTGATCGAGCATCTTTTAAAAATATGAATTCCGGCAATAATCCAAAAAACCGCAGAGGACTACTTTTTTATTTTTCCGGCCAACTGCGCTATATTCAGGATTACTTCCACCGCTTTTACCATTGAAAGGACAGGGACAAATTCGTAAGGCCCGTGAAAGTTGTGGCCGCCTGCAAAAATATTCGGACAGGGTAATCCTTCGTACGAGAGCCGCGCTCCGTCGGTACCGCCCCTGATAGCTTTAATTTTTGGCGTCACTCCGGCCAGTTCCATCGCTTTTTTGGCAATTTCAACCACGTGCATTACCGGTTCTATTTTTTGCCGCATGTTGTAGTACTGATCTTTCACTTCCAGTTTTACAAGTTCTTTCCCCAACTCGAAATTTGCCAATTGAACAATTTCTTTCAGCAATTTTTTCTTTTCTTCAAATTTTACAAAGTCATGATCTCGGATTAACAACTGCATTTCCGCTTTTTCCACATTTCCTGCCAGCGACAGCAAATGATAAAAACCTTCGTATTTTTCTGTATGCTCCGGCCGCAGGGTGGATGGCAGCACCGAAATAACTTTATGGGCAACAAGCAGTGCATTAATCATTTTATTTTTGGCCGCGCCGGGATGCACACTCCGGCCCTGGATGGTTATTTTTGCGCCGGCAGCATTAAAGTTTTCAAATTCGAGTTCCCCGATTTCGCCGCCATCAAGTGTGTAGGCGAAATCGGCGCCAAATTTTTTTACGTCAAAATGGTCGGTCCCCTTCCCGATTTCTTCATCAGGAGTAAATGCGAACCTTATTTTTCCGTGCTTGATTTCTTTTGAATTTATCAGTACTTCTGCGGCGGTAACAATTTCAGCGACCCCTGCCTTGTCGTCGGCGCCAAGTAACGTTGTTCCGTCAGCCGTAATAATGGATTGCCCCTTGTAATTTAAAATTTCAGGAAATTCTTTGGGATCGATAACCACTCCATTTTTTAAACAGACCTGATTTCCATCGTAATTTTCCAAAATTTGCGGATTTACGTTTTCGCCCGAAAAATCGGGGCTGGTATCCACGTGCGCAATAAACCCGACAACCGGAACATTTTCAGCTCTGTTGGCCGGAAGTGTAGCAGTAACATAACCATATTCATCGCGTTCAACTTCGTTTAATCCGATTTCCTTTAACTCGGCTTCCAGCTTTTTCATAAAAGCAGTTTGCCTTTCACTACTCGGATAAGTTGTACTTTCCGGGTCGGAGGTAGTAAATTCTTTGGCGTAACGAATAAATCTTTCTGCTACTTTTTCCATATTTTACTTTTAGAGCGACAGCGTGGTTTCCGGTTACGCTATCTTTAGTTTTCTATCCTGTTTTACACGTCGTCGGAATTAAATCCAAATCCCAGTCTTTTGCCGGTGACCATTTTCGAATGGTTGATTTTTTCCCTCATCTGATCGACCGTCGCCATTTTCACCTGATCGTACACCGGTACCAGCAAATCAAACTCGATACTGTACTGTATAGCAGTTTCTACAATTTGCCGGAGGATACCGGGAGAAATCGTATCGATGGCATAATCTTTTACGGTTTCATCGGTCTGACGTTTTCCTTCAACAAAAAAGTGTTTGTCTTTGTTGATAAAAATTCTTGCCACAAGATATCCCAAATCGTTCACCCGGTTGTATTTAAACGAGTCGGACAGGAAGTTGTAGATATTGATAGTTCCGCAATACGATCGTAACGGATCTTCCTTGATATAGGCTGTATTCCAAACGGGGTGTTTATCGTCGAACTCAAAAACATTGGAGTGCATACTAAAAATCAGCAGGTCGCCGCCAATTTTAAATTCAGCTTCAAAAGTTCCCCGGTCTTTATAGACTGGTAGTGAATTCGCCGAAACCTGGTTTTTGATGATGGAGAGATAATCTTTTTCCAGTTGTTTTAGCACCTTTTTGAGGATTACAAACGTTTGAAGCGTGTTTTCATACACCTTTTGTTTTACTGTCGATTTTATGACAAATGCTTCGAGCAACGATTCGCGTACTTCTTTTTCAGTCATTGATTTTTCGATTTTTGATTTTTTAAAAATACACAAAGCAAATTGTATTCAAAAAAAGAAAGCAGCTCAAATGAGCTGCTTTCTTGAAAATATTTTTAAATATTAATAAGCAACCGCAAAAAGTACCCTTCGTTTTGAAGGTTTTCCGGAATAAATACAAATTCCCTCCTCTTCTTCAAATTCGAGCGGCAAACAGCGAATAGTAGCTTTTGTTTCTTCCTTAATTTTTTCTTCCGTTTCTGTCGTCCCATCCCAATGAGCCGAAATAAACCCACCTTTATTTTTCAGAACATCTTTAAATTCTTCAAACGAATCGACCTTTGTAATATGTTCCTCTCTGTAATCGTATGCTTTTTTATACATATTTTTTTGAATATCTTCCAGAAGGGTTTCAACATAATTTTCAATTCCTTCCACGCCGACTACTTCTTTCGTCAGGGTATCCCTGCGGGCGACTTCCACTGTCCCGTTTTCCAGGTCGCGCGGGCCCATAGCAATACGCACCGGAACACCTTTCAACTCATACTCGGCAAATTTCCAGCCCGGTTTTTTGTTGTCATTGCTGTCATATTTTACCGAAATTCCTTTTGATTTCAGTTTGGCGATAATCTCGTCAACTTTTTGCGAAATGGAAGAAAGCTGATCCATACTTTTGTAAATGGGAACAATAATCACCTGGTAAGGCGCCAGTTTCGGAGGCAACACCAGTCCGTTGTCGTCAGAATGTGCCATAATCAATGCTCCCATCAACCGGGTAGAAACGCCCCACGAGGTAGCCCACACATGTTCCAGTTTCCCTTCCTTGTTGGCAAAAGTTACGTCAAAGGCCCTCGCAAAGTTCTGGCCCAAAAAGTGTGAAGTACCCGACTGTAACGCTTTTCCATCCTGCATCAGAGCTTCAATGGAATAGGTTTCGAGCGCTCCTGCAAAACGTTCGTTTGCACTTTTCACCCCTTTAATAACCGGCAGGGCCATGTAGTTTTCCACAAAATCGGCATAAACATTAATAATTTTTTCGGTCTCTTCAACTGCCTCTTCCCGGGTTTCATGTGCCGTATGGCCTTCCTGCCAAAGAAATTCCGCGGTACGCAAAAACAGGCGTGTACGCATTTCCCAGCGAACCACATTAGCCCACTGATTAATCAAGATGGGTAAATCGCGATACGACTGTATCCAGTTTTTATAGGTATTCCAAATGATGGTTTCGGATGTTGGCCGAACAATAAGTTCCTCTTCCAACTTGGCCTCCGGATCTACCATTAGTCCACCATTTGCTTCATCGTTTTTTAACCGGTAATGCGTAACTACCGCACACTCTTTGGCAAATCCTTCCACATGATCCGCTTCCTTACTGAAAAATGATTTCGGAATAAACAACGGGAAATACGCATTTACGTGGCCAGTATCTTTAAACATTTTGTCTAACTGAGCCTGCATTTTCTCCCAAATTGCATAACCATACGGTTTTATAACCATACATCCTCTAACGGCTGAATTTTCCGCCAAATCAGCCTTGTTTACTAAATCCAGGTACCACTGTGAATAATTTTCAGCACGTGGTGTTAATTCTCTAGCCATTTTTATTAATTTGGTACAGATTTTGTCTTTCTTCGTATTGTTTTTTTGAGCTTACAAAGAAAGCAAATATTATTGACATTAAATAAACAGGGAGGACAAGTAATGAAATCAAGATTAACATTTTTTGCGGTAGTTGCACTCTTGTTTAGCGCATGTACCACTGGGACCTATGTCACCCGTTCATACACGGATGATATTTATTTTAACCCAGGCGATGTTCCTCCACCAATTGTTGTGGATGATGTAGTAGCAGAAGACGAACCCGCTACGGAAAAATCGGGAGAAAGGCTTATTATCAGCGAGATTGAAGAGAACGAAGATGGTTCGAATACCATGAACAATTACATTTTCGACGGAACAGAAGAAGATGCGGAAGCGCTTTCTTACAATGTGGACCAAATGGAAATGTATGGCAGCGATACTACCGTTTATTACAATGATGACGAAGTAAAATACGTTATCAACAATTA
>CAYWBV010000261.1:4400-6109 GCA_964455785.1 uncultured Maribellus sp.
TTACGGTAAAAGAAGATCAACGGGAACCAACGTTATGTACGGAGAGAATTCTTCGAGAAGAAACACCACAGGTATTGCCACAAACAACGGTGCAAGAAATAAAAGCGGAACTTCAGGGACAGATGAAAACTCTATTCATTCAACACGTCGCAACAGTTCAACTTCGGGTGTAACTGGTACCAGTGTTTCAGGAAGAAATAGTTCGGGCACCACAAAATCGGGCAATACAAACAACAGTGTATTGACGGAAAGGAGAAGAACCTCGGCCAACAGTTCCGGTAATTCAGTTCAATCATCCAATACCGTTCGAAACAGTACAGGTCGTTCTACGCAGAGTTATACTCGTCCCGGCAGCACAACTTCGACACAAGGTAGTTATACGAGACCTTCCACCAGCAATACTCAGCCACGGGTGGTTACCAAAAGTTCGGGTTCGACAACCTCAAGGTATTCAACACCCAACAGTACATCGAGCTACAATAAGTCATACAGATCAAGTTCAACCTATAACAGAAGCTCGGTAAACAGAAGTTCGTCCAACACCTACCGCGCTCCTTCCTCCTCCTCCAGATCGGGCAGCTATCAGAGCAGTTCGCCTTCAAGGAGCAGCAGTGTCGGGAGCAGCAGCAGTGGTGGAAGCTACAGAAGTAGCGGATCGTCGTCTTCCGGTGGTAGTTCAGGAGGTTCAAGATCATCTTCATCTTCCTCATCTTCAGGGCGCAGATAACAGACAGACCATAACACGATATTAACGATAAAACCTTTTTTGCCATGAAAAGATTTCTGACAGTAGTAACAATAATTATGCTGGTGCCTTTTTTAAACCAGGCACAGGATTTGGCCGACGCTTTACGTTATTCCGGTTTTCAGGTTCAGGGAACGGCGCGTTCGGGAGGTATGGGAAATGCATTTGGAGCGCTGGGAGGCGACTTTACTTCCGTTAGTATTAATCCTGCCGGAATTGGACTTTACCGCTCGGGAGAGCTTACGCTTACACCCACGTTTGGACAAACCCAGGTAGAATCATCTTATTTGGGTTCGAAAATGAATGACAGTAAATACAACTTTTCATTCAATAATATCAGCTATGTAACTGCAATAAACACAAGCAACCGCAGTGAAACAGGGATAATCAGCGTAAATGTCGGTATAGGGTATAACCGGTTAAAAGATTTCAACAGTACCGCGATTGCCGAAGGACATAATGTACAGGGCTCATTTCTTGATTATGTAGCTTCAAACGCAAATATTGGCGACTGGAGCGATTATTATGAGCAACTGGCCTGGGACACCGACCTGCTTCTGAAAGACGATAACAACGTTTACTGGCATGATGTGGCTGAAGCCGGATATGGCCAAAGTCAGCAAAAAAGTATTTCAAAACAAGGGGCAATCGATGAGTATTCGCTGGCCCTCGGATTAAATTTCAACCACAAGTTATACCTCGGCGCTTCGGTTGGAATTATGGATATCTATTACAAAGAGACATCGCAACTAACCGAATGGGACAAAAACAACAACATCCCCTATTTTAATGAAATGCAGTTCGACAGTTACCTGCGCACCAGCGGAACAGGCTACAATGTGAAATTGGGAGTTATATTTAAACCCACCAACGAAATCAGATTGGGAGCCTCAATTCATACACCTACTTTTTACAACCTTCACGATGTTTTCGATACCGAAATGAATTCGTATATAACGTATGA
>CAYWBV010000262.1:0-6103 GCA_964455785.1 uncultured Maribellus sp.
AATGCTAAAACTAAAAATCAAAGCTGCGCCCGTATAAAAAAGCGGTTGAATGTTTCCGTTAAATGCCGGAACTATGGAGCGGGTCAGAAAAAAGATCCCGAGTAAAACCATAAAAACCTGGTAAACCATAAAAATCCGTACCATCTTTCCGTTAGCTGTTAACTGGCGGATCACAAATTCTTTAATCTCCCGGTGATTTAACCGGGCGATCAGCTCAAATTCTCCACTGTTCTGTAATTCATTGATGGTCGGGTTCATCTTTTTTCGTACCAAATGATTTTATAAAAATCTTTCAGACGGAACAATTTTAACAGAAAAGCAAAAACAACCGAAGAAAAGATCATAAAAAGGTATCCGCTGAACCATTTGCCAAAATATTCGGAGACCGTACCCATAACAACCACAACCCCTGCAAACAGGATCATTCGCAGGATATACCCGATTCCCGGTTTCAGTTTGAAAACAGAAAGGGCGAGGATGAGTTGTGTTGCCGCAGTAAGAATTTGTGTGGCAAGGCTAGCATAAGCCGAACCGAACGCCATGTATTGCGGTATTAAAATAAGGTTTAGCGCAACATTGAGTACCATCCCGCCAAAGGCCATATAATTCAACTGTTTTATACTTCCGTTGGCAGTTAACAGCGTACCGAAAATATAGGTTGTGGCAATGCCGATAAATCCGGTCATTAAAATTCCCAGTATTTCGGAAGAATGGGCCGTATTGGAAGTGTATAAAACTGACATAATCTCCCGGTTGTAATAAATGCTCGAAACGGCCATGATGATGGCAGGCACAATTAACAGGGTATAGGAGAGTTGTACTATTGGCCCCACCGGTTCTTTCTGTTTAATCATTTTTGAAAAGATGGGAAGGAGCAGTCCGGCAAACAAAACGCCAAACATAGAAACGGCATCGAGTAACCGAAATGCCTGCGCGTAAATCCCCGCTTGCTCTTTTCCTAACGGATCGGGAAGGATCCGTTCGAGGAGGACTGAATCGATACGGTTGTAGAACGACATCAATAGAACAAGAAGGGCGTACGGATATGATTTCCGAAGAAAAACAATAAAAAACCGAAAGTCAAAACGGATTTTTATTCTCCCCGATTGGGCAAGAACAACGATGAAAGTAATGATTGCGGTTAAGAAATAAGCAACGGTTTGCGCGTAAACAAACCATTCGATGGTAAAAAGAGGCCTGAAAAAATCGTTGAACAGCAAGACGCTGCAAAGGATAATCATAATACTCCGGTCGAGTACCGAAATCAGGCTGTCGGTGCGAAACAACTGAAGCCCGCTGATGTTTGAACGTAAATAAAGTGTAAAGGAAATCAGGAACTGGTTAAAAACCAGGAAAAACAACAGGTGAACCTGGATTTTGCTGTAGCCGATGATGGCCGCAGTTACAAGGGTAAAAACCGCATAAACAACAGCAAGCAAAAGTTTCAGCCCGACAATGTTCGACAAATGTTTGGGCAGAAGAAAATTGTGTTGGGCAATGTTCCGGTTGTTGTAACTGGTAATTCCCACATCGAGCAGTATATTCAAAAGAAGCGAGAAATTAAACAGTGCAAAATACAAACCGTAACTTTGGTCGCCCACCAGGTTTTGAACAGTGCGGTCGATGCCAAAAATCCAGAATGGTTTTATCAATACATTCAGGAATAGAAGTAATATAAGATTGGTAACAAACTTCCGTTTCAAAGCTATCGGTTCAATCGGTTAATGAATCGGGCAGAAAAAAGAAATTGTGTTTGGCGATGGTTGTTTTTTCAAACCGTACCAACTCTTTTCCCTGCAAAACAAACGCAGAATAACCGAGTTTATTCAAAAGAGTAATACATTTCTTTCGGTTTTCGTTGTCCCACAGTTCGCAATAAATAACGGGCCTGTTTTCAGCAATTAAACTTTTACCCCCATTTAAAACGTAGTATTCAAAATTCTCGACATCAATTTTTAAGGCGGTTATTCTTTTATCGCCGGTTTGTAAATCGTTAAACTCATCGAGACAAACCATCGGAACTTTCGATTTGAACCCGTTGTCGTTTCCGTTTTGTTCTGCCCCAACTACATGGCTCAGTCCGTGCATCGGCACACGATGTACCACGGGCATTACCATTTCGATGTCTCCGTTTTTTTCGCCAACAGCGACCTGGTATTCGCGTATGTTGTTCAAACCGAACTTTTGCTTGATTCTTTTTAGCGTATCCATATTCAGCGCCAGCGGTTCAAAGGAAAAAACAGTGCTGCCCGGAAAGTTTTTAGCGAGGTGGTAACTGGTAACGCCAATGTTGGCGCCGAGGTCGAGTATAATCCCGTTTTCGGGGATAAGCCGCATAAAATGAAAAAAATCCTTCTCCTTTTTATCCCACCTGATTTTTATAATAACAATCTGTGCGAATACATACAGGTAGGTTTTTAAACCCAATGTTTTTTGAAGGATGTATTTTATGAAAGTCTTCATTAACTTTGAACTTTGGAACAAATATATTGGAAAATAATTTCTATTTTACACATTCAATATGAAGATTGCCGTAAATACCCGTTTGCTGCTGAAAGAGAGGCTGGAAGGAATTGGATGGTTTACGCTGGAAACATTAAAACGGATGACCAGGGACCATCCGGAACATCAGTTTATTTTTATTTTCGACCGCCCGTTTAGTCCCGATTATATTTTCTCTGACAATATTATTCCGGTCGTTATCGGACCGCCCGCAAGGCATCCGTTTCTTTTCTGGTTGTGGTTCGATTTTCAAATCCCGAAGGTCCTGAAAAAGTACAAGGCCGATTTGTTTCTTTCTCCCGACGGGTATTTGTCGTTACGAACCAAAGTGCCGCAACTGGCGGTTATTCACGACATCAATTTTATCCACCGTCCCGACGATTTTCCCTGGCTGATTAAAAAATATTACACCCGCTTTTTTCCGAAATTTGCCCGGATTGCCAAACGGATTGCCACGGTTTCGTTTTATTCGAAAGAAGACATTACCCGCTCATTTAAAGTGGATTTCGACAAGATTGACGTTGTATATGACGGAATAAATCCCGCCTTTTTACCAATATCGGAAGAAGAACAAACAGCCACCCGCGAAAAATATTCGGGAGGGAAGCCCTATTTCCTGTTTGTTGGGGCGCTGCATCCGCGAAAAAATATCGCTGGGCTGCTGAATGCTTTCGACGCCTTTAAAAGCGTTGATACGAATCACACCCGGCTGGTGATTGTGGGCGGGAAAATGCACAAAACAGGCGATATTTTTGAAACCTACGAAAACATGCGTTTCAAAGATGATGTGGTTTTTACAGGTCGGATAACAACAGCCGAGTTACACCGGGTTCTGGGCGCTGCGCTGGCGCTCACATTTGTGCCGTTCTTCGAGGGTTTCGGAATTCCGGTGGTGGAAGCCATGAGTGTCGGCGTGCCGGTTATCTGTTCCAACACCACATCGATACCCGAAGTAGGTGGAAACGCGGTCGTTTACGCCGACCCCTGCAAAATAGAGCAGATTACCGAAGCCATGATTAAAATGGCAGGCGACGAAGAGTTGCGAAAAAGTTTAATTGACAAGGGGTTTGAGCAGAAAAATAAATTCAGTTGGGACGAAACTGCCCGGCTGTTGTGGATGAGCGTAGAAAAGGCGTTGCAGTGAGGTGAGATTGAATGGAAAAAATAAAGTTATTGTCATATTATAAAGAAAATCAGATAGAAGCCGGTTGTGACGAGGCCGGGCGTGGTTGCCTGGCCGGGCCGGTATTTGCCGCCGCCGTGATTTTGCCTCCTGATTTCGAAAATGAACTTCTCGACGATTCGAAAAAACTTACCGAAAAACAACGTTACGAACTTCGCCCCATCATCGAAAAAGAGGCGCTGGCCTGGGCGGTTGAAATGGTTTCGAACGAGGAGATTGACGAAATAAATATTCTGAACGCCTCTTTTCTGGCGATGAACAAAGCCATTCAGAAGCTAAAAATCATGCCCGGGCATTTACTCATCGACGGGAACCGGTTCCGGCCGCAAACCAACATTCCGTTTACCTGTATGATAAAAGGTGATGGAAGGTTCTGTTCCATTGCTGCGGCATCGGTGCTGGCAAAAACTTACCGGGACGATTTTATGAACAACATTCACCGCGAATTTCCCTTTTACAACTGGGACCAAAACAAAGGTTACCCCACAAAAAAACACCGCGAAGCCATCCGGAAATACGGCGTTACCCAATACCATCGTTTGTCGTTCCGGTTGCTGGATGAACAGTTGGAACTGGATTTTAGTAGTTAGAAATCAGCGATTCAGATGGAAGATCTAATTTGAAGAAGGAAATGTGTCGGGAACACAACCGACAACAGAGCGTGAACCTGCAAAACCGACATAGTCAACCAGCCAGTAACCGTCATTTCTTTTACAACAAACCGAATCACAGTCCTGATACTTTATTGTAAAGAAATCAGTAAAAAGAAGACAGCCAAAACCCCTTGTCTGACATGTTCTGACTACGACTTCCCCATTTCGTTTATCTACTCCGAGAATCACTGTTGCTGTGTCGGTATTGCTTCGGTCTTTGAGGTTGTTTAAGCTGTCGGCAATGCAATATTCCCGTTTTATATCGTCTAAAGTTAGCATCCGAATATGTCTGTCAATATCCAGATTATCATTGCATCCGAAAATCAGAATTGAAATCAACATTAAAGTGTAAATATGTTTCATTTCTTTTTTCATTAAGACGAATACAACTCGAAAGGGTTGCGTAAGGATATTTACTTTCTCCGAAACCGGATCGCCAGCCCCGAGTTGGCGGCAATCTCAAACCGGAGTTCCGAAACGGATGTAACTTCCATTTTTTCGATTTTCACTTGGGTTGAAGACGCTGATTCCGGGTCAAACGAATATACCGTAGTTTCGTAACCGGCCCCGGCATCCAGAAATGAAAGATCCAATATCAGGGAATGCGCTTGTTTGCCTGTGAGTGAGCCTAAAAACCATTCATCGCCTGACTTGCGTGCGATGGTTGCATATTCCCCGATTTGGCCTTCCAGCACTTTGGTGTCGTCCCAAACCGTGGGCATTCTTTTAAAGAATTCCAGTTCAGGATGATTTTCAATAAAACCTTTGGCGCCGGGTACCCCACCCAACACATCCGACGAGTTTTGCGGACGGTCGTACCAGAACAGAAACTGCCACGGACTGTACAACATCACCGCTTTGGCCAATTGCGAAACATGCCCGCCCATTTTTTCGGTCACGCGCGGCGCATAGTAGCAGTTGGTGTTGTCGCCTGCACCGGCCAGCATCCGGGTAAACAGGGTGATTAACGTATGTTCGTTCGAGGGGCTCTCTTCGTCGCCGCGAATGCCTTCCTGTGTCATGAGGTTCGGATAAGTGCGCGAAAAACCGGTCGGGCGGTATTCGTCGTGGATGTCGACCATCAGTTGGTTTGCGGCAGCTTTTTTTACCGCTTCGTGCAGCCAGGCTGTCCATTCCTGCGAACCTACCTGCACAAATCCGTATTTTACGCCTTTAATTCCCCATGATTTGTAGAGCGGAAGGATGGTGTCGATCTGTTTTTCCAGGGCGCGGCGGTTGATATACAAAATAATCCCGATGCCTTTGCTTTCGGCGTATTTTATCACCTCGTGCAAATCGAGCGGGCCGGGCGAACGTTTCGGATCGACGGTGATGGTGGTGGCATCCGAAGTTTCATCGTATTCCAAACCGTACCAGCCGGCATCAAATTCCACATACTGCAACCCGTTTTCCGCGGCAAAGTTCACACAGGCAATACCGCCTTGCGTAGTTAAAGTCACCTCACGGATCACCTTTCCGGGTTTTATCCACGACACATCTTCGATAGCGCACGGGTCGTTCAGGTTTTCAAAGAAAGAATTGTTTTCGAGTAATTCACCCGGCGACCGGCCAACCATAATCGTCCGCCACGGGGTAGTGTAGGGGAGCGCTACCGTAGCTTCACCTTCCAGTGCGGCGGTCAGCGAGTTGGGTTTTTCTCCCTGTTGAAGTTTCATGCGTGCAAAATCAATCAGTTTTGCTTCGCCCAGCGCCAGGTAGTTACTGCCTGCTTCCACCACCAGCGGGCGTTCGGCAGGTTGCGATA
>CAYWBV010000263.1:0-6102 GCA_964455785.1 uncultured Maribellus sp.
AAGAATATGATTCAGGGAAACTGATATTCCAGGCAAAGTGCCCGGTTTTTCCAACTGATACACCAGAGGACGTTGCCCAAAGGGTGCATCAGTTGGAGTATAAACATTTCCCGGAAGTTATTGAAAGATTACTGAAACAATAAAAGGAGAATTTGATTGAATAAAACCTGGCTGTTTCAATGTGAGGTTAATAATATTTACAATTTATATCCCTCTGTTAAATAATGTTAAGGGTATAATCTTCACCATTTCATAAAAATTATCTTTGCCGCATGAGCAGAAAAATGTTATTGACACTTATTGTTTTAATGGCGTTTGTGCTTTCGGGTTTAATCCTTGTGCAGGTTTACCTAATAAAAACAGCATCCGATATTCGTGAAGAGCAGTTTAATCAACAGGTAAGAAATGTTTTGCACAGGATGGTTGAACAACTTGAAACACATGAACGTACGAAAGCACGTATCGATGTGGAACAAGGACGGCTGCCAGGGAATGTGCCGCCTTCGGGCGATTATAACATTTTTCCGAGAAATGATGTACGGCAGAGGTCGTTCAATTTTCAACTTAGTATTACTGAACGCAGCGTTACAAAAACTTTTAGTGAAGGATTTCATTTTGAGGCAGATTCAATTAGTAGTAACCTTAACAATATCAACAGCACCTTAAATGAAATCCTTCAGGGATTTGACGACATGCGCAATTTTAATATCATCCAGGAGCAAAGGAGAGAACAATGGATGAATGATATGAGATGGCGCAACTATAAAATTTCGCTCGAAGACCGTCCGATAGAAGAAAGAATTGATACTACAATATTACGGCAGGAACTGGCGAAAGCCATGGCCGAAAACCGGATTGAACTGGAATATAAATTTGCGGTTAAAAATTCGAATCTTGGAAAAGACAAAATTATTTTAGGAGATAAAGACTATAATCCAGGAGCACGAATCGACGAATTTTACCTTCCACTTTTCCCTTACGATTATTATGGAGCCAAACCCAATTATTTAAACATCTACTTTCCCCAAAGGTCGGGCTATTTACTGCGGGCTACCGGGATGACAATTATCCCAACCATTATTTTAACGGCCTTGTTAATTGGAATCTTTGTTTATACCATCATGGTCATTTTCAAACAAAAAAAGCTGTCAATCATAAAAAATGACTTTATAAACAATATGACCCACGAACTGAAAACGCCAATTTCAACTATCTCACTTGCCAGCCAGATGCTGGAAGACGGAAGTATTACCAATACCCCAAAAACGATTGAACACCTTTCGAAAATTATTAATCAGGAAAGCAAACGGTTAAGTTTCCAGGTTGAAAAGGTATTGCAGATGGCCGTTTTTAATGAAGGACGTTTGAAATTCAAATTCAAAGAGTTTGATGTGAATAAAATGATAAGTTCGGTGGCAGGGAATTTCGAACTCAGGGTAAAAAATAAAAACGGCACACTCGATGTCGATATGAAAGCCGTGAATCCGGTAATTAAAGGAGATGAGGTACACATTACCAATGTGGTTTTTAATTTGCTGGATAATGCCATGAAATACAGCAAAGATTTTCCGGAAATAAAAATTATGACGGAAAACAAAAAAGGATTTGTTGTTATTTCGGTTGAAGACAAAGGAATTGGAATTGCAAAAGAACACCAAACCCAGATATTTGACCGGTTCTACAGGGTCCCAACCGGAAATGTACATAATGTTAAAGGTTTCGGGCTTGGACTTAGTTATGTTAAAAAAATTGTCGATTCGCACAACGGCTCCATAAAAGTTGAAAGTGCATTAAACAAAGGAACAAAATTTAGTATCTTACTTCCGCAAATAAATGAATGACCATGGAACAAAAAACAAAATTATTACTGGCCGAAGACGATGAGAACCTGGGGTTATTGTTAAAAGAATACCTCATTGCAAAAGGTTATGACGCACAACTTTATCCTGACGGGGAAGCTGCCTACAAAGGTTTTATGAAAGAACATTATGATATTTGTATTTTGGATATTATGATGCCTAAAAAGGACGGCTTTACGCTGGCCAAAGATATCCGGATTGTCGATCCCGATATCCCCGTTATTTTTCTAACTGCTAAAAACCTGAAAGAAGATGTACTGGAAGGTTTTAAACTCGGAGCCGATGATTATATTACCAAGCCGTTCAGCATGGAAGAGCTGATCCTTCGGATTGAAGCTATCCTGCGCCGGACAGCCCAGGAGAACCAATCGAATGCCCAGCAGATTTTTACAATCGGAAGATACACATTCGACACTCGGAAGCAAACCCTTTCGGAAGGTGAAAACACAGTCAAACTTACCACTAAAGAGTCGGATTTGTTAAAACTGCTGTGCCAGAATGTAAACAAAGTTCTTGAGCGAAACTATGCTTTAAAATCGATTTGGATCGACGATAACTACTTTAATGCCCGAAGTATGGATGTTTATATTACCAAACTTCGCAAACATTTAAAAGACGAACCAACCGTAGAAATCATCAATGTACACGGAAAAGGATACAAACTGATCATTTAAAACCGAGGCCATTTTTATCCGGTAGAATTAATTCTTCTGAATTTATTAATCCAGCTTTAGAACGGCAAGAAATGCTTTTTGCGGGACTTCGACATTCCCTACCTGTTTCATACGTTTTTTGCCTTTCTTCTGCTTTTCCAAAAGTTTTCGTTTTCGGGTAATATCGCCTCCGTAACATTTGGCTGTAACATCTTTTCTTACCGCTTTAACGGTTTCGCGCGCAATAATTTTTGCTCCAATGGCCGCCTGGATGGCAATATCGAACTGTTGCCTCGGAATAAGTTCTTTCAGTTTTTCGCACATTTTCCGGCCAAAGTTGTAGGCGTTGTCGAAATGAATCAATGTGGAAAGTGCATCAACCATTTCCCCGTTCAACAGAATATCGAGCCGTACCAGTTTTGCCGGTTTAAATCCACTGATGTGATAATCGAACGATGCATACCCTTTCGATATACTTTTTAGTTTGTCATAAAAATCGAAAACAATCTCGCCAAGCGGTAATTCGAAGATTAATTCAGCACGCTCCGCAGTGAGATAACTCTGATTTATCAGCGTTCCCCTTTTATCGAGACAAAGTTTCATCACCTGTCCAATAAATTCGGACGCCGTTATAATATTGGCCTTAATATAAGGTTCGTCAATTTCATCAATCACAGTTGCAACGGGCATTCCCGATGGATTATAAACACGCTCCGTTGTTCCGTCGGTTAAATGCACCAGGTACGAAACATTGGGAACTGTGGTTATTACGTTCATATCGAATTCTCTTTCCAATCTTTCCTGTATAATCTCCATATGCAACAATCCAAGAAACCCACAGCGAAAACCAAAACCGAGGGCTGCAGAAGATTCAGGTTCAAAAGTAAGCGATGCATCATTTAGCTGAAGTTTATCCATTGCGTTTCTAAGATCTTCATAGTCATCGGAATCAATCGGATAAACACCCGCGAAAACCATAGGTTTAACCTCTTCAAATCCTTCGATGGCTTTGGAGCATGGGTTTTTAACATGAGTGATGGTGTCACCCACTTTCACCTCTTTTGCCGTTTTTATTCCTGAAATGATATACCCGACATCGCCTGTTGAAAGTTCGCTTTTTGGTGAGAGCCCTAATTTCAGGACGCCAATTTCATCTGCGTAATATTCTTTTTCTGTGGCAACAAATTTTACTAAATCTTTGGTTTTTATTTGTCCGTTAACAATTTTGAAATAGGCGATAATTCCCCTAAATGAATTAAAAATAGAATCAAAAATGAGCGCCTGAAGCGGAGCCTGCGGGTCTCCCTTCGGAGCTGAAATTCTCTCGATAATTCTTTCCAGAATAGCTTCAACTCCCATTCCTGTTTTCCCGCTGGCATGAATAATATCTTCGTGATCACAGCCAATCAGGTCAATAATCTGGTCTTCCACAACTTCGGGCATGGCATTGTCCAAATCCATTTTATTGAGAATCGGTATAATTTCCAGGTCGTTTTCAAGCGCCAGATAAAGATTCGAGATGGTCTGCGCCTGAATTCCCTGTGTTGCGTCGATAATTAAAAGTGCGCCCTCGCATGCGGCTATCGAGCGCGAAACTTCATACGAAAAATCCACATGCCCGGGTGTATCGATTAAATTTAGTTTATACTCGGTTCCCTTATACAAATAGTCCATTTGAATAGCATGGCTTTTTATGGTAATCCCTCTTTCCTGTTCCAGTTCCATGTCGTCAAGAACCTGAGCATGCATATCGCGTTCACCAATGGTTTTTGTGAATTCCAAAAGGCGATCGGCGAGGGTACTCTTTCCGTGATCAATATGGGCAATAATACAAAAGTTGCGAATATTATTCATATAAATTTTTGTTATTACTTTATTTAATTGAATGCATTCAAATTAAACCTCCGCAAAGATATTTATTTTTTGAAATCTCAGGTGTGGCGTTTTTTTTCTGCAAATATTTTGTTTCTGGCATATTATTTGTAAAAGTATATTCGCCATGAAAACAATTAAACAGAAAACATATCGAAAGACGTTCTGTTAAACAGAAAAATAAAAATACTTCACAGCAATTTGCTGTTTTTTCATAAGTTTGGTTTAGTTAGGTTTAGTTTTGATCCCGGGGCAGAGGTCCCGGGATTTTCTTTTTATGCCTCCATCTTTTTATAATATTCTACTTTCCCGGCCAAAGCGATGTTGCTTACTTTATCCACAAGCGCCATTCTTTGGTCTTCGGTTAATTTTGAAAACGACCGTGCGATGGTAATCTTTTCCCTCATGTACGTAGCATTCTCATTTCCCGAAATCAAAACAGTTACAGGTAACGACCAAACAAAATGCATCGCCTCCTTAATACTCATGTAGTTGGGGATAATCGGGTCGTCGGAAGTCCAGTTCGCTTGTTCCTTTCTCGCAAAAAATCTACCGTCGGCCAGCGATTTTATGGAAAGTATTCCCATGTTCCTTTCCAGAGCTTTGGGAATCACATTCTTTGTAAAACTAAAATAGGATTGATCCAGCACATTCACAGGCATTAAAACCGCATCGAAAATGTCGCTTCCTGCTGTTTTTTCCAACATGCGGGTATGCGCAAACGGATTTTGATGACCGGTAAAACCGAGATATTTAATTTTCCCCTCCTCTTTTGCCTTGAGCAATACATCAAGGACGCCGTTTCCAATCCGCGATTCAACATCCTCCGGGGTGCGGATAGAGTGCACCTGGTACAAATCAATCTGATCTACTTTTAACCGGCGCAGCGACCCTTCCAGGTGTTCCCTCACGGTCTTGGCATCAGGTCCGGTTGTTTTGGTCATCAGGAAAATAAGATCGCGGTATTTTGGGGTGAGATATTTTCCATAGCGTTCTTCACTAACTCCCTGTGAGTAACTTTCGGCGGTATCGAAAAAGCGTACCCCACCCTCCAGCGATGCTTCAATTACCTCCTGCGCATCCCTTTCGGTTGTCCAGCCTACATGAAAACCGCCGGTACCAAGCATTGTAACATATTCACCAGTCCGTCCCAACTTTCTTTTTGGCAAAACTTCACCCAACCTGTCATTGTTGTTTTCTTTGCCAAATGCGGTACTTCCCATTGTTATTCCTGCAGTCAATCCTGCCAGCGTTTTAAAAAAATTCCTCCTGTTTGCCATACTATTGTTTTTTTGATACTATATACTACTCTATTTAAAGAATTTTGTTCAATCTCTACTTTGTTATAAAACCAGAGGGTGGAGCATTTTCAGATGATACTTTTTTAACGGTTTTTTCGTCATCTTAGCTTCGTTTCACCTTCGTTCCACCTTCGTTCATCCTACACCTGACTTTTGGCCTATTTTATCCCGCGACCGTGGTAGAAAAAGGGGAACGAAAAGTTAGGGAGGTTGTCGGTTTTGTCAAAGTTGTCAAAACGTAAAATATCGAATATCCCGGTTGCCACAATCCCCCTTTTTCATAGCCCTCGAAGTAAAGTGAAAAAAATATTCTCGTGTCACTTTACCGGGCAGGCTGGGGAAAGGCGCCATTTATAACAACCGCTCAAATAAATAAACTTTTTCCTTTCGCCAAAACATTGATTTTTGTATTAAAAA
>CAYWBV010000264.1:0-6089 GCA_964455785.1 uncultured Maribellus sp.
AAAACTTCGGGAAGTACAGGAATTCCCAAAACAATCCGTCTCGAAAAAGAATTTGTTGCAGCCAACGCGCAACGAACCATTCAGTTTTTCCAGTTGAAAGAAGGCGACCGCGTTTTGCACTGTCTGCCGGAAAGATACGTTGCCGGAAAGTTGATGATTATCCGTGCTTTGTTAGGAAATCTTGATTTATTTGCTGCTGAACCAGCTACTAATTTTTCTTTCCTCCAAACTGAAAAATTTCGTTTTGCCGCGATGGTCCCGGCACAGGTTAGCAAAATTCTACATTCAGAACCATCGCCCGGTGCCCGGTTTAAAAACCTGAAACAACTGCTGATTGGCGGTTCGGCAATTCCTTTCGAGTTGGAAAAGCAACTGCAAAATGTTTCAACAGCATGTTATTCGAGCTACGCCATGTCGGAAACTGCAACCCACATTGCCCTGCGAAAATTGAATGGTTCAGAAGCAACCGAATTTTATCACTGTTTTGAAGGTATTCGTATGCAACTTTCAGAAGAAGGATGTTTGCAGATTTTTATGCCCGGACTGGCAAAGCAACCACTCCAAACCACCGATTTGGCTGAACTGATAGATGAAAAAACGTTCCGCATTTTGGGCAGGAGTGACAATGTGATTATTTCGGGCGGGATAAAATATTCGCCCGAACAAATTGAAAAAAAGCTGGAACCATTTATCAAATTTCCATTTCTAGTTTCTTCACTGCCACACGAATCGCTGGGCGAACAACTTGTTTTGGTTTTGGAAGGAAATGAAAATAATGAAATGACAAGAGAATTAAAAAATATCTGCCAACAGCAACTTGAAAAATACGAGCAGCCCCGGCAAATCATTTTTGTTCAACAACTTCCGGCTATTGAAAATAACAAACCCGACCGACAAAAACTTCGTTTGAAACTGAAGAATATTTTCTGATTGATAAACAATAATTGTAAAGCGACTGTTGTTTGTTTGACTTTTATCTTAAAATTTCAGAAAAAAAGTACCATGTATTTTTAATTTTGATAAAAATTTTATTCATTTGAATTGAAATTTAAAACAGAAATGAAAAAATTAAATACAATATGGCTTCCGTGGTGGGGTCTTCTTACGTAAGCAAGGAGTTAAAGAGCCATATTGGTATTTTTTAAGAATATACAAAATGAGCCTGCTCCTGTAAAGAGCAGGTTTTTTTATAAAAGAAAAAAATGAAACAAATACAAAATACAAATTGGTGGTGGTGGCACAACAACTTTTTACAACCGTGAAGAGAGGTAACGCTATTGCCATAAAAAGCAGGAAAACGGCTCATCGAATCACGGTGGGCCGTTTTTTTTGCGGCCTCTCCCGACCTCTCCAAAGGAGAGGAGAAAGAAAAAGAAAGAATGAAAAATAAAATGAAATAGAACAACAATGGAAAAACTTAATTACAAACCAATCATCAGAAAAATACTGGCCGACACGGTTACTCCGGTTAGTATTTACCTGCGTCTGCGAACGCTGTATCCAAAAGCCATTCTTCTGGAAAGCTCTGATTATCATGGCAACGAAAATGCCTATTCGTTTATATGTTTCAGTCCGGTGGCCTGTTTTACAGTGACGAACGGCGAAGTGACCAAAGAACTTCCGGGAGAAAAAAAGGAGGTTTTCACACTTTCCGAAGACAAAAAACTGGACACTGAACTCGACAGGTTTTTCAAGACGTTCAATGTCGATTCCACTGAAATTGAACTGCCGGCCAACGGTTTGTTTGGTTACATGAATTTCGATGCCATTCAGCATTTTGAAACCATACGGTTTTCTTCGCCCAAAAAAGAAGAATACCAGATTCCGGAGGTGAAATACTGTTTTTACAAATATGTGGTTGCCATCGACCATCATAAAAACGTGATTCACATGGTTGAAAACCTGCTCGAAGACGAAAAATCACAGATGGATTATATTCATCACCTGCTGGTGAACCTTAATTTTTCGACAGCTAAATTCAAACCGGTGGGTGAAGAGACTTCGAACATTACCAACGACGAATACAAATATATGGTAACCAAAGGCAAGGAACACTGCTACCGCGGCGATGTTTTCCAGATTGTGCTGAGCCGCCAGTTTGCCCAGGAATACGAGGGTGACGATTTTAACGTGTACCGCTCGCTGCGTTCCATCAATCCTTCGCCGTATCTTTTTTATTTCGATTACGGAACTTACCGGATTTTTGGGTCGAGTCCCGAGGCTGAACTCCGCATTAAAAACAACAAAGCTTACATTCACCCCATCGCCGGAACTTTTAAACGCACCGGAAACGATGAACAAGACCGCGAACTGGCCGAAAAACTAAGCAAAGACCCCAAGGAAAATGCCGAACATGTGATGCTGGTTGACCTCGCCCGCAACGACCTGAGCCGCAATGCCGATAATGTAATTGTGGAAACTTACCGCGAAGTACAGTTTTATTCGCACGTGATTCACCTGGTTTCACAGGTTTCAGGCGAAATTACGCCAGACACCAACCTCATTAAAGTGTTGGGTGAAACTTTCCCGGCCGGAACACTTTCAGGAGCGCCCAAATACAAAGCCATGGAACTCATCGATAAATACGAGAACCAGAACCGTGGCTATTATGGTGGCTGCATCGGCTACCTCGGTTTCGACCGTTCGCTGAATCATGCGATTATGATTCGTTCGTTTCTGAGTAAAAACAATAAACTGTTTTACCAGGCGGGAGCAGGGATTGTTGCCGGTTCGCAGGAAGAAAGCGAGTTGCAGGAAGTAAACAATAAACTGGCAGCATTGAAAAAGGCCATTGAAATGGCAAAAGAAATTAATTAAGGAAGCCCCATCCCCGACCCTTCCCCGAAGGAGAAGGGAGAAAAGAAAAAGAAATAAAAATTGATAATATGAAAAAAGAACAAAATTTAAATGCCGATTCTTCGCTCCCCTCCTTTGGAGGGGCCGGGGGAGGCCGCATAGTAGTAATAGATAATTACGATTCATTCACCTACAACCTGGTACACGCCATCAAAAAAATAACAGGCCTGCCGGTTGATGTCTTCCGCAACGACGAAATTGAGCTGGAAGATTTGGAAAAATACGACAAAATTGTGTTGTCACCCGGACCGGGATTACCGGAAGAATCAGGGCTTCTTCTAGAAATTATCAAAAAATTTGCACCAAAAAAAAGCATACTGGGAGTTTGCCTTGGTCACCAGGCCATCGGTGAGGCTTTTGGCGGAAAACTCCACAACATGAACAAAGTACTTCACGGAGTTGCTACCCCGGTCACACTCACTTCAACAAAATCGGAACTTTTTGAAGGATTGCCGGCCACTTTTGAAGTGGGACGGTATCATTCGTGGATTGTGGAAAAGGAAAACCTGCCCGACTGTTTCGAGGTTACCAGCTACGACGGAGAAGGACTGATTATGTCGATGCAGCACAAAGAGTTCGATGTTCAGGGAGTGCAATTTCACCCCGAATCGGTGCTCACCCCGCTGGGCGAAGAAATATTAAAAAACTGGTTGAAAACCGGTTTTAATGACAAATAAATTGAAAACAGAATAAATAATCATCGGATTTCCGGTTTCGGATTTCCATTAAAGTTTGAAAAAATGAAAGAAACATTACAATATCTTTTTGAGGGAAACACCCTCACACGCGAACAGGCAAAATCAATTCTTCTGGGTGTTGGCACCGGACAATACAGCGAGATGGCCTTCGCCTCGTTTCTCACTATTTTCAAGATGCGCCCCATTGTTTCGGAAGAACTGGCCGGATTTCGTGATGCCATGGCAGAACTGAGCCTGCAAACCGACCTTTCGGAATACAATGCCATTGATGTGGTGGGAACCGGCGGCGACGAAAAAAATACATTTAATATTTCAACCCTGGCCTGCTTTGTAATTGCAGGTGCAGGTGTAAATGTGACCAAACACGGTAATTACGCCGTTTCATCCACCAGTGGCTCTTCAAATTTGCTCGAAAAGCTCGGTTACAAATTCAGCAACGACCCTGCAAAACTGAAGAACGATTTGGAAAAAGGAAACTTCTGTTTTATGCACGCACCGCTTTTTCATCCGGCCATGAAACACATTGCACCTGCGCGCGCTGCACTAAAAGTGCCTACATTTTTCAACATCCTCGGGCCAATGATTAATCCTGCATCACCTAAATACCAGGTGCTGGGCGTGAACAACGAAGAAAATTTTAACCATTATAAAAATATATATCAAACGCTGGATGTCAACTTCATGATTGTAAACAGCAAAGACGGTTACGATGAGGTTTCGCTCACTGCTGACACACATTTTGTAAACAACAAGGAAGAAGGAATGCTGTCTCCGTCGGACTTCGGGTTTGAAAAAATTGCCCCGGAAAAACTTTTCGGTGGAAATTCAGTAGAAGAAGCTGCTGCAATCTTTTTGAATATTTTGAATGGAAACGGAACGCGAGAGCAAACCAATGTGGTGGTTGCCAATGCAGCGCTTGGGTTGAATATCGTTTTTCGTGAAAAGGAACTGAAAGAATGTGTTGAAATAGCCGTTGAATCGTTGAAAAGCGGAAAAGCACTGGAAAAATTAAAAGCTGTAATAAATTGAATTTTATGACAATTCTCGACAAAATTATCGAAGCAAAAAAAGAAGAAATCGCTCACCAGAAAAAGTTGGTCGATACGGAAATGCTCCGCGAGATTCCCGACTTCACAAGGGGGTGCATTTCGCTGAAGGAAAATCTGCTGCAGGAAAATTCCTCAGGGATTATTGCTGAGTTCAAACAAAAATCGCCTTCGAAAGGAGATATTAATCTTTCAGCCAAAGTGGAAGAAGTAACAAAAGATTATGTTGAAGCAGGTGCAGCCGGTTTGTCGGTTTTAACCGAGCCGAAGTTTTTCGGAGGTTCGCAGGCCAACCTTGTAAAAGCGCGCGAAACCAATCCCAAAATCCCGATACTTCGCAAGGATTTTATGATTGACCCGTACCAATTGGTGGAAGCCAAAGCTTACGGCGCCGATGTGATTTTGCTGATTGCCGAATGTCTCACAAAAGAACAGGCAGAACTGCTGGCAAAAGATGCCAAAATCCTTGGAATGGAAGTTTTGATGGAGATTCACAGCGAAGAGGAACTCGCAAAACTCAACGATTTTGTGGATATCGTGGGCATCAACAACCGCGATTTGAAGACTTTTGATGTGGATATTGAAACCTCGGTGCGATTGGGAAAACTGATTCCCGACCGGTTTGTAAAAATCTCGGAAAGTGGCCTGACTGGCGCCAGGGAGATTTATTATCTCCGCGAAAACGGATTCAAAGGATTTTTAATTGGCGAAACTTTTATGAAAACTGAAAATCCGGGTGAAGCTTGTAGGAAATTTATAAAAGAATTGAAGTAACTTTTCGGCTGTCATTTCGAGGGAAGCATGACCGAGAAATCTGTCACTTTAAGATGCTGAAAAATTGAATGCATAATTTTTAAGAAGCAGATTTCTCCTATCGTCGAAATGACAAGAAACTAAAAAACGATGCAAAAAAAACTAAAAATAAAAATTTGCGGTATAAAATTTACCAACAATCGTGAGGAAGTGGAGAAATTACCAGTCGATTTGCTGGGATATATATTTTTTCCTCTGTCAAAAAGATACGTGGGAGAAATTTTTGAACCCGGATTATTTAATTCTGAAAAGCCTAAGGTTGGCGTTTTTGTCGATGAAAATGCTTTTGAAATTCTGGCACTGGCAAAAAATTTTGGATTCGAATGGGTGCAGTTACACGGAAAAGAGAACCCGGCAACCTGCCAAATATTGAAAAACCAGGGGCTGAAAATCATCAAGGCGTTCAGTATTGATGAAGCTTTTGATTTTCAAAAGACAAAATCATTTGAAGGAGTTGCAGACTATTTTCTTTTCGACACAAAAACAAAACTTCTCGGCGGCTCGGGCGAAAAATTTAACTGGGAAATCCTGGATAAATACAAGGGAAGCACACCATTTTTACTGAGTGGCGGAATTCAACCGGAAGATGCTGAGGATATAAAAAAGATTGAACACCCGCAATTCGCAGGAGTCGATTTAAACAGCGGGTTTGAGGATGAACCCGGATTAAAAAATA
>CAYWBV010000265.1:0-6066 GCA_964455785.1 uncultured Maribellus sp.
ATCACTATGGTTCTTGCTAAAAGGGGTCTCTCTGAAATCAGGGATTTTGATTCAATTGATAATGCTCCCGAAGAAAAGGAAAGAGGTATTACAATTAATACAGCTCACGTTGAGTATCAGACAGCATCGCGTCACTATGCACATGTTGACTGCCCGGGTCATGCCGACTATATAAAAAACATGGTTACCGGTGCGGCTCAGATGGATGGTGCAATCCTGGTTGTAGCTGCTACAGATGGTCCAATGCCTCAGACCCGTGAACATATCCTTCTTGCTCACCAGGTTAACGTTCCTAAAGTAGTGGTGTTCATGAACAAAGTTGATAGTGTTGACGATGAAGAACTGCTTGACCTTGTAGAAATGGAAGTGCGCGACCTCCTGAATTTCTATGAGTTTGACGGCGACAATGCTCCCGTTATTCGCGGTTCTGCTCTTGGAGCTATGAACGGCGAGGCCAAATGGGAAGACAAAGTTATGGAGCTTATGAATGTTGTCGATGAATATATCCCAATACCACCGCGCGATAATCAGAAACCTTTCCTGATGCCGGTTGAAGACGTATTTTCAATAACAGGACGTGGTACTGTTGCTACCGGACGTATTGAAACAGGTGTCGTCAATACAGGTGATGAGCTTGAAATGATTGGACTTGGCGCTGAAAAAAGGAAAACAGTGTGTACAGGTGTTGAAATGTTCCGTAAGATACTCGACAGGGGTGAAGCCGGTGATAACGTTGGTCTCCTACTTCGCGGCGTTGATAAAAAAGAAATAAAAAGAGGAATGGTACTTGCTAAACCGGGTTCCATAACACCGCATACAAAAATACAGGCAGAAATTTACGTTCTTAAGAAAGAAGAAGGCGGACGTCATACTCCGTTCCATAACAAGTATCGTCCTCAATTCTATGTAAGAACACTGGATATAACAGGTGAAATCACTCTGCCGGAAGGAACAGAAATGGTTATGCCTGGAGATAATGTGACGATCACCATAGATCTTATTTATCCGGTTGCTATTAATGTGGGATTGCGTTTTGCGATCCGTGAAGGTGGAAGAACTGTTGGTGCCGGTGCAGTAACTGCGATTCTTGAATAAGGGTTTTGGATATATAATTTATATGGCTGTAATTGAAACGCGATACTTCGCGTTTCAATTACAATACCATATAAAAAATACGGGTGTAGCTCAGTTGGTAGAGCACTGGTCTCCAAAACCAGGTGTCGGGAGTTCGAGTCTCTCCTCCCGTGCAGAGAAGAAAAGCTGTAGAAATACAGCTTTTTCTTTTTAGTACCATTTCGTTTTTCTAATTTCAGCCAAAATACAGATCATGAAGATTGATGCATTTATTCCGTGTTTTATCGACCAGTTGTATCCTGAAACTGCGGCGGCATTTATTACTGTTTTAGAGAGAGCAGGGTGCGAAGTTCGTTACAATCCCGAACAAACCTGCTGCGGCCAGCCATCGTTTAACAGCGGTTACTGGAAAGAAACAAAAACTCTGGCAACCAAGTTTCTGAATGATTTTAATACGGCAGAAATTATTGTGTCGCCTTCCGCTTCGTGTACCGGGTTTGTAAAAAATTACTATCAGAAACTGTTCGAGTCAGATGAAAGGCGTTTGAACCAGTCGAGAGAAATTGAAACGCGGATATTCGAGTTTTCCGATTTTCTGGTGAACCATTTAAAAGTGGTGGAGTTCGGTTCTGTTTTTGACCACAAAGTAACTTTTCACGACTCGTGTGCCGGTTTACGCGAATATGGGATTAAAAACGAACCGCGTATTTTGCTCCAAAATGTAAAAGGTCTGGAACTGGTAGAAATGGAAAATACGGATACCTGCTGCGGTTTCGGCGGTACTTTTGCAGCCAAATTTCATTCAATTTCAACTGCAATGACCGAACAAAAAGTGGAAAATGCGCTGAATACCGGCGCCGAATATATCGTTTCTACCGAAGCTTCGTGCCTCATGAACATTCAGGCGTACATCAAAAAACAAAAGTTGCCCGTCAAAACCATCCATTTGGCCGATGTGCTGGCGATGGGATTAAAAGATTGACAATTTTCTGATTAAAAGCTCTGCATCTGAAACAACTTATGATAATGTCCTTTTATAGCGAGTAATTCCTCGTGCGTTCCTTTTTCTACTATCTGTCCTTCGTGTAGCACGCATATCAAATCAGCATTTTTTATGGTTGACAACCGGTGTGCAATCACCAGCGAGGTCCGGTTTTTCATTAAATTGCCCAGCGCTTCCTGTACCAGCTTTTCCGATTCCGTGTCGAGGGCCGACGTTGCCTCGTCGAGAATCAGGATGGGTGGATTTTTCAGAATAGCCCGGGCAATGGAAATACGTTGTTTCTGTCCTCCCGATAGTTTGTCGCCGCGGTCGCCGATGTTGGTTTGGTACCCATTTTCGGTGGATACAATAAATTCGTGGGCGTTGGCAATTTTTGCTGCGTTAACCACATCTTCTTCCGTGGCACCTTCCACACCAAAGGCAATGTTGTTGAAAAATGTCTCGTTAAACAGGATAGGCTCCTGGTTTACATTTCCCATCAGACTGCGAAGGTCGTGCAGTTTCATATCGCGGATGTCGGTGCTGTCGATATAAATTTCTCCTTCGGTAACGTCCCAGAAACGTGGCAGTAAATCAACCATAGTCGTCTTTCCCGAACCCGATTTCCCGACCAGCGCAATGGTTTGCCCTTTACGGATAGTGAGGTTGATGTTGTTTAAAACATTTTCGTTGATGTATTTGAAACTTACATTCCGGTATTCAATAGATTCGGTAAATGTTGTTTTAGGTTTTGCATCTGTTTTTTCCCTGATGGTAATTTCGTGCCCCAGTATTTTGTCGATACGTTCCATCGATGCCAGTCCCTTTTCTACACTGTAAAGGGCTGTAGAAAATGCTTTGGCCGGATTAATAATGGTATAGAAGAAAACCAGGTAAACGATAAACTGCTGGGGGCTTAACGATCCGGCGCTATTCGATAAAATAAGATTGCCTCCATACCAGAGAACCATTACAATAACTGTTGTTCCCAAAAATTCGCTCATCGGGTGGGCGAGGAAGTAGCGGCTCATCAGCCGGTTCATAATCAGCCGGTAGTTTTCGTTTTCGCGTTCAAAACGCCTGATGGCTTTTTGTTCTGCCGTAAATGCCTTGATTATCCGCAGTCCCGATATATCTTCATCGATAATGGAAAGGAGTTCCCCCTGTTTGTTTTGTCCTTTTCTCGATTGTTTTTTCAGACTTTTGCCCACTCTGCCGATCAATAACCCGGTAACCGGCAGCATAATAAAAACAAAAATGGTCAGCGACCAGCTTGTGTAAATCATATAAAGCAGTGAGATAATAATAATCATCGGATTTTTGAACAGCATGTCAAGCGAGTTCATCACCGAGTTTTCAATCTCCTGTACATCGCCGGTCATTCGCGCCATTATATCTCCTTTGCGTTCGTCATTAAAAAAGCCAAGCGGGAGGGTGAGCATTTTGCGGTAGATTTTACTCCGGATGTCGCGTACAACACCGTTCCGGATAGCAATCATCACATAGCTGGCCAGGTAGGTAAATCCAACTTTCAGCAAAACCATCAGGATCATAAATAACCCGATATAGATTAATGCGGTCGATTGCCCGTAATTGTCGATGATCAAAGTAAAAAAATAGGAAAGGTTATTTTCGATAACCTCTGTTGAAAGCTCAAATGGCATCAACTCCCTGACCGATTCTTTTGTTTCGAATAGAATCCCGAGCACCGGCGACAGCAAAACAAACGAAAAGGCGCCAAAAACCGCCGCCAGCAGGTTAAATACAAAATTGAGAATAACTTTTCCCTTGTAAGGAGGCAGAAACCTCCGAAGTAACTTGATTAAATCTTTCATTTTTTCTGTCGGAATGCTAAAAAATCCCGGTATAATTTTGTGGCGTAATTTGTTTTAACTCCTTTTTTACCGACTCGTTGATGTCGAGGGTATCGATAAACCGATGAATGGTCTCCTGGTTGACAACCTCGTTTTTGCGGGTCAAATCTTTTAACACTTCATAGGGATTGGGGAAAAACTCGCGCCGTAAAATGGTTTGAATGGCTTCGGCCACCACCGCCCAGTTCTCTTCCAAATCTTTCCGGATGGCGGCTTCGTTCAGCAAAAGTTTGTTTAGTCCCTTCAGCGTCGATTGTATGGCGATAATGGTGTGCCCAAACGGAACGCCGATAAACCGCGTAACCGTCGAGTCGGTCAAATCGCGCTGCAGCCGCGACACCGGCAGTTTCCCCGAAAGTTGTTCGAACCCGGCATTGGCAATTCCGATATTCCCTTCCGAGTTTTCAAAATCGATGGGGTTGACTTTGTGTGGCATGGTTGATGAACCCACTTCTCCCTTTTTGATTTTTTGTTTGAAGTAGCCCATCGAAATGTACATCCATACATCGCGGTCGAAATCGAGAATGATATTGTTGATACGTTTTATAACGTCGAAAATAGCGCTGTAATTATCGTAGTGGGCAATCTGTGTGGTATATTGCGAACGTTCGAGCCCCAGTTGTTCTTTACAAAACCGGTTGGCAAAATCTTCCCACGCGATTTCGGGATAAGCCACAAAGTGGGCGTTAAAGTTACCGGTGGCGCCGCCAAATTTGGCATAACACGGGATGGCGCGCAACTGGTTTAACTGTACGTGTATCCGCTCCACAAAAACCATTATTTCTTTTCCAAGTTTGGTCGGCGATGCGGGCTGTCCGTGGGTTTTGGCCAGCATCGGGATATCTTTCCACACAGCAGCCAGTTCTTCCAGTTTGCCGGTCAGCTCCTGCATCAGCGGGTAGTATTCGAAATCCAGCGCATCGCGGATCGACAGCGGCAGCGCAGTGTTGTTGGCATCCTGCGAGGTGAGCGCAAAATGGATAAACTCTTTGTACCTGGTCAGTCCCAGACGGTCGAATTCCTCCTTGAGAAAATATTCAACCGCCTTTACGTCGTGGTTGGTAATGTTTTCTATGTCTTTTATACGCTGTGCATTTTCGATAGTAAAATTTTTATGGATTTCGCGCAGTTTTTCAATTTGATCCTTCCCGATGCCGGCCAGTTGCGGCAGCGGAATCCCGCAGAGCGCCGCAAAATATTCGATTTCGACCAGTACCCGGTATTTGATCAACGCAAACTCGCTGAAATATTTCCAGAGGTTTTTTACTTTGCTGCCGTATCTTCCGTCAACCGGCGAAATGGCCGTTAAGGCGTTTAATTCCATCTTTTTTTTCTTAAATGAAACACAAATCTAACAATTTGCGCGGACATGAATTTTACAGGGCCGATTTTTCCCAAAAATCGTTGGCGCCTGCTACCGGAATTTTTGCTGACAGCGGTACCCGGTCGCCCGTGAACAAAACGTTTCGAATGGCTATTCTCCAATTAAATCAGCCACAACGGCGCCGGTGCAGGTCAATAAGTCGCCGGGGGCCAGTTTGAGCTGCATCCCGCGTATTCCGGCGCTTACAAAAATAAAATCGAAGTTTGTGCAGGTTTTGTGGATAAAAATGGGATACCGTTTTTTCATTCCGAGGGGCGAACAGGCGCCCCTGATGTAACCAGTGAGCGCCAGTAATTCTTTCATGTGTACCATTTCGGTGTTTTTGTTCCCCGATATTTTGGCCACTTTTTTCAGGTTCACTTCCGCATCGCCGGGGACTACGGCCACCAACACCCCGGTGGTATTGCCGCGCATCACTAAAGTTTTGAAAACCTGCTCCACATTCTGCCCCAGTTGGGCCGCTACGTTCACCGCGCTCAGGTCGTCTTCATGAACCGTATATTCCACCATTTCGTAGGTTATCCTGTGGTTGTCGAGCAGGCGCGCGGCGTTTGTTTTTTTCATCTTCCGAAAAATTAATCGTACAAAATTTGGAAAATTAAACCAAACGGACAAGCTCCGGATGTAAACAACCTTCCCTGTAGCCCTGTCTTATCTTTTGTCTTCAAAGAACACCGGGGAAAATGAAGGGATTCATCTTTTTTAAGAAGGAATCCTTTGATTTTTTTTATTCAACCACGCGATACGGAAAT
>CAYWBV010000266.1:0-6055 GCA_964455785.1 uncultured Maribellus sp.
GAATAGCAGTTTCCTAAACTGTAGATCTGGGTTCGATTCCCGGTGGGACTACTTTAAAATGGATTAATTTGTTGATTTACAGATTAATCCATTTTTTTGTATCCCGACATTTTCCCGACAGAATCTATTTTTACCCAAAATTTGTACTTTTTGAGGGTGTTTTAATGAATGTTTAAAATGATTAAATTTGAAAAAAATCTATCAATCAGATCTAAATTATTCAGTAATGATACTTGCATGGGTTTTCCTCTCTTTTGTAGTTGCCTTTATTGGTAATGACAGGAAAATAGGGTATTGGGGAACATTCGGTTTATCATTATTACTAACTCCTATAATAGGTGCTGTTTTTGATCTTGCATCGCAAAGAAAAACAAATAATGGAAATAAAGAATTGCCTCCAATTGGTTATGAATATTATAATCAGGCCAGAAAAGCATACAGAAAGGGTAATATAGGTCTTGCATTGCATTTTTTGGATAATGCCTATAAAATTAGCGCCTATTCAAGTTTGATATCATATAGTTTAGCCATATGTTATTCTGCTAACAAGGACCCCGCCCTGGCATACAACCATCTGAAAATAAATGCTCAACCGAGGTAATAAAACCATTGACTATGCTAAGATTTCACAGGGAGGTATTGTCGGAACCGTTATCGATACCACCATTATTGCCAAATATTGCGTAGAGGCACTGGCAAAATCTGTTGTCCTGTGTCATAACCACCCTTCAGGTACTCTTTTGCCCAGTGAGGCAGATAAAGCAATCACAAAGAAGATAGCCGAAGCTTTAAAGATTTTCGACTGTGCTGTTCTTGACCATATCATACTGACAGAAGATACCTATTTCTCTTTTGCCGATGACGGTTTGATGAGTTAGAAAGAGCCCTCCGGGACTTTTTTTGGGTCGTTTACTTCTTCTAAACTTTAAATTCAATGTATTTTTTCCAATAGTAGTTTTGTTAAAAAGTTCCTGTAGATTAGAAAGTTGGGCAAAAATATTTAATTAAAAAATACATTGAACACCCTTGTTTGTTCTTCCTTTTTCCGAAAATTTGCAATTTTATACATGCAAAGCGTTAGTTACACAACCATAATACCTAAAAGACCCGGGCTTTTGAATTACTTTAAAAACTTCAATTTCTATTAAATAAAAACAATAATTAAACAATTCGTAACTTTATAAACAATTCGCAACTTTAATAGTGTACTTTTAAATCTTTAATGAGGACTTGATTTGAAATTATTCATCAAAAATATGGTTAGCATCCGCTGCCAGATGGTAGTGAAAGCCGAACTTGAAAAACTTGGCCTTAATTATACATATGTAAAAATCGGAGAAGCAGAAATAGCAGAGGATCTTTTGCCGGAACAACTGGAACAGTTCAATAATGGGCTCAAGAATGTCGGACTGGTTTTAATAGAAGATAAAAAAAGTATTCTTGTCGAGAAAATGCGAAGTGTAATTATCGAACTTGTCCATTTTTCCGAAGATCAAATCAAGGTGAACCTTTCCGATTTTTTGAGCGAGAAACTAAACTACGATTACACTTACCTTGCCAATCTTTTTTCAGAATCCAAAGGCGTTACCATCGAAAAGTTTTACCTCACTCACAAAATTGAAAGGGTGAAAGAACTGATCGTTTACGATGAGCTGAATCTTTCGGAAATAGCTTACAAAATGCACTACAGCAGTGTTGCCCATCTTTCCAATCAATTTAAAAAATTTACCGGGATGACCCCTACCCAGTTTAAAATGCTCAAAAACAAAAAAATCACCACCATCGATGATGTGTGAATTATGTAAACATTAACCGGAATTGTGTAACAAAACCCTAATACAGATTCGCGAATTTTACTTTGCCATTGTTTGTATTTTAAAAATTGCGGCAGATTATTCTGCAATAGCGCTGCGGCGCAGAATGTTTTGGCAAAAACCGAAAATATTGGTGAATTTGAAATTTTTTACTTCATAAAAAGAGCAAAAATGAACGTATTGTTAGTGTATCCGAAATGCCCCGATTCTTTTTGGAGTTTTAACCACGCACTGAAATTTATTTCGAAAAAGGCTGCTGTACCCCCGTTGGGATTGATTACCGTGTCGGCGATGCTTCCGTCAACATGGCAGAAGAAACTGGTTGACATGAATATTTCGTTGCTCAAAACCACTGACATCCAATGGGCCGATTATGTTTTTATCAGCGCCATGTACATTCAAAAAGAGTCGGTGAACAAGGTAATTGCCGAATGTAAAAAGTGGGGAAAAAAGATTGTCGCCGGCGGTCCTCTTTTTACACAGGATTTTCCGAATTATCCCGAAATCGACCATTTTGTTTTGAATGAAGCTGAGATTACCTTGCCTTTCTTTTTGGATGATTTACGTGCCGGGACACCTCAACGGGTTTATGCGACCGAAGAGTATGCCGATCTCTCGCTGACACCGGTACCCGATTTTCATTTGTTATCGGTTAAAGATTATGCTTTTATGAATATCCAGGTTACGCGCGGATGCCCGTTTGCCTGCAATTTTTGCGAAATAACATCACTACTGGGGCACAAAGTACGAATCAAACAAACGCAGCAGATTATTAATGAACTGGATGTGTTGTACGATAAAATTAAATGGCGCGGGCCTGTTTCTGTTGTCGATGATAATTTTATCGGAAATAAAAATGAGATAAAATATAACTTGCTGCCCGCCATGAAAGAGTGGATGAAGGAGCATAAATATCCGTTTACGTTTAATATCGAATCATCGATAAATCTGGCCGACGATGAGGAGTTGATGACATTGCTGGTGGAAACCGGGTTTAGTTCAACCTTTATCGGGATTGAAACTCCCGAAGAAAAATCGCTCAGCTACTGCAACAAAATACAAAACAGAAATCGTGATTTGCTGGGAAGCGTAAAAAAGATACAACAGGCAGGTATTCAGGTTTCCGGCGGTTTTATTGTGGGTTTCGACAGCGATACTTCTACGGTTTTTCAGCGCCAGATCGATTTTATCCAGCAAAGTGGTATAGTTTCGGCTATGGTCGGATTGTTAAATGCTCCGAAAAACACAAAACTGTATAAACAGATGGAGGCCGAAAACAGGTTGACAACCGATGCGACGGGAAACAACACCGATTCGTCGATGAATTTTATCCCGAAAATGGACCACAACGAACTACTGGAAGGTTACCGGAACATCATTCGCAATATTTATTCCACCAGACCTTATTATAAAAGGGTCAGACAGTTGTTGTTAAACTACAACCGCTTGTATAAAGGCCAGAAGAAAATCAGTTTTTCACTGCTGAGTGCATTTCTAAAATCGGTTTTTGTTCTTGGTTTTTTGAATAAAGGAAGAGGCGAATACTGGAAATTAATCTTCTGGACACTTTTTAAAAGGCCAAAATTAATGGTTGATGCCATTACCTGCACCGTTTATGGATACCATTTCAGAAAGGTGTACGGATTACAAAATTGAAATAACTTAAAAAAACAGATCATGGCAAAAGCGAAAGAAGGAAAAGAGAGAAAAAACAACAAGAAGGAAGCCGTTAAAAGCCTGAAAGAAAAAAGAACTTTTAAAGCCGCTAAAAAGGCTGAAAAAGATGGCGTTGGAACAATTTAAGCCCGATGACAAACAAATATAAAGAGGGCTCAGTAGTCTGCGCAATAGAAAATCCAACCCAAAAACTACGAATCCGTCGTTATGTTGATCGGATATATTATTGTAAAATTCAAAAGGATCCCGCGCTTAAAGAGCTGGTTTATTTTGAACGTGAATTGATGAACTGCACTGAAATAAAGCCGGACAAACTGCTTGTCAAAGCGTAAATACGAGAAAATGAAAATTGTATATATTGCCACATACCCTCCCCGCGAATGCGGAATCGGGACCTTTACAAATAACCTGTTTAAATCGATGCTGGAAGCAAACGATAATAAAGAAAACAGGAATAAGAGTTTTATTGTAGCTTTAAACGATAACGAACTGACTTATAAATACCCCGAAGAAGTTAAAGTTACCATCCGGCAGGATCACCAGGAAGATTATCTGAAGGCGGTAAAGTACGTCAATTCAAGCGGCGCCGATATTTGTATCCTCGAACACGAGTTTGGTATTTTTGGCGGACAAAGCGGGGTTTACATTCTGCCCTTGCTGCACCGGCTCGAAGTTCCGCTTATTGTTACATTGCACACCATTCTTAAAACGCCTTCGTACAACGAAAAAGCGGTTTTAAAGGAGATTTGTAAAATGGCCGGTAAAGTTGTGGTGATGAGCCATAAAGCCGTTCAGTTCCTTACCGGCATTTACGATGTACCAAAAGAAAAAATTGTACTGATTGAACATGGTGTCCCGGACATTCATTTTAATCCCGAAAAATCAAAAAAGGAGTTTAAGCTCGAAAACAAAAAAGTATTGCTGACTTTCGGTTTTGTTGGCCGCAATAAAGGAATTGAAACGGTTATTAAAGCATTGCCCGAAGTGGTGAAAAAACACCCGAATGTGGTTTATATCGTTTTGGGGAAAACTCACCCGAACGTGCTGCGGCATTCAGGCGAAGAATATCGTATTTTTTTAATGCGCCTGGTAAAAAACCTTCAACTCGAAAAGCATGTTCTTTTTCTGAATGAATTTATTGATGAGCAGGATTTGTTCAAATATTTATATGCCTGCGACATTTATATCACTCCATATTTGAATGAGGCCCAGATTACCAGCGGCACGCTTTCGTATGCCGTGGGAGTTGGCGCCGCCGTGCTTTCCACGCCTTACTGGCACGCCGAAGAATTACTGGACGAAGGTAGGGGAAGGTTTTTTCATTTTAATGATTCAGAGGGTCTGGCAAAACTGTTAACCGATCTGCTCGATAATCCAAAAGAACTGAATGAGCTAAAGAAAAAAGCAACGGAATATGGCAAAAAAATTACCTGGCCAAAAACAGGGGAAAGATATGTTACGCTTGCTGAAAAAATACTACACGAAGAGCACCAGGTAATTACCACACCTGAATCGGTTCTCGATTTGCTTATCCTTCCGCCATTTTCGCTGACTCACATCAACCGGCTAACCGATGATACAGGGATTATTCAACATGCCAAATTCGGTATCCCCAATTTAAAGGAAGGTTATTGTCTCGATGATAATTCGCGCGCACTGCTGATGGTGTTAATGGCTTACCGGCAAATGAGTGATAAACGTGCACTTGAATTGTCGCCCATTTATCTGAGTTACATTCATTATATGCAAAACCCAAACGGGACTTTCCGGAATTTTTTGAGTTTTAGCCGGAACTTTTTGGATGAAGTGGGTTCCGAAGATTCGTTTGGCCGCACCATCTGGGCGTTGGGTTATTTGCTGGGAAACGCTCCCAACGATGCGTATTATCAAACGGGTAAACTGGTGTTTTTTAATGCGGCTCCCAATTTCGAAAAATTAACTTCCATCAGAGGCATTGCCAATACGATGATTGGAATCAGTTATTACCTGAAATGTAATCCGGGCGACGATTCGATGACCGAAAGATTAAGGAACCTCGCAAATGTATTAATGAAGCATTATGAGGAAAACCAGTCAGGCGACTGGAAATGGTTTGAATCGCTGCTGGCTTACGATAATGGAATTTTACCACTCGCGCTTTTACATTCGGCTGAAATATTAAACGATGAAAAAATAACAAAAGCAGCGCTCGAATCGATGGATTTTTTGACAAAGCACACGTTAAAAGACAATTACCTGTCGATAATTGGAAACGAAAAGTGGTACAAAAAAGAGGGTGAACGTTCCGTTTTTGCGCAGCAACCCATTGATGCGATGGCTATGGTTTTAATGTATCACCAGGCTTTTCACCTTACCAAAAACAAAGATTACCTCAGCAAATTGTACACTTCGTTTTTATGGTTTTTGGGTGAAAACGATTTGAGGATGAGCCTCTACGATTTTGAAACACATGGGTGTTGTGATGGTTTTGAACGTTACGGGGTAAACCGCAACCAGGGAGCCGAAAGTTCGCTGTCGTATTTAATTTCGCATTTAACCGTGTTGCAGGCCTACGAAGAATTTCA
>CAYWBV010000267.1:0-6041 GCA_964455785.1 uncultured Maribellus sp.
ATGCAGCGTTGCAAGTTTATCGGTTCCGATTTGTCGGGACTTCTTCTGAAAACAAATAATGTGGATAGCTGTGACTTTTCAGGCTCCGACATCAGCAACAGCCACATTCAAAGTTCCAATTTAGGCAAGAATCTGTTTAACAACTGTTCACTGAAAGAAGCTGAATTTTCAAAAAGTAATATCGACCGCTGCGATTTCTCGGGCGCCAATTTAACCGGCGCTAAATTTTCAGAAAGCTATCTCTACGGCGGCTATTTCACTGGCGCCGATTTTACCGGCGTGGGATTTAAATCAGGCGGGTTTTCAGGAGTGGTGGCTAAACCAGGTAACTTCGCGAAAAATGAAATAACAAATGTTGTGTGGAACGGTACCTCGTTTATGGATACACAGATTGCCGATATTGTTTTCACCGGCAATTTTGACGACTGTTATTTTGAGAACTGCGCATTTACCAGGGTGACATTCCAGGATGTTATACTTCGTAACACGTTCTTTAAAAACAACAAAAATCTGAAACGAATCCGGTTTGCCGACTGTAAGGCCGACCGGATGACCTACGAATTCCTGAAACAAGGGAAAGCAGATTTAACCGGAATCACTTTGTTAACAGAAAGAGGAGGAAACGAATAATGTTACCGAATGGACCTGCCTTTTCGGCGAAAGGATTGAAAAAATTCGACAAGAGCGCTACTTTGTCGGAAGGGGTAGATACAGAAATAAAAACAGGCAGTGTTTCAGCATTGCTTCGCTCCAGCAGTACAGGAAAACAACCGATTGGCTAAATTCTCACCACGCTGCAAAAACCGGAGGGAACAGCTCGCCGGCAAGCCTCAGTTACACACGGTAAAGCCCGCCGGCATACACGGTGAAGTATATGAAAATACTCCGCCGTGTATATGGTGGGTACTTCACCATCTATTTTTGAATACTTCACCATCTGTCCTCAAATACTCCCTTATCTATGTTATCGATACTGGCTAATGGATGTTGTATATACTGGCTAACGGATATAGTGTGTACTGGCTAATGGATGTTGTATATACTGGCTAACGGATGTAAGCAGATACCGGAGCCAGTAGTTACAGCAGTTTCCCCGTTGACAAGCGACAGGCTTAAGTATCAAAGACCAACCCGGTCATCGCGGAAACTTTACGAATATTGCTGCATAAACACATAAAAAAAGCTGTCCTTAATTTTTGATTTTGGACAGCCTTTTTTACGGAAAAGTAATTTTATTTCATCTTGGCCGGTTTAATTTCAATCATCAAATGCCGGTTCGGAATTACCTCGTCTTTTTTTACATGAATTTTTACGATTTCGCCATCAAACGGCATCCTTACCTGGTTCTGCATTTTCATAGCTTCAAGCAGCAACAGCGTTTGACCCTCTTTAACTTTATTTTTCGGTTTAACAAAAATATCGATAATGGTTCCCGGGATAAAGGAATACAACAGGTTTTCATTGGGCGCTTCCCAGTTTACCCGGTTCTCAAACTTTTTCGTGAAAGTTGTTTTATAAACAGCTCCCTGTATAATTAAGTTTTTTAATTCTTTTTCTTCTGACATACTGAATAGTTTTAAAATGGAGGAATTCCGTGTTTTTTTGCAGGCATGGAAACGCTTTTGTTTTCCGATACTTTTAAAGCGTGTAAAATGCGCGACCGGGTTTCTTTCGGTTCAATCACCTCGTCGATATATCCCTGGGCAGCGGCAACATACGGGTTGGCGAATTTCAATTTATACTCCTGAATTTTCATCTGGCGCATCTCTTCCGGGTTTTCGGCCTCTGCAATCTCTTTTCTAAAAACGATATTTGCTGCTCCTTCGGGGCCCATTACTGCAATTTCTGCGGTTGGCCATGCAAAAACAAAATCGGCACGCAGATGGCGCGAGTTCATAGCGATATAACCTCCGCCATAAGCTTTTCTTAAAATAACAGTTACTTTTGGAACCGTGGCTTCGCTGTAGGCATACAAAATTTTTGCCCCGTGACGGATAACACCTGCATGTTCCTGATCGACTCCCGGAAGATAACCCGGTAAATCTTCGAGCGTAACAATCGGAATGTTAAAAGCATCGCAATAGCGGATAAACCGGGCGGCTTTGTCGGAACTGTCGGTGTCGAGCACACCGGCCAGAACCATCGGCTGGTTGGCGACAAAACCAACGGTTTCTCCTTCCATCCGGCCAAACCCGATGATGATGTTGGGTGCAAAATATTCCATTACTTCAAAAAACTCCGACGCGTCGGTAATGGTTTTGATAATGTCGCGCATGTCGTACGGAATCCTGGCGTCAGCCGGGACAATGTCTTCAATTTTTTTCCCTTTTTGCGGCGTTTTGGGTGGGAAAGGAAGCGCTTTTCTCGAATTGTTTCTCGGAATGTAACTTATCAGTTTTTTAATCTGGTCGAAACATTCCAGTTCGGTTTGCGCATAAAAATGGGCATTCCCGGTAATTTCGGCATGTACCCGCGCGCCGCCGAGCTCTTCCATCGAAATTTCTTCTCCCAATACCGATTTGATAACACTGGGCCCGGTAATAAACATCTTCGAAATATTTTCGACAACAAAAACGAAGTCGGTTAAGGCAGGAGAATAAACTGCGCCCCCGGCACAGGGGCCGAGGATAACCGAAATCTGCGGGATAACGCCCGAAGCGAGCGTGTTGCGGAAAAATATTTCGCCGTAGCCAGCCAGCGAATTGACACCTTCCTGGATACGTGCGCCACCCGAGTCGTTGATACCGATTAACGGCACCCTCATTTTAAGCGCGTGGTCCATAATTTTTGTGATTTTACGGGCGTGCATTAACCCCAGCGATCCGCCGGCCACCGTAAAATCCTGTGCAAAAATGCAGACAGGTTTGTTGTAAATGGTCCCTGTTCCGATAATCACGCCGTCGCCGTGTAAAACTTTCGATTCCATTCCGAAATCTTTGGCCGCGTGTTCAACAAACAGATCGTATTCGTGAAATGAATTTTTATCCAAAAGGGCCAAAATACGTTCGCGTGCAGTGAGTTTCCCCATTTTGGCCTGCTGTTCGATGGCTTTATCCCCACCGCCTTTTTGTACTTCTTTTTTTCTTTTCCTAAGATCGAGAACATTACTTCTTAGTGACATAAAGTTTGTTTTTAGTTTGTAAATACCCTCAAAATGAAGGGTTTTTATTATTTATTATCAAAATATGCGGAGGTAAAATTATAATTTTTTTTGCTTGGCTATCGGAATTGTCCAATTGAGCAGTACAAATTAAAGAACTATAACATATCGGGATCGAAAAATAGTACTCGGTGTTTGAAAAGTAACGGTTAACGGGCTGCCCAGCGAAATACAAAAAAGGCGATACCGCTGTAGAAAAGATTGGGAATCCAAACTGCAAGGAGAGGGGGCGCGCTTCCGCTGACCGCAAAAACCGTGGATACCTGCATAAACAGGATGTACGAAAAACTGAGCAGTAGCCCCAGACCGAGATGAAATCCCAGTCCCCCTTTTATTTTCCGGGAAGCCAGCCCCGCGCCGATAATGGTTAAAATAAATGCAGAAAACGGTCCGGCTACCCGTTTGTGCCGTTCAATTTCCCACTCGATGGTGTTTACCCCGCGCATTTTCATCAGTTTGATCTCCGATCTCAATGCGGGTGTTGTAAAGGTTTCCATTTCGTTTTTCGACATTTTGAAGTTTTCGGGCAGCATGTTCAGCGTGGTATCAATCCGGTACCCTTTTTCAAACTCTTCATGGTCGTCGTGAATAATTCTTTTCCAGTAGTTGTTGATGACCCACTTTTGGGTTTCATCGTCCCAGCGAATATTGTCGGCCGAAAGTTTTTCCAATAACCTGGCACCATCGAAACGTTCGATGGTGAAACGATATCCCACATTGCTGGAATTAAAACTTTGCATATAAATATAGATCCCGGGTTCTATTTGCCTGTGGATGTTGCGTTCGGTAATTACCCTGTTGTTGTCGATGTAATTACTTCTGAATTCGTTTAATGTTTTGTTGGCCGGTGGAATAACATAATTGCCGAGCACAAACGAAAAAGCGGCAAGAACAAACGCAGAAACCAAATAGGGCCGCATCAGCCGGGGATAGGAGACACCGCTGCTTAAAATGGCAATGATTTCGGTATTGTATGCCATTTTCGAGGTAAAATAGATAACAGCGATAAAGGTAAATAACGGACTAAACAGGTTGGCAAAATAGGGAATAAAATTCATGTAATAATCCATTACAATTACTTTCCCTGGAATATCTTTTGAAAGAAATTCATCTAAATTTTCTGAAATATCGAAAACAATGGCAATACTCAGAATCAGGGCAATGGCATAGAAGAAAGTCCCGAGGAACTTTTTGCTGATGTATATGTCAATGGTCCTGTAAAATTTCATTTCGTCTTAGATTTTATTTTTTAACCGGGTTATCATTTCGTCTTTCCAGCTTAAAAAATCGCCGTCCAGTATTTTCTGGCGTGCTGTTTTTACCAGCCAGAGATAAAAGGCGAGGTTGTGCTGGCTGGCAATTTGTGCGCCGAGCATTTCATTGGAAATGACAAGGTGGCGTAAATAAGCTTTGGAGTACAGGTCAACAAACGAGGTTCCGTTCCGGTCGATGGGAGAGTGGTCGTTTTCCCACTTTTTATTGCGGATGTTGATGGTGCCTTCCGAGGTAAACAACATTCCGTTTCTTCCGTTTCGTGTGGGCATCACACAATCGAACATGTCGATACCGCGGTGAATGGATTCCAGTATGTTGACCGGCGTTCCGACCCCCATCAGATACCGGGGTTTGTTGTCGGGCAGGTCGGCGGTTACCACTTCGGTCATTTCATACATTACTTCTTCGGCTTCGCCAACCGAAAGGCCGCCGATGGCAAACCCGTCGGCATCGAACGACATGGCATGGGCACAAGCCGCTTTTCGCAACGCGGCAAAAGTGCTTCCCTGGATGATGGGGAAAAGTGTTTGCGGATATCCGTATTTGGGTTCGGTACTATGGAATCGGGTAAAACAACGGTCGAGCCAGCGTTGTGTCAGTTCGAGCGATTTTTTTGCATAGTCGAAATCTGCATCGCCCGGCGTACATTCATCAAAGGCCATCATAATGTCGGCGCCGATAAAACGCTGGATGTCGATCACATTTTCGGGCGTAAACATGTGGTACGAACCATCGATATGCGACTGAAAACGGGCGCCTTCCTCACTGAGTTTTCGGATATCGCCCAGCGAAAAAACCTGGTAGCCGCCACTGTCGGTAAGGATTGGCCGGTCCCACCGGTTAAATTTGTGCAGGCCCCCTGCCTGTTCGATTACCTCTATTCCGGGGCGCAGGTATAAATGATAGGTATTTCCGAGAATTATTTGTGCTTTTATGTCTTCTTTCAGGTCGCGGGTGTGGATTCCTTTCACCGACCCGGCAGTCCCCACCGGCATAAAAATCGGCGTTTCAATTTCACCGTGAGCCGTTTTAATTTTTCCTGCCCTCGCCCGCGAACCTTCCAGATTTTTTATCAACTCAAATTTCATCCTTTTTTTTTGAGGGTTCAAATATAGCTATTATACTTGAATTCAGTGGGTAATTTCGAGGCGCCGTTCCTGTTAATAATTTTTAAAACAGCAGGGTAAAGTTTGTATTAATTTCCACCCTTAAATTTTGAAATTGAGCCGAATGTTTCCATTTTTGAGCTGGCAAATTTAATGTCGGTTTTAATTACGCTGAATGGTCAGATTCTTTCATATTACACCTTTTGAAATAACGACTTTTCAATGGGTGGTGGTTAGTGCTTTTGCAGTACTGTTTTTCATCCGGGTTTTTTATCGTTTGTTTTTTTCCCTGCAGGTTTTTGGAAAAAGGAAAAAGGAAGCGGGTAATAACAAAACGACGCCGGTTTCGTTGCTGTTTACCATCCGGAACGAGGAGGCCAACATCAGGAAAAACCTTCCGGAAATCCTGAAAATTGAAAATGCAGATTTCGAAGTAGTTGTTATTGACGACTTTTCGCAGGATAATTCTCTTTCGGTACTGGGAACTATGAAAAGCGTGG
>CAYWBV010000268.1:0-6036 GCA_964455785.1 uncultured Maribellus sp.
ACCGTTAGCAACGCAATTGCCAAAGCCAGCAAACCGGCTAATGCAAAAATCCACCAACTTAGGTTGGTTTTGTAGGCAAAACTGTCGAGCCATTTGTGTATGGCGTAGTATGCAACGGGCGTGGCAAATATAATGGCGGCGATTACTAATTTTAAAAAGTCATGCGACAGAGAAGCGGTAAGTTCAAAAACGCTGGCCCCCATTATTTTGCGGATACCGATTTCCTTTTTCCTTTGTTCAGCATTAAATGACGTTAATCCCAACAGTCCCAAACACGAAATAAATATTGCTATTAGGGTGAATGAATTAATTATACGCGACAAAACTATCTCCGATTCGTACTGTTTACGCACTTCGTCGTCAAGGAATGAGTATTCAAACGGAACGCCGGTTAAATCTTTTTGCCATGTGGCGTCCATTTTCCTGAGCATCGATTCGTAATTACTGCTGCTCACAGATACTGTCAGATGCGAAAGGCCCTGCTCGTTGGGGTTGTAAATAATCATAAATGGGCGTACATCGTTCCGCAACGAATTATAATTAAAATCTTTCATAACACCTGCTATCTCAACAGCAGATTCAGGTTTTGAACCAACCCCGGAGTATAATAATGTGCCGGGGGCCTCCCCGGGCTGTAAACCAAGTTGTTTAACCAAAGTTTCGTTTACGAGTACTTTACCAAAATCCCCCGACCTGAAATCTCTGCCACTGATTAGTTTAATGCCGTTGGCCTTTACAAAAAAGTCATCAGTAATAACATTTTGCGCATTTACTGAGGTTGTCATATCTCCGCCCGCAAGATAAACGCCGCGGTCGCGGGGAATAAACTGGCTGAGGTAATTTGTTGATTTGCTTACCGTGTTTACTTCTGCCAATTCTTTCAGGTCGTTGGCAAACGATGTCATTTTGCTTTTTGCATCGTTTGTATAAAAACTGAAAACAAGCGTTTGATTCTTGTTAAAGCCCAAATCTTTGCTTTGCAGATAATTCAATTGACGATAAATCCCGATAATACCTGCAATTAATATGATGGAGGTTACAAACTGAAATATTACCAGTGAGCGCCGGATTCCTCCGGCAGAAACATGGCTCGAAAAGTTTCCTTTAATAACTTTTATAGTTTGAAAAGCAGAAAGGTAAAATGCAGGATAACTACCTGCCAAAAGTCCGGTTATCATTATGATGCCCGGCAGGATTACCCACATTCTATAGTCAGTAAGTAACGATAAATGTATATTGGTCTGTGTAATCTGGTTGAGGAATGGAAGCAGAATGAATAATAATGGCAACGCTATTGCTACTCCCAAAAATGTAAGTAAAAATGATTCACTCAGAAACTGCTTCACCAAATCCTTCCTTTCAGCGCCGGTTGCTTTTCGTACACCAATTTCTGTGGCCCTTTTTGACGCACGCGCCGTTGAAAGATTCATAAAATTAATGCAGGCAATTATCTGAATCAGAAAAGCAACCAGTAGAAGGATATTCAAAAATGAAGCACTTACCGGCTTTGCTATTTCTGCTTCATAACCTGTGGTTGTGTGAATGGACCCCGCTCGCTGAAGGTGTAACTGTTTTTCCATTCCCCTTGTTCTCAGCTCTTCCTGTCCATATTTATTTACAAACGCGGGCAGTTGATTTTCGAGCGATGTAGCATCTGAACCGGGCAAAAGTTTGATGTATGTGTTGGTGAAGTTTTGACCCGACCATGTATCGCTTTGCCTCACAAATTCACCCATTCCACCGCTGTTCATCGTAAAAAACATCCGGGCTGGGATATGTGTTCTGCCCAGGCTCTCATCAACCACTCCCATAACTTTAAAATCGTGTTTGCCATACGTATTATCGATTTCAATTACTTTCCCAACAGGATCAACCCCGCCAAAAAGCTTTTCAGCAACAGGTTTTAACAATACAACCGAGTAAGGTTCAAGTAGTGCATGTTCAGGGCTGCCATAGGTGAAGTGATAAGTAAAAACATCAAAAAAAGTAGAATCGACAAAAAAAGCATCCTTTTCGTAGATTGAATTTTCCTGGTACTGAAGCAAATGCTGACTAACTTCGATGGCGGGGATAACGCGTGTAACCTGCCTCACTTCCGGGAAATCCAGTTTTAATGCAGGCCCGATTGCCGGCGAGCAAGTGGACATGTTGTGTTTTTCACCAGAGACAACGATAGTACTTGTTACCCGGTAAATGTTTTTTGCATCCCTGTGATGTTTGTCGTAGTTGTATTGATAGGTTACATACAGCAGGATATACAAACAACAAAGTGTCCCCACTGATAACCCGATAATATTGATAAAACTGTAGGTTTTGTTCTTTACTAAAAAACGAAACGCAATTTTTAAATAATTCTTTAGCATGTTTATCTTTTTAGATATTTTTTGTTCTTCATTGTTACTGTCCTTACTGCCTGAATTTTAGTTATATCCGAATCCCAATGTTTCAGTCTCTCATACCGCGCTGCTTCCACCGTGTTCCTTGTTGCTGCCCACCATTGTCTGAACCATGATTCGCCTGATTTTGTGATGGACTTTGATTATTTTCTGTTTTCAAAATCATGAGTTTCATTTAATCACAAAAATCACGGTTCAGACTATTCATACCTCAGCGCCTCCACCGGGTTCCTCGTCGCTGCTTTCCAACTCTGCCAGCTCACAGTGAGCAACGCAATTCCCAATGCAAGCAAACCAGCCAGGACAAATATCCACCAGCTTAATGTGGTTTTGTAGGCAAAGTTTTCAAGCCATTTATTCATAAGAAACCAGGCGATTGGTGTTGAAATAATAAATGCAATTCCAATCCATTTTATAAAGTTGGTATTCAGCATAATCATTACTTCCGAAATTTTCGCGCCGTTTACTTTGCGGATGCCGATTTCTTTAATTTTCTGGTTGGCGATAAAAGAAATTAATCCGTAAAGTCCGAGTGAGGCAATCAGGATGGCAATTATGGCAAATAGCCGGATAAGTTTAAATGTATTTGTCTGGCCGTTGTAAAAACCTGCTATTTTCTGGTCAAGGAAATTGGATTCAAAAACAGTCTCCGGAAAAATGTCGTCCCACTCGTGTTTTATCTTTTCGATGGTGTTGTTATAACCAGCGAGACTTGCAGTGGCAGGATTAATTTTTACTGCCATTTCTTTAATATTAAAAGAAACGTTGCTTAATATAACATAATCCATTTTCTGTTGAAGCGACTGAGCATGAAAATCGTCAACTACGCCAACAATAGTAAATTCCATTTCGTTTCTTCCATACTGAAAAATTTCTCCTATTGCTTTATTCGGGTCGTCAAACCCCAAAAGCTGGGTTAGTTTCAGGTTTACGATTGCTTCTCCCGAGTTTTTTCTTTCACTGCAATTTTTTCCGGCAATCAATTTAAGTTCGTAAAGGTCGAGGTAATTTTCATCTATCGTTTTTAAATTACCCATATATAAATCTTTATCCAGTGTAGGATAGTTAATGCTGTTGCTTACCCTCCAGTCTGCCATCGGGCTTGTTGATTCGAAGCTTATTTTCTTGATTTCAGGATATTTTAAAAGATTGGATTTTAATACTTCCAGTTTATTTGTAGTTGTTTCAGGTAACGGCGCAATCAGTACGGCTTCTTTGTTAAATCCCAAATCGGTGTTGAAAAAATAATTGATTTGTTTTTGCATCACCAGGGTTCCGGTTATCAGAACCAGGGAGATAACAAACTGGCCAATCACAAGAATACGACGGACTGAAATTGAATTTGAACTGTTTTTTAGCGGAAGCGAATTTTTTAAATTCCCGACGGGCTTCATACCTGCCATAATAATGGATGGATAAATACCTGAAATGGTTCCGATGATAAAAGCTGAGATCAATAAAAACAGAATAGTCCCCGGACTTTTCAGGATTTCGAGGTTTAAACGGTAACCAAGTATATCTTCGAGATAGACAAATAAAAAGTGCGCGACGGCTACTCCAATCAATGCCGCGATATAGGAAATAAACAGAGTTTCGCCCATAAACTGTGAAATGAGTTGGAACTTGCTTACACCTGTAATTTTTCGTACGCCAATTTCCTTAAATCTTTTCGACGATTGTGCGGTGGATAAATTGATAAAGTTAACAGACGCCAAACCAATGACGAATAACCCGATAAAACCAAGCAGAAACAAAGCTTTTTCGGGAACCCGCCGGTGGCCGTAGTTTCCGGCATTTCCCGAATGAAGTTCGGACAAGGGCTGCAAGACGTATTTTTGAAAAACCGGTGAATCCGTGCCAATGTATTTGGCAGCAAAAGCTGTTAACCGGTTTTCAAAATCAGCCAGTGAAATATCGCGGGGTAAAAGTAAGTAACAATTGGTTGCAGAATTATATTCCTGCCAGTCAGTTCCACCGTTGAAATAGGGATTTGAAGCTCTCTGACTTTTGTAATCGGCAATAATGTTAAAAGGAAGATCGGTATTTTCAGGCACATCGGCAATTACCCCGGTTACACTAAAAGTTGTTCTGTTGTTTATGGTTATGGATTTGCCCAAAGCGTCAGCCACATTCTCCGGATTCAATTTAAAATATTTTTGTGCCAGCGATGAGATGATTACAGCACTCCCTGTATTTGATAATGCATTTTGAGGATTTCCGGCAAGAAAGTCGAAATCAAATATTTCAAAAATCTCCGGTTCAGCATAAGCCAGCCCTGTGTTCTCCTGATATCTGTCAAAGGTTCCGTTACTGTTTTGAATGGCAATCTGACCCTTTTCGGCATAAAAAGTCATGACCGCGTTCACTCCGGGAAAATCATTTCGAATTGCCTCACCGACTGGGTGTACCTGTGACTCAGCGTATATAATCCCTTCTCCGGGAGGCTCCAGTTGACTTATTAACCGGTAGATATTTGAATAATTTTTGTGGTATTTGTCGAATCCCGATTCGTAACTGATTATTTTGTAAATCACCAGTCCACAGGCAATTCCGATGGCAAGCCCAACAATATTGATGGACGCATAAACCCTGTTCCGGGTTAACTGGCGCCAGGCTGTTTTTAAAAAAATTGTGCCCATTTTTTCTCTGTTTAATGTTTCTGTTTATATCACTCTGTTTCTGCGTTCCTTTATTCATATCTCAGCGCTTCCAACGGACTTCTCGTCGCTGCTCTCCGGAAGCCCCTCTAAATCTCCCCGAAGGGGAGACTTTGTGTCAAGCGAATATTTGTTTCTTCTGCTCATCATTTTATCTGTTTTTCAAATTCTCCCCCTCCGGGGGAGTCAGAGGGGGCTTCTTTATTCATACCTCAACGCTTCCACAGGATTCCTAGTTGCAGCTTTCCAGCTTTGCCAGCTTACCGTCAGCAGTGCAATACCCAGCGCCATCAAACCAGCTAATGCAAATACCCACCAACTTAAAGTGGTTTTGTAGGCAAAGTTTTCGAGCCATTTATTCATGGCGTAGTATGCAACGGGTGTGGCAATCACAAAAGCGATCACTACCCACGTTACAAAATTTTTGTTCAGCATCACCATTACTTCTGAAATTTTGGCGCCGTTCACTTTTCGGATGCCGATTTCCTTGGTTTTCCGGAGAATGGTAAAAAGGCTGACGGCATAAAGCCCAACACAGGCAATTACAATGGAAATGATGGAGAGTAACAACAACAGTTTTTTTGCCTGCTGGTCCTTGGCATAATGTTGGGCCAGTACTTCATCGTGGAATTTGTAATTTAGGGGAAAGTCAATCTTAAATTCGGCCCAAAGGTTTTGAATGGTTAAGAGGACTTCCGGAATTTGCGCATTTCTTACCTTGACAAATATATTTCCAAAGTTTTCAATACGTGTCATTACCAAAGGTTCAATTTTGTGATGGAGTGAACGGAAATTAAAATCGTTAACAATACCAATAACCTCGTAGGTCTTTTCTCCGACAATTACATTTGTGCCAATCAGCGAACCGTTTCCAGTATATTCTTTCACGGCCGATTCATTAAGAATTACAGCATCAAAATCGGTTTGCCGTTCTTTTTCAAAATAGCGCCCTTCTTTCATTTTAAAACTGAAGGTGTTCAGAA
>CAYWBV010000269.1:0-6023 GCA_964455785.1 uncultured Maribellus sp.
TTTTCAGGCGGGGCAGCCGGGTTGGGGTTGTTGAGGAGATAAAAAGAACTGCCGGGAAAAGATTCTTCACTTCATTCCGTTCAGAAAAACAGCAAGCTGAGTTTTTACGGCAGTTTAAAAACCAAGCTGAGTTTACCCGAAGTACACTCCATCTGTTTTGCGTTTCCGGTTCTACCATACTGTTGTCCCTCCGGTGCAGGTTGGTTTTCGTCATATTAGACCCTATTTTTTGGGGTATCCACTCAGAAAAAACAAGAACGTTGGCAAAAGGGGAGAGATTCCTCAGTCGCTGCACTCCTTCGGAATGACAACTCGCTCGTCAAAAAGGGAAAGGCAGGGGGCGGCGCAGCCGCCCCCTGCCTCTCTTCCACGTTCCGCGAACCCGTCATTCCGTCTCGCCTCGGGCGAGAGGAATCTTACAAAATTAACCGGACACCCCTGGTCATAAATGAAACTTCATAATGGGGTTAAAACCCGTTTTGATGCACCGGCAGCCAAAGTACAAACTTACAAAGCCGACCAAACGGTTAGGCGACCATAATACAAACTTAAAATGGTCGCCCGGACGGTTAGGCGGGCATAATACAAACTTAAAAAGGCCGCCTGAACGGTTAGGCAGCCAAAATACAAACTTAAAATGGTCGCCTGAACGGTTAGGCGAGCATAATACAAACTTAAAATGGTCGCCTGAACGGTTAGGCGAACAAAATACAAACTTACAAAGCCCGCCTTGACGTTTTCCCGAAAAATACAAACTTACAAAAGGCGTTTGCGGGTTGCGGGGGCGCCAACCCAAAAAACAATGGCGGCCACGCGGCAGTCCGGGTACGGTTTCAAAATTTAAAAAACCGCGGTCTCCCTTTTTTCAAAATCTGTGTTTCCAAATTAAACCGGCAACCGGAGAATCAGACTTGTTGCAGGAGAATGTTTTTTGATTGTATTATGAAATTATGTTCTTTATTTGATAAAAATCATAGTCTTGTTTCTTTTACTTTACTACCATTGTTGTTATTAATTTCATCATCAAAAAAACAAAAATAATATGGCTATTTCAAAAATGAAGGTATCAGCTAAAATGGGCGCCGGTTTTGCAACACAAATCGATTGTTCCCATCCGTTTGTTATCGACCAACCCAAAATGGCAGGCGGAAAAGATGAAGGGCCCAATCCGCTGGAAATATTTTTGTCGGGTTTGCCCGCCTGTATATGCGCCATCGGCAGAATTATCGCCAACCAGCGCAGGATTGCGTTGCGTGGCATCGAGGTGGAGGTAGAGGGCGATATCGATAAAGATTTTCTGATGGGAAAAACCACCGAAGGGCGGGCCGGATTTATCGAGATCAGGAGTTTTGTTCACATTGACGCCGACATGACCAAAGAGGAAAAGGAGACTTTTTTGAAGGAAGTCGCTTTGCGTTGCCCGGTTGCCGACAATATTCTTCACAAAACAGTGGTTACGCCGGTTGTGGTTGAACGTGCGGCGGTTTAAATTCCATCCATTGCAGGGTGAAAAATAAAAATGCTGTTTCCGAAAACGGGGACAGCATTTTTATTGATTATTTCAGTTTTTCCTTTAACGCTTTCCCGGTATAGGAGTTTTCAACGGCGATCAACCCTTCGGGAGTTCCTTCGAAAAGAATTTCGCCGCCCTTGTCGCCGCCTTCGGGGCCCAGGTCGATAACCCAGTCGGCCGATTTGATGATTTCCAGGTTGTGTTCGATGATGATAATCGAGTGCCCGCGCGAAATGAGGGCGTTGAACGAATCGAGCAGTTTGCGGATGTCGTGAAAATGAAGCCCGGTGGTGGGTTCATCAAAAATAAAAAGGGTAGGCGAGTCCTTTTCTTTCGCCAGGAACGACGCCAGTTTTACGCGCTGGCTTTCGCCGCCCGAAAGTGTGCCCGACGACTGCCCCAGTTTTACATAGCCCAGCCCCACATCGCGGAGCGGCTGCAGCCGTTTGATGATCTTTTTATCGGTCGAACTTTTCCCTTTGGCAAACAGTTCAATCGCTTCGTCAACCGTGAGGTTCAGAATGTCGTCGATGTTTTTGTCGTGGTAGCGGACATCGAGAACATCTTCCTTGAACCGTTTTCCGCCGCAACTTTCGCACACCAGGTAAACATCGGCGAGGAACTGCATTTCCACTTTTATGGTGCCTTCGCCCTGGCACTCTTCGCACCGCCCGCCATCCACGTTAAACGAAAAATGCGAAGGTTTCAGCCCCTGTATTTTCGCCGACTGCTGTTCCGAAAACAGTTTGCGGATTTCATCATATGCCTTCAGATAGGTGACCGGGTTCGAACGCGACGATTTCCCGATGGGATTTTGGTCGATAAACTCGATGGCGTCCAACATTTTGTAATCGCCGAGGATGGCGTCGTGATGGCCGGTGCGTTCGCCGTAACCACCTAAAATTTTGGTCAGCGCCGGAAAAAGGATTTTCGAAACCAGCGACGATTTGCCCGAACCACTGACGCCGGTCACCACGGTCAGCGTATTGAGCGGGAATTTCAGCCGCAAATTTTTCAGGTTGTTCTCGCGGGCGCCCACCACTTCGATACAATTGGTCCATTTCCTCCGGTGTTTCGGGATTTCTATTTTTTCGACCCCGGAAAGGTATTTCGTGGTGAGGCTTTCGGGTTTCTCTTTGAGTTGTTGGTGGTTTCCGTGGAAGACCACTTCTCCGCCATGTTGTCCGGCCAGCGGACCGATGTCGATGATCTCGTCGGCAGCGCGGATAATCTCTTCGTCGTGTTCGACTACAAAAACGGTATTTCCCATTTTCTGCAAACGGCGCAGCACTTTAATCAGCTTTTCGGTGTCGCGCGGGTGTAACCCGATGCTGGGCTCGTCTAAAATATACAACGACCCGACCAGGCTGCTCCCCAGCGAAGTGGCCAGGTTGATCCGTTGCGATTCGCCGCCCGATAGTGTTGACGAAAGCCGGTTCAGGGTGAGATAACCCAGGCCTACATCACACAAAAAGTCGAGCCGGTTGTTGATTTCGGTGAGGATACGTTTGGCGACTTCGGTTTCGTACGTATTGAGTTTCACCTGAAGAAAAAAATGTTTTAATTCTGAAACCGGCATCAAAACCAGTTCCTGCAACGACTTCCCGGCCACTTTTACATACCCGGATTCTTTTTTTAACCGGCTTCCCTTACACTCGGGGCAGGTGGTTTTTCCCCGGTAGCGCGAGAGCATCACCCGGTACTGTATTTTGTAACTTTGGGTTTCGAGGTGCTGGAAAAAGTTGTTCAGCCCGTCGAAATACTGGTTGCCGGTCCACAACAAAAATTTTTGCGCTTCGGTTAATTCATAAAAAGGTTTATGAATGGGGAACCCGAATTTTTCGGCGCTGTAGATCAAACGGTCTTTCCATTCGCCCATTTTTTCGCCTTTCCAGCAGGCCACGGCGTCCTGGTAAACCGAAAGCGATTTGTTGGGGATGACCAGGTCTTCGTCGATCCCGATCACTTTTCCGTAACCTTCGCAGGTGGGGCATGCGCCCAGCGGGTTGTTAAAGCTGAACATGTGAACCGTGGGTTCTTCAAACTCCATCCCGTCGGCTTCGAAAAGATTGGAGAACGATTGCGAAACCTGGTTTTCGCCGCCGGGGGTTTTGACAATACATTCGCCGTGGCCTTCATAAAAAGCGGTCTGAACCGAGTCGGCCATCCGGCTTTGGGTATCTTCGTCGGTTTTCAGCGCAACCCGGTCGATAACCACGTTACAGTTTTCGGCGTTCAACCCTTTGCCCGACTGAAGCAATTCGTCAATCCGTTTGATTTCGTTGCCGCTTTCCAAACGCGAAAACCCCTGCTGCATGAGCAGTTCTGCCTCCTGCAAAACTGTTCGTCCGTTTTTCGGGCGAAGGGGCGCGGTAATAATAAAAGGAGTGTTTTCGGGGAAACCGTTCATAAAATCCACCACATCCGAAACGCTTTGGCGGGTTACCACACTCCCCGAAACCGGCGAAAAGGTTTTTCCGATACGGGCATACAGCAGTTTCAGGTAGTCATAAATTTCGGTAGATGTGCCCACAGTCGAACGTGGGTTTCGGGTATTTACCTTTTGTTCGATAGCAATGGCCGGCGGGATTCCTTTGATAAAATCGACTTCGGGTTTGTTTATCCTTCCCAAAAACTGCCGTGCATACGACGAAAGGCTTTCCACATACCTTCTTTGTCCTTCGGCAAACAGCGTGTCGAATGCCAGCGAAGACTTGCCCGACCCGGAAACCCCCGTAACTACAATAAACCTGTTTAACGGGATTTTCAGGCTGATGTTCTTTAAGTTATGTACCCGCGCATGCTGTATGTCGATGTATTGGGCAGCGGTGCTATTTGCCATAATTAAGTATTAATTCTAATAAAATGTAAAAATACTTGTATAATTCATCAAAAAGTATCATTTTTGACAGTGCAAAATTAAAAAATTGTTTCACTTCATTTAAAACGATACGCCTATAGGAAAGCTTTACTTTTTGTTTATAATTAAATAGAAGGTAATGTTCAGATCAAATGCACTGAACGACAATGAGCTCGTTCAACAATTTATGAAAGGCGATCAGGAATCACTCGAAATTTTAATCCATCGTCACAAAAGCAGGGTATTTTCATACATTCTGCTGATTGTAAAGAACCAGGAGTTAGCGGAAGATATTTTCCAGGAAACCTTTATCAAGGTAATCCGTTCGCTGAAACGGGGAAAATATACCGAAAACGGGAAATTTGTTTCGTGGGTGCTGCGGATTTCGCACAACCTGATTATCGATCATTTCAGAAAAGAAAAACTGAAAGGAACGGTTTCGAACGACAGCACCAATGTCGATATTTTTAACTCGCAGAAATTTGCCGAAGAGACCATCGAAGACCAGATGGTAAAAACGCAGATTTTATTCGAGGTAAAAGAGTTGATAAACGAACTCCCGGAAGATCAGCAGCAAGTGATTTATATGCGCCATTACCTGGGATTGAGTTTCAAGGAGATAGCGGATCAAACCGATGTGAGTATCAATACGGCGTTGGGGCGTATGAGGTACGCTTTGATTAACATGCGAAAACTGATAGAAAAAAAGAACATGGTGCTGACCATGTTTTAACGATTGTTAACACAATATTAATTGAGGATCGGCGTTTTGAAAGAAAAGAAATTTTAAAATGCCTATGAAAAACATTTCTACCTTAATTTATTTTGTTAATTATTTTCAGAAAGATTTGGATTTGAACTATCCACAAGACGTGAATGTCAATTTTGAAAGTTATCTGACAACGATGGAAAATACCGAGAGTGTACCATCAGAAAAGAGTATTGAAAATATTCTTGATTTTGCCCGGGTTTACGATGTTGTGGAAACAGAAAACGCGGGATATGTCGAAATGATTTTAAACTGAAAGCAGGGGTGCCCGACGCGGGGCGCCCCTTATTTTTTGCCCATTCCAAGCGTTGCCCTCAAAACGATATATCCCAGCAGGCCAGCCACAAACGAACCAATAAGAATGCCCAGTTTTGCCGAGTCGATAATAGCAGGGTCGGTAAAAGCCAGGTTGTTGATAAATAACGACATGGTGAAACCAAGTCCTCCGAGGATTGAAACTCCGGCCAGTTGCCTGAGGTTTACGTTTTCGGGGAGAACTGCCAGCTTGAGTTTGACCGACAAAAATGAAGAGAGAAAAATTCCAAAGGCATTTCCAACAATCAGGCTTATGGCAATATTTAGCGAAAGGTCGAAGTTGGAGTCAGCGCCAAAGTTAAAAACCACACCGGCGTTGGCAAATGCAAAAAGCGGCATTATCAGGTACGACACCCAGCCGTGCAAACGGTGTTCGATATATTGAAGCGGCGGCGCTGTTTTTTCGGTTAACTCTTCCAGTTCGTCGAGGGTTTCCAGTTGGTTTTTGGTCAATATACTTTTTTCTGACGGGGTTTTGCATTCGGTTAAAAAAGTTTCGAGCGAGTTTTTCCCTTCTTCATAAAACGAACGTGTATTGGTTTCGCGTTTCAGCGGGATGGTAATCG
>CAYWBV010000270.1:0-5954 GCA_964455785.1 uncultured Maribellus sp.
TGTGAACCGCACCGGAAGTCAGGTTTCCATGTTCGGCAGAAGGAATACCCACATCAACGGTGATCGACTCAATGTTTTCAACCGGGATGGAACGAAGGTCAACTCCTGTTCCCCTAACCGAAGGTATGTCGTTTAATGTCCCAATACTTTCCTGCATATTCCCGTCGTTCGAAAGCGGAATATTATCCACAATAACGGCCGTTCCAAGTGCGCTGTTTACATCGGTACCAATTTCGCGGATGCTGATTTTCCCGGGTTCGGCAAGATTCGGGTTTTCAGAAATATTGCCCGGGATCAACTGCAACACATCTTTAATACTTGACGCCTGAACATGACTGATCGCTTCGCTTTTTATTTGCGATGAAGTTGCCCCGCTTTTCGAGTTTTCGGCGGTTACGGTCACCTCCGTTAACCCGAGCGACTGGCGTTGCAGCCTGATTTTCAAATCGACATCCTTGTTTAACGTTGCCGAAATGGTGTACCCGGCATAACCGATGTAAGTCACCGAAAAAGTATAAGTCCCTGCCGGAATAGAAGTAAAAGAAAATTCTCCTTTTTCATTGGAAGTTGTCCCGGTTTCCAGTTCAACAAAAGCAATGGTAGCGTACAAAAGCGGCTCGCCCGTTTCAGCATCGGTAACCTTCCCTGTAACCGTTATTTTCCCCTGTCCGGATACCTGGGTTGAAACAACCAGGAACCCCACAAAAAACAAAAACAGGAAAATCAGTCTCTTTATCATACAAACTTTAAGCTGGGTGATATAACGCTGACGCTGCAAATTTATTTAAATACTACTTTGTTGTTATATACCTTTCCGCCGGCCATTGCCGAAACAATATAAACCCCGGGAGTAAACGTATTATTCTGTAGTTCTACCCTTTGCGAAAACGGCTTTGTAATGGCAATCAACTGCCCCGACAGAGAGTAAACCCTGCAGATGTCTATATTTTTTTCGGATGAAACCAGTTCGATAGAATTTGATTTATAACGGATACTTAACTCGTTGTTTACTAAAATAACCGGGATGGAGGTAGTCAAATCCAAATCAGCTAAAGAAATTTTATAAATGCTTCCGCTCCCCAAAGCGTAAAGGGAGTCATTAAGAACTCCACCAATAGAGTAAATCGGTTTTCCTACATTTGGATTCTGCCACGTCGATCCTCCATCATTTGTAAAATAGGATTTTGAAGTTGTTCCCAAAATCATAAACGAGTTTTGGTCCAATTTACAAATATCGTTTCCACCCTCCACATTTTCAAATTTGGAAAATGAAAGTCCCCCGTCGTCCGAAATAAACACTCCGTCAGAAGTTGTGGGGATATAAATCTCATTTTCATCAACCAAAGAGATGGTTTTTGGAAATATATTGCTATCGTTATTATTTGCTAACACCATTGCAGGAAAGAGATTTGTGAAATTTGCACCTCCATCAGTAGTTTTCAGTAAAATACCATTCCCAGCAATATATCCGACTTCACCAATAAATTCAATTCCATTAATATATGAATTCTCAAAATCTTCGGTAACAGCGCTCCAACTGCCACCGGCATCCGTGGTTTTAAAAACCCTTCCCCTGTCTTCGGGAGTTCCGTTTGTAACTGTTTCATACCAGTTTGCATATACATATGCAGTATTATTATCAACGCATTCTGTTACATAAGGATTAAGGGCAAAACAACCTTCGGCCTGCGGATTTTTGGTAGCATCGGGTCCATCATTGACACCAATTTTCGAAACATCTAAAATATTTATAGTCTCCCAGTTATTGTTTGTGCTTAACACCAAACCCTCCATATAATAATCATTTACTGTAGATTCACTCGGAAGATCAGCTATTTTAAAACGCCTTACAGTGGTAAACGCATTTTCGCCACTGGCACTAATTCCATTAAAATCGAAATCCACATCTTCATTAAAATCCCCGGGCAAAGCCGTCTGCTGCCAGGTTAAACCTCCGTCAGTGGTTCGTTTACAGGTTTGTGCATATCCTGAAATAACAGCATTGGTGTCATCAAATATTACCATTTTCTGCAAGTTCTCCCCATCGCTTAATGCTATTGCTGACCAGTTAAAATCTTTTTCTAACAAGTCTGAAACAGCAATCTTATACGCATTTGATTTTGCCAAAGCATATAACGTATCACCCAAAACACCTCCAACTTTGTAAATGGTCTCTTCCGGATGACAATCTGTCCATGTATTTCCATTATCCGTTGAAATAACAGATTTGGCCGTTCCACCCAAAACAACGATAGAGGTATCATTTAATACGTATAAATCGTTTGAACCGCTAATTCCACTTAATTTTGTAAACGACTGTCCGCCGTCTTCCGTTTTTACAATTCCGTGCGATGTTGTAGTGAGATAAAATATTCCGGCGTTCTTGGACGTAATTGCATTGATAAAAAAGCTACTGCTTCCTGTTGTTGTCCCAACCGCTAATGATAAGTCAGTTACTGTATTGGTCAAAATATTGGCCCGATAGAAGGTTTTATTTCCACCAAACAGCGCGATCGAATCCTGAATAACAATTGATGTTATTTTACTACTACCCAAATCCGGTGTAATGGCTTCCCATGAAGAACCACCATTGTTGGTGCGGAATACAGCCCCCCTCAACACATTCGTTCCGCTTGTAATATCTTTCCATCCTAAATATACAAAAACAGTATCTTCGTTATATACTCCAACGGAATAAATATCTTTTTCATAACCTCCTGCAGCATTTGGATTTAGAGAAACATCATCGCCGGTTCCAATTTTACTTATATCCATGACTTCCCAGCTACTCCCTTTGTCGGTTGTTTTCAGTAAAGCACCACTAACATAAACGTCAGGTTTTCCTCCTGAGGGATGATCTACCACGTTTGCCTTTCGTGATGATAAAAATGCAACATCATTGGCAGCACTCATTCCAATAAAATCATATTCTGCCTTAAACGCATTGAGGTCGAACCACGAAAATCCCTTATCTGTGCTTTTTTTGAAGGTATTATCATATCCAACTATCACGGCTGATGTATCACCAGTCACACTCATCCCCTGCAAATTTCCGCCGGAAAAAGTTACCGGTACCCAGTTAAAAGTTGCCTGCTGAGCTGTAGTGATTACAGAGAGCAAGATTAAAATGGTCAATAAAGTATAGTTTTTCATACGCTGTATATTTTGTAAATCGTTTATTTTTTCGACATTAAATCTACTTCCTGTTGTTTTTGAATTATTTCTGAAAAATCAAACATGTTTTTTACTTTGCCGACAGTACCGTCGGTGTAAGTAACAGTGAGTGAATCGCTCAGCAAAACTTTCTTTATATTTTCAGGATTAGTTATTGTATCAATATATATTATTTCGGCAACTTCCCGGTAAGTTGAATCCAGTTTGGTTTTGAACCCGACAATTCCCCCACCGTTCGACAGATGACTGACAAGGTGGGAGAAACGGTTTTGTAAAGTGGTGTTTTCGCCGAGGGGGATAATATATGAACGGATGACGTCGTCAGTATAAATTTTCCGTTTGTTGAACGTACTTTCATAAGGCGTAAACAGCATCGGGATATATTCTTCGCGCCCAATTGTTTTAAATTCAGGGGCTCCCGCAATACTGAAATGAAGATCCACCGTTGTTTCTCCGTCGGTTGTTTTGTACGTTAATGTCTCCGATTCAACAATTCTGTACAACTCCTCCTTGTTTTGAAACTCTCCCGGAAAATAAATTTTTACGATTACCGGGCAGTCGTATTCCGAAACCAACCCCACAGCGCTCGTGTTCTGGTTTAACAAGATACTCAGGTAATTAAAATCGAAACTGTCGAAAAAATTTTCCAATTTTAACGTCACTTCACAAATCGTATCAACACTTTCTGTCAGCGGCCGGACTGATTTTTTCTGAGGAGTAAACAGAAGTTGCTGAATTTTGCTTTCATCAAATACTTCCGGGTTGTAATAAACTTTTACCCGGTGATGTTTTACAAAAGTGGCTACGCCATAAATTCCGTCAAACTGTTGCATTTTATTGGCAAAAGCCATCGAACTGCCATAACATTTTATATTTTTCAAACCCGATTGGGTAAAAATGGCTGCCGTTTCAATCTCTTCCGGTTCAGCCCACCGTTCGTCAATGGTTGGTATTTCCCACACATTACCGAGCGTAATTCCCATCACAACCAGCGCAATTGCTGCAGCCACCGGCAGCCTTTTAAATCTTTTTGATTTACTGATTGTGAGGGTATCTTTTTCGGGGCAAACCAGTAAACAGTCTCCGCAAAGATTACAATCTACATGTTGAACTCTTTTCAGACCGGCAACATCAATTCCCTGCGGACATTTTTTAGTACAAAGCTGGCAATTGATACAAGTGTCGGCATTTCGTGTAATTTTTGCAACCGGGAAAAATCTGCTTTTTTGTCCGAGAACTTCAATAATAAAACCGCCTGCGCACGCCACGGCCAGCGGCCAAACATAACTTATTCCGAAACCAGCCTGAAGCAGTATCAGATAAACTCCGACGGTAGCCATAAAAAACAATGAAAACTTAAAAATATTTGAGATGGCACCAAGCGGGCACAGATATTTGCACCAAAAAAGCCGGATAAAAACAGAACCCAGGATAGCTAAAACAATGGCGATCACGGCATACACGACAACTACATCGGTATCGAAACCCGACGCAACCGCGTAGTATGGATCGAACTTTTTACAAAACAATTCGTTGGTTTTCAGTGTAAAATACACAGTGATAAAAAGCAGGATATATTTCAACGAACGCAATACTTTATCGGCAATTCCCTGAATGGTGAACCGTAATTTCAAACCAGCCCCCAATTTTCCCAGTCCTTCACCAAGAGTACCAACCGGACAAATAAAAGAACAAAACAGTTTACTGAACAAGAGTACGCCTGCCAGCAAAATTATTCCCATAACCATTTGCGCGCTGGTCATGGTACACGACAGCGCCTGATTTAAAAAGTAACTTCCTGTGGCCTGCAATCCTCCAAAAGGACAGTAGGCTTCAAAATCGGGTGTTGTTTTTTTTAGCAGTTCAGGAAAGACGATAAGCAAAAGGATAAAAAAAACGATTCCCCACTGAATGGAAAGCCGCGGCCAATTTACTGTTTTGAATTTAAAATTCATAAAAACATCCTTTTCAATAACTTTGGTTAGTATATTTTTGGTTAGTGGCAGAAACAAAAAAAATTATTCCATCAGGATATTCATCTTTTTCAGGTAAGTTTCAGCTCCCTCTTTGGTCTGGAAAAGATCGCCTTCTGTTTCCAACCATATTTCGCCCCTTACAATCCCATTCTTAGGACAACCCTTAATTTCCAGCAGACCAACATTCTCCAGTGCTTTCATCTTAACGCCGTTCGCGGCCAGCTCCACCACCTTTGCCTTCACAGGTTTGCCTTTCTTCGGAGTTCCGGTTGAATCGATGGCAACAACCAACCCATAACAAATAACGTCTTCCTTTACCCACGGTCCCAATTCCTTATTTAACCCGTGGTTTGCGACAGTCGTTTTTTCTTCGTAAACATAATTCGCCACTTCGTCCGATTTTTTCCCCTGATTACAACTTACAATCAACAGGACTATTCCGGCAATCAAAAATAAAATCTGTTTTTTTCCCATTTTTGAATATTTCAATTGATATGTATTTCTCATTTGGTTCAGCATCCTCTTTACTATTCTTACTTCCTTAACAGAAGTTTATGTTCGAAAAATTAGGTGTATCTGGCAGATTGATAAAACAAAAATAAGGATTAAAAAAAATCCTCAAATCATCATTTATGACGATAAAAGTAATATTTTTTTAAGATTAAAAACATTGGAAATCAAAATAGAACCGCATAACCTGGCCCAATTTCCATACTTAGATAAAGTGAGCTAACAGCCCGTTCCAGAAAAGTATAACGTTACTCCGGTAAAAGTATAGTGATACTTTGGTAAAAGTATAACGTT
>CAYWBV010000271.1:0-5929 GCA_964455785.1 uncultured Maribellus sp.
TCAGAACTAAACCAGTTGATTGTTCCGTTTGGAAAAAATTCGTCGGTTAAACTTCCCGATGGTACCACCGCCTATTTAAATGCCGGGTCGCGGTTGGTTTATCCTTCTTTTTTCGAAGGCAAAAACAGAGAAGTGTTCCTGATTGGCGAAGGTTTTTTTGACGTGGTACACAACCCGGAGAAACCATTTGTTGTAAAAACCAGCGACCTGGAGGTAGAAGTGCTTGGCACGCGGTTTAATGTTTCGGCCTATCCGACCGATAATATTGTTGAAACGGTTTTGGTTTCCGGGAAAGTGAAAGTGAAAAAAACAGGTTTCCACCTGCTGAATAGCGAATATATTCTGGAACCCAGCCAACGGGCAGCTTTTAACCGTCAAAATGCGGAAACAAACATTACCAATGTCGATGTGCTGAATTATGTAACCTGGCGCGAAGGGTATTTAGATTTTGAACAATCGGACCTTAACCGTATCGTTAAAAAACTCGAACGCTATTACGATATAAAAATAAGATTGCACGATCCGGTACTTGGAATACGCACCATTTCAGGAAAACTGAAACTGGAGGAAGAAACAGAGAGTGTGCTGAAGGTCTTGGCCAATACGGCTTCCAGTGAATTAATTAAAATAAATGAAAAGACCTATGTAATGAAATAAATATATAAAAAAACCGGCCAGTGTTCCAGCACTTTCCGGTTTTTAAAACAGTTAATTGTTGTATAATTAAACTCGGCAAATTTATGAAAAAATCACGAATGAGGGACCTTTCGTTTTGGAAGGGTAATGATCTAAAATTTAAGAAAATGAAACTGACTTTCCTATTTTCATTTTTGATTTTTACGGGCTCGTGGGCCAATTCATTTTCGCAGGCAACCAAGCTCAGTTTAAATCTGAAGAATGTTACTGTGCAGGAGCTGATCCAGGAGATTGAAGACCAGACTGATTTTTATTTTTTATACCAGGATGAAGTCTTCAAGAAGGATCAACGGATTACGATTCAGGTTACCGACGAAACGTTGGAGTCGATACTCGAACAATTTGAGAAACAGGCTTCGGTGAAATCGGAAATCACGGAACATCAGATCATCCTTAAAAAAGAAAACGCAGGGACAGACACGTTGGACCAGCAACAAAAAAAACCGGTTAACGGGGTGGTTGTAGGAACCGACGGAAAGCCGCTGCCGGGGGTTACTGTTTTGGTTCCCGGAACGACTACCGGCACGGTTACCAATGCGGAAGGAGAGTTTCGGCTTGAAATTCCGGTTAACGCCGAAACACTGCAGTTTTCGTTTGTGGGGCTAAAATCGCAGGAAGTTCCTGTGGCTGACAAAACGCAGTTTTATGTTACAATGGAAGAAGAAAGTATCGGGATTGAAGAAGTGGTGGCAATCGGTTACGGAACCATGAAAAAAAGCGATTTAACAGGTGCAGCCTCGGTGGTCGAAGCGAAAGACATGAAACGGGGCGTCCAATCGTCGCCTGTTGAAATGCTGCAGGGAAAAGTTCCCGGGCTGAATATCACCAAAAGCGGCGACCCAACCGAAAGTCCGGCTATTATTTTGCGTGGCCCTTCTACCATGCGAAGCGGCGCTGCCATGGAACCGTTTTATGTAATCGACGGGATTCCGGGCGCATCCATTGACGCCATTTCTCCGGATGACATTGTAAGGGTCGATGTTCTTAGAGACGCTTCTTCAACCGCTATTTACGGTTCGCGCGCGGCCAATGGTGTAATTATGGTAACAACAAGGCGACCTTCTGCCGGAGAATCTTATATTTCATACAGCGGTTACACAGCCGTTGAAACCATCGCCAATAGCTGGGACATGCTAACCGGTGATGAGTTGCGGGCTTATCTTGCCCAGATTGATCGCCAGCCGGAAAATGATGATGGCGTATCCAATATCGACTGGCAGGATGAGGTTCTCAGGAACGGAGTTTCGCAAAACCATAATCTGTCGCTCGGAGGAGCATTTGGGAAAAGCAGATACAGTGCAAGTTTAAATTACTTTGATAACAACGGGATTGTGAAAACCACCTCGAGAGAACGTTTGACGGGGCGTTTGAGCGTTGAACACCAAACTTTAAACGACAGGGCTACCCTGGGATTTAACCTGTCGTATGCCGAAACAGAGGATGAACGTGTTTTTAATGAAGTTTTTGAAAATATGCTCGACTATCTGCCCACACAACCAATTTACAATGAAGATGGTACTTTTTTCGAAAATTTACAGTACAGTATGTACCAGAATCCGGTAGGGCTTATCACCAACGACCTTCTGGAGAGAAGTATAAAAAACATACTTACCAACGTAACCTTAAAATTGGATCTGTTGAAAGGATTGACTTACGATGCCAGCGTTGCGTATCAAAATACCAGTACCGAAAACAGAACTTATCATGCGCGGGCTTCGGCTTTAACACCCGGAATGAATGGAGTCGCCCTCCGTGATATTTATTCCAACAGTTTTAAACAGTTCGAAAACTATTTGACCTATGAAAATACTTTTGCTGAAAAACACGAATTGAAAGTTCTTTTGGGCTATTCGTGGCAGGAGGACACGTTTGGCGACGGGTTTAGGACCGCCAACAGCAACTTTGTAACCGACGACCTGAAATGGAATAACATGAGGCTGGGTGCTTCTCCTGAAAAATTAAGCCCTGAGGACCGCTACGGCACTACACTTATTTCAACGTTACGAATGATATCAGCCTATTCGCGTATCAACTACAACTTTGACAACCGTTACCTGCTTCAGGCTACCATCCGGCGCGATGGTTCATCCGCTTTTGGTACAAACAACCAGTGGGGTACATTCCCTTCGGTTTCTGCTGCCTGGAGAATGACGAACGAAACGTTTATGGAGAACCAGAGTCTGTTTAGCGATTTGAAACTTCGTGTAGGTTACGGAGAAAGCGGTAACTCTCTTGGTTTTGATCCGATGATTGCCCGTTTGAAGTATGGAATAACCGGCGTTACATTTGTTGGCGGTCAGCTTATTCAGGCGGTTGGCGTTACGCAAAATGCCAATCCCGACTTAAAATGGGAAACAACAGCGGTTACCAACCTCGGTCTGGACTTTGGATTTTTAGATAATCGTATCACGGGTACCATTGAAGTTTACAACAAAAAAACAACGGATATGATTCGGAGTTACCCGGTGAGGACTCCTCCGTACATGTACAGTGAATTGCTGGCCAATGTTGGCGAATTCAGTAATAAAGGAATCGAATTCCAGTTGGATGCAACTGTTGTAAGCTCTGATAAATTTCAGTGGCGTACCTCTTTTAACATCTCGCACAACAAAAATGAAGTTGTTTCGCTTTCCAACGATTTTTTTGAAACGCCGGAAAGAGGTATTTATACCGGCGGGGTAGGTGGTGTTGGCCAATCGGGCGACCCAACTCAAAATATCATGGAAGGAAGGCCCCTGGGAAGTTTCTTTACCCGGAAGTGGGCCGGAAGAGACGAAAATGGAGTCTCCATGTTTTATGACGCCTCCGGGGTTGCCAAATATACGGTTACAAGAGATGATTTTTATTTTGTCGGTTCTGCCCAGCCAAAAGCAATGTATGGATGGAGTAATGACTTTACCTGGGGAAATCTCGACCTGAGTTTCTTTTTCAGAGGTGTTTATGGTAACGATATCCTGAATACAACCCTGGCTGCCCTGAATAACCCGCAAAGTGCAACCCGGTTTAATGTGCCTGTTTTTACGCTGAATGAACCAATTGATGATTATAATTCATTTTTTATCTCCGACCGTTATGTAGAAAGCGGCTCTTATCTGAGGCTTGACAATGCCACCGTTGGTTATACTTTTAATACGGCCAAACTTGGTATAAAAAGCGCCCGCCTGTATCTGACAGGTAATAACCTGTTTATCATTACAAAATACAGGGGAGTTGATCCGGAGATAAATATGGGAGGGGTGAATCCGGGCATCGATACGGCAGGTATTTACCCGAAAACCCGTTCGTTTATGTTAGGGTTGAATGTAAATTTTTAAAGTTGAGTTATAATCCAAATTAAAATAAGATATCTATGAAAAAGAAAATAGTAAATATTAAAAATCTGGGTTTTACAGCAATTCTAACCTTGACAATGGTGTTGTTTGCCTGTACCGACCTGGAGGTCCCGATTGAATCGGAACTTGTTCCTTCCAATTTTCCCACCGAGGCCGCCCATTACGATGCTGCCAAAGGACCTATTTATGGCGGCCTGGCAAATAACATCTCTTCTGGATCGTACTGGCGTATGCAAACCTTAACAACCGACGATCATATTCTCCCGGCCCGCGCCGGAAACTGGGACGATGGTGGCCAGTTCAGGGAAGCACACCGACATAGCTGGACAGTTGATCACAGTTGGGCAGAAGACGTTTGGAACTTTGGGTTCGGAGGTGTTACCGCCTGCAATCAGCTTCTTACTTTGTTTGCCGACCAGGAAGAGGGCGCGCTGAAAGATGCCCAGTTTGCAGAAATACGAATGATGAGGGCCTTTTTCTATTATATTTTGATGGATATTTATGGAAATGTCCCCATTGCAAAAACCTTTGAAGAAGATCCGCCTACTTCGCCGCGTGCCGATGTTTTTAGCTTTATTGAAAGCGAGGTACAGGAGATTCTGCCCAACCTGCCGGAAGAAGTTAGCGCAAAAACCTACGGCCGCCCAACCCAATGGATGGCACATGCCTTACTGCACAGGATGTACCTGAACGCACAGGTTTATATTGGACAGCCGAAGTGGAACGAAGCAATTCAGCAGGCCGATTTTGTAATTAATTCAGGTAAATTCTCTTTGGATGAGGACTTCCTTTCCATGTTTAAACCCGACAACGGTCCTCAGATTAAAGAATTTATTTTCGCTGTCGTTGTCGATGCATTCCAAACCGGAGGCGGTATTTACTCGCGTTATAGTATTTCTTCTGAACTGTCGAACCTGAAATACGGAATGGGTACCCGCTCGGTAAGTAACGCCCACCGGATGCAACCCGAAATGTTTGATAAATTCGACTGGGAAAAAGATGAAAACGGGCAGTGGGTTTGTACAACCGATGATGTAAGAAATCAAACCATTCTGATTGGACCGCAGTATGCTGCCAACGGCGATCCGATTACCATCAAAACGACCTATTCGAAACTTAATCAGGAATACAACGGGCCAACACCGGGCAAAGATACAACCTGGCATTTGTCGTTTAGCCGGGAAATATGGTTACGCGGCGACCCGGCAAAAATGGATTGCGCCAACGACCTCACATCCCAGTTTATGGGTGCACGTTCTGTTAAGTTTTACCCTGATCCGAACTGGAATCCTACTCCACGTTATGAAAATCACGATTTCCCGTTCTTCCGCCTGGCCGAATTGTTAATGGGCAAAGCCGAAGCAATTATGCGCGGAGGGACTGCAACCGGCGGAGACACGCCGTTGTCGCTTGTGAACCAGATACGTGCACGCGCCCACGCAACGTTATACACCGCAGAACAACTCACCCTCGACGAGCTGCTGGATGAACGCGCCCGTGAATTTCAACACGAAGCACACCGCAGAATCGATTTAATCCGGTTTGGTAAATTTCATGAACCAAGGTTATTCCGAAGCAACGAAAGCGAGCCGTACCGTCAGTTATTCCCAATCCCTTCGAATCAGATAAACCTGAATCCGAAGTTGGTGCAGAATCCTGGTTATTAGTTTTAAATTCAGATAAATAAGAACAGCAGACTGAATGATTTTCCGGGAAAGAATTAAAACGCTTTCCCGGTTTTTTTTATCCAACCCGTTGTTAATTTTGATCCCCGGTAAAAATGATTTGTTTTTCTGCAGCATCCGTTACATTCAATTTTCTATTTTTAGGGAAATTAAAATTGAACCATGACGAATCGCAGGACCTTGCTTAAAAATTTTCTTTTGCTTCCTGTTTGTTTT
>CAYWBV010000272.1:0-5924 GCA_964455785.1 uncultured Maribellus sp.
ATGGAATGGTATTATATGCTGGCGCTGGCCGGAGTTGGACTTGTTGTTGGATTTATTAATATAATGGCCGGCGGAGGTTCGGTTTTAAGTTTGCCTATGCTTATGTTTCTGGGGTTACCGGCCAATGTAGCCAACGGCACCAACCGTATCGGCATTTTGTTTCAAAGTATTGTCGGTGTAAATACCTTCCATCGCAAAAAAGTGTTTGATTTACGAACCGACTATAAACTGACTGTTCCTGCTGTGCTCGGTTCGATAGCCGGGGCGTTGTTTGCTGTTGAAATTGAAGAAGCGTTGTTGCGGAAAATTATTGCCGGGCTGATGGTTGTTATGTTGTTGATGGTTATTCTCAAACCCGAGGCGTGGGTGAGAGAACATGCCGGAACGGCGGAAGCCAAACCCACAGTGCTTCAATACATCATTTTCTTTTTTATTGGCTTTTACGGAGGTTTTATCCAGATGGGGGTCGGTTTTTTTCTTTTAGCCGGTCTTGTTGTGGGTTGCGGTCACAACCTGGTGAAGGCCAACGCCATTAAAGTGTTAATTACGCTGGTTTTTACCATCTTTTCCATTGGTATTTTTGTGTGGAACCAGCAGGTCGATATTCTTGCCGGACTGGTTTTAGCGGTTGGAAACATGGGTGGTGCGTGGTTGGGCGCCCGGTTTATGATTAAAAACGGAGCCAAATATGTCCGTTACGTTTTAATCGTGGCTATGGTTTTGGTTATTCTGAATTTGTTTGGCGTATTTTAACGGATTCGTTATGGAGGAATATCAGTTTCTTCCTGCCACAAAAGAGAAGAAATGAGGCGGCAACATAAAATATCGGTTACTGTTATCACTGGTTTTCTCGGAGCCGGCAAAACTACGTTTATCAATCATCTTTTAAAAATATATCCTGAAACACAGTTTGCCCTGGTTGAAAATGAATTTGGCGATATTTCCATCGACACAAAACTGATAAAAGGTGTGGATGCCAGCCGGATGTTCGAACTGAAAAAAGGCTGTATCTGCTGCACCATTTCCGATGAGTATGAACTGGTTTTGAAGGAACTTTCGGAGCGGTTTCCCAATGTAGGGCACTTGCTGATTGAAACTACCGGAGTTGCCGATCCTGCCCCGGTTATTCGCCCGTTTTTCAGCGACGAAAGTTTGAGGGAGATATATCAATTCAATGGCACCATTTGTTTGGTGGATGCGCTAAATTTTGAGAGTCAGCCCGAAAAGGAAATCAGCCTGAAACAAATGGCAGTGGCCGATTTGATTTTAATGAACAAATCGGAAAATCTCGACGCAGTTCGGAAAAGGGAAATCAGGGAAGAAATTTTGCAGTTCAATTCTTTTTGTGAAACAGAGTTCGCTGAATTTGGTTTTTCACCCGAATTTCAACTGGATCGTATCCTGGTCAGACCAAAGTTTTTTCCTGATTTCGCCAGAAGAGAAAATGCTCATCACACATTAAAAACACAATTATTGATGTTTGACGAACCTCCGGATAAAGAACGATTTTCAGAATGGCTTTCCTACACGCTCGACATTTATAAAAATCAAATCTACCGTGTAAAGGGAATCCTTTGTTTCGCAAATGAACCTTTTGAATATATTTTACAGGGAGTGGGCGGTAGTTTTGAACTGACGGAGGGAGACGAACTGGCACTCAGAAAAGTTAGTCAGATGGTTATTATCGGTCAACTGGGAAATCTGAAATTTGAATTTTAAATCTGAAAACTATTTTGCATAATTTTCATTTTTAATGGCTATTTTAGAGCCACTAATTTTAGTATTCCAATGGATGAGTTAAATCTTGTGGTAAACGAACCGAAACTGAACCCTTCATTCCATTCAAAAGAAAAGAAAAAAACCGAAAATTTTACTATTGCCGATATTGCAGAAAGTATCTCAGGATATGCACATTTTAACCGAATCGACACCTTTGAATTTATCTACGCCAATAAAAAATATGAAAATTATTTTGGCCTTTCCAACGGAGAAATAATTCATCATAATGTTCAGTTTTTTAGAGAACATTATTGGCCCTCAACCTGGGAAGAAACCACACGTGAAATTATCCGTTTTGGAAAAGAACAGAATGAACTTAATGTTTTTGGTCATATTCAAAGAATTCGGAAAAACAAAAACGCGCCTTACCGGAATTTTGTTTGCTCCACGCGGATTTGCCGCAACCCCGATTGTTTTATAACCGATTATGTCCCCGTCGATGTTTTTTTTAACGAATCAAAAAAAATACAGGTTCTTGCTGACAGTATTGAATTTGTTCTCCACAATTTTACAAAATACACATTACTGTCCAAACGCGAACTCGAAATTTTGCGTCTGATTGGTTGTGGAAAAACAAGGAATGAGATTGCCGAAGAACTTTTTATATCCAAACATACGCTTGATAACCATCGTAAACACATCCGTCAAAAACTGGAGATAAATACAACTGCCGAGTTGTTCCGTTATATCCATGCTTTTGATCTTTTTTAATCATTTTTTTTACAGATAAATGACCGAATTAGGGCATATAAAATTGTGTGCGATTCCCCTAAATTGTACACTGTTTTAAAGACGATGCAGGTTGTTTCAATTAAACCGGAAGTTGCCTTCCGGTTTATGACAATAAATTTGTAAAAATAATAAGATGAACTATCGTTTGATTGGCGGATTCGGTTTGACGATCGTCAATTTTTTCGCATATATTAAATCAATAATTATGAAATCGTTGAGAATGCCCGATCCCAAATTATGTGGGTTGATTTTTAATAAGTTGTTGTTGATAATTGTGTGTATTGGATTTGTGGGTGTGGGGAAAGTATATTCCCAGGCCATCCCGGCATCGAAAGTGACCATGGACGCCAATGATCTGAAAAACGGGTATATCAATCTGAAAATACCCATTTACGACGATGATGCCAATGACGAAGGGATTTCCCCAACCGACACAAGAGCAGGTAAGATAACTGTAAATGGCTCCACGCTTCTCCGGTTTTGGTCATATCACGGATCAGGTGACCCGCAGGGCGAAGATGATTGGTACTGGGTACGTTCGCACAGAACCAGGACAGATGTAAACGTCGAAATTTTTCAAACGCATGGCAGTTATGATTTCTGGGAAAGTATCTCGGCACATACGCCAACTTATGATAAAGACAATTACACCCAAACGGATATTACCAAAGATGGTAGCACTACCTGGGCGCAAATCAGGGTTTGTTTACCTGCTTCCTTTTTTGATGCTTCGACTTTTGTAGTGGGAGTTAGTTATTATGTCGATGAAAATGCAGGCGCCGATTACGGGGAAACAAGTACTTCCCAGAGTTTTTCCGGACTTACATTTCCTGTTCCCTCTTTAAATTATACGTTTTCAACTACTCCGGGGAAATACAATGTAAATACAACCGTGTCGCCAACCGGAGTTTATTCCAAATATGAATATTCTATTGGCGGGGGCGCCTACTCTACCTTAACTGGAAGTACAGTTTCTATTCCCGTGGATATTGCGGAAAGCCAACAGTCAAAAACCGTTACCGTGAGATATACATTGGGGTATTGTAGCAGAACTGTTGAAGAAAGAAGTGCCATTACACTTCCTGCATATCCGCAGGCAAAAAATTTTAAAGCAACACAACTTGCCAACGGAGATGTATCTGTTACATGGGATTTAAACACTGCAACGGGGGCCAATTATATTTCGGGCGACCAGTTTGAGATTCAGCGTGCCGACAATATTGAGTTTAATAATCCGGTCAATGTGGGAAAAGTGGATTATAATCAGGCAACAAGTACGTATTCTTACCTCAACCAAACATCCACAGAAAATCTTAACGGCACTTATTATTACCGGATTCGGCGCACCAAAACCCAGGCTGAATGGGGATGGGATTTGGACGAAGTTACATCCGTTCAGTTATCCATGGCTCATAAATATGTTGCGTCGGCCGATGTCCAATTTAATGCCAAAACCAATGTAGCACAAATCAAATGGAACTATAACAGCGGAAACGTTTGGACAGCCAACTCCTCGGTCATCATTGAACGGTATAATCTGACCAGCGGAGGAGCAAAGGAGGTGATCGTGGTTCCGGCTGATTCGTTAACCAACCGTTCGTTTTCGGAAGAGCTTTTCCTGATGTGTAACAAATTCACCTATAAAATTTATGTAAAACCCGGCAATGCAAATTATGTTACTCAGGAAGCTCTGTCGGTTAGCGGCGACAATGTGGTTCCGCTGGAGTCGGGAGAGTTGTATTCGATAAATGCATCCAAAGGTTATTTTTCCGACCGGATAGAGTTATCGTGGGAAACCGATGGAATGCCGATTGATTATTTTTCGGTGAAAAACAGAATCTTTCAGTCAGGAAATACTTTTAAACAAATTGCCCAGGTGACCGGAACCATCGGTTCCGAATCATATCAGTTCAGCGACGAACAATCGAATCCGGGAGAAATTTATGAATACCAGATTGTCGGAATTACCAAGTGTGCCGATGTAACCATTTCTACCGATACTTTGTTGACCTACGGTTTTCGCACCCCAACCGGAGATATTTACGGAAGGGTAACATTCGAGAATGGCCAGGCTGAAGAAAATGTGGAGGTGCGCCTGGAATCCGAAGAAGGAATTTCGGGCAGAAGCCTTGTTTTCGATGCCAGCCAGACCGCAACCATCAACAATACCTCTTTTCTTGAAACCAGCACGGAATTTGTTACTGTGCAAGCCTGGATTGCTCCGGATGCTTTCTCCGGGACACAAAAAATAGTCACAAAGCCGGGAATGTACGAGCTGGGGCTGATGGACAATTTTGTCTATTTTTCAGCAGGCGATCAAACGCTCAATTCTGTGGTTCCGGTAAACGGGTTTCTCGAAGGTTCCGGTTTCGTCCATGTTACCGGAATATTCAGCGGCGACAGTCTTTTTATTTATATCAACGGCGAACGTACAGACAGCACCAAAACTTCTGCAATAATAACAGGGAATAACAATCCGGCCAGTCTTGGCGGAAATTATTCAGGGGCAGTGGACGAAGTCAGGATTTGGGCCCGTGCCCTTACCCCGAAAGAAATTGCAAGAGATTACAACCGGTATATTACCGGTGGCGAAACAGGATTAATAGCTTACTGGAGTTTTAATTATGCGACTGATGAAGAGTTTTATGATCGTTCATACAAAAACAGTGATTATAACGAAAATCACGGGAAATTAAATGGAGCTGTTTTAAATGAAACAAGAATACCGACAAGCGAACAATTGGGATACAAAGGTGTAACCGGGGCAGATGGTTCTTATGCCATCAGGGCCGTTCCATACAGCGGCAATGGAACACTGTACACCATTATTCCCCGCCTCGGAATTCATCAGTTTGAAGCCCAGGAAGAAGTACGTTTTATCGGCGAAGGTTCTGAAACCTTTACCGTCAACTTTATTGACAAGTCATCTTTTCGGGTTACCGGTACCGTCACCTACCAGGGAGGAACTGTCCCGGTGGAAGGAGTGTCCTTTACCATCGATGGTGTAACGGCCGTGGGGAAAAACGGAACGGTTTTAATGTCGGACTCCAAAGGCGAATTCGAAATCCAGGTACCCGTTGGCTCACACGAAGTTATCGCCAAAAAGGCCAACCATATTTTTGCAAACGACGGGCGGATAACCGACAGCTACCTGGTGGATTTGAATTACCAGGATGAGGTGCTCGGACTTAAACTGAGCGACATAACAAAGGTAAAATACATCGGACGTGTGGCAGGTGGCGCTCTGCAGGATTCCTATCCGGTAGGTTTCTCTCTCTCCGAAAATAACCTGGCCGATGGCGCAACGGTTACATTAACCATTAAAAATCCAGCCTATCAAATTGTAAATAAGGATACAACCATTATCTACGAACATCTGGTTCCTTCGGCTAAAGAAGGAACCGGATGGTCAA
>CAYWBV010000273.1:0-5923 GCA_964455785.1 uncultured Maribellus sp.
CGGCTGGGATTTTTGGTGTAACGAAGGAAATCCGTTCCCCGATCGTACCGTTCAGTTGATTGAAAAACACAAAATTGTCCTGTTTGGCGCCATTACATCCAAACCCAAAGACGAGGCTTTTGCTGAACTGGCGCCGGAACTGAAAGAAAGGGGGTTAGTTTATTCCAGCCCCATTGTGTCGCTTCGGCAGCATTTTAACCTCGATATTTGTTTGCGCCCCTGCCATTCGTATCAAGGGAACCCGCTGAATTTTGTCCGGCGCGGACCGGGCGGCGTTATCGAGGAACCGCTGGTGGACGTGGCCATTTTCAGGCAAAATACCGAAGGGTTGTACAGCGGCGTGGAGTGGAGCAACCCGCCTGCAAAAGTGTACGAGGCGCTGATGACCCACCCCAAATTTGTCAAAAATTTTGGTCAGGTTCCTGTGGAGGAACTTTCAGTTTCTACCCGCATTTTTACAAAAAAGGCAACACAGCGCATTTTATATGCAGCATTTTCACACGCCCGTAAATACAACTACCGTTCGGTAACCCTGTGCGAAAAGCCCAATGTTATTCGCGAAACTTCGGGAATGATGTACAAAATGGCGCGTGAAATGCAAAAAAACGAATTCCCGGAAATTGAACTGTGGAATACCAACATCGACGCGCAGATGATGTGGCTTACCAAAAACCCGGAAGATTACGGGGTGATTGTGGCCGGCAACATGTTTGGCGATATTGTTTCCGACGCTTTTGCAGGACTGATCGGCGGACTGGGTTTTGCCTGCTCGGCTCAAATCAACCAGGATACGGGCATCGGCGTTTTTGAACCCACCCACGGTTCTGCGCCCAAATATGCCGGTTATCCGGTTTCCATCGTCAACCCGGTGGCAATGATCGAGTCGGCCTGTATGATGCTTGATTACCTGGAAGAACCGAAAATCGCACAAAAAATAAGGAAAGCAATTTCTGAGGTAATTTTGGAAGGCGAGGTACGAACCTACGATATGAAAAAACTGCCGGGAAGCCCGGACGTGCTGAAAAGAGGAGCTGCGTCGACAACGCAGATGACCGATGCCATCATTTTTAAACTCAAATAAGCGAATAATGGGAAATATTTTTGAACTCTGGCCCGAACTCTACTGGATCAAGGACGAAGAGCTAAGATACAAAACCGCCAAAACCTGGCAACTGGCCATCGACCGCAGTGTTTTGTCAGCGAAGGATTTGAAACGTATCCCGTTTACCCTGCTTTGCGGCCCCGATTTGAAAGTATCGTTTATGGACCACAAACGGGCCGTGGTACACATTGCACGCGAGGCCGGGAAAAAGGTACGCAAGTTTTTTAAAGACGATTTACCCGTCGATATGGACGTTCTTATTGCAGGCGCCATCCTCATCGACGTGGGGAAACTGCTTGAATATGTTCTCGATGAAAAAGGGAATGCCGTGCAGGGCGATTACGGAAAATACCTGCGCCACCCGTTTTCAGGGGTTTCAATGGCCGAAGAGTGTGGTGTACCTCCCGAAGTATGCCATATTATTGCAACTCATGCCGGCGAGGGCGACATGGTAAAACGGACCACCGAAGCTTACATCGTCCATCATGCCGACTTTATGACGTTTATGCCTTTTAAAGACAGACTAAAAATGTAAGAATAATAGGATGAACATCATTGAAAAAATATTGGCGAACCACTCCGGGAAAAATAAAGTTCGACCCGGCGATATTGTCGATGTGGAAATTGATGTGCGGCTGGCCCGCGATTTTGGCGGCGCCAACGTAGTAAAAAACATCGAAGAAAACCGGCTGGAGGTTGCCGATCCCCGAAAAACGTGGTTTACGTTCGATTGTAATCCTACCGGCTCTGATCAGAAATACGCGGCCAACCAGCAATATTGCCGGGTTTTCGCACGAAATAATGGAATCTCTGTTTTTGATATTGATTCGGGAATCGGTACGCACCTCGCCATCGATCGGGGATTGGCTGTGCCTGGCTGCACACTTGTCTCCACCGATTCGCATGCCAATATTCTGGGCGCTGTCGGAAGTTTCGGGCAGGGAATGGGCGATCAGGACATTGCCGCGGCCTGGGCAACCGGGAAAGTGTGGTTCAAAGTTCCACGTTCTGTAAAAATAGTACTGGAGGGCGCTTGTCCGAAAGGGGTGTATGCCAAAGATATCGTCCTGAATTTGCTCGGACATTTTGGCGCCAGCTCTTTGTTGGGGAAGGTCGTTGAAATAACAGGGGATAACCTGGAGCAGTTTACCCTCGACCAGCGAATTACCATCTCTTCGATGGCTACCGAAATGGGCGCTATCGCACTGCTTTTCCCGCCTTCCGAGAGGATTATTAACTACTGTAAAAAACATTCAGGAAAAATATTTGAACCGGTTTTTGCAGATGAAGGGGCGTTTTATGATGAGGTTTTTCATTTTAATCTTGCCGGTTTCAGGCCTGTTGTTTCTCTGCCCGGAAAACCGCACGATGTAAGAAGTGTGGAACAGGTTCAGGGTGAAAAAATTGATTCGGTTTTTATCGGGAGCTGCACCAACGGGCGAATGGAGGATTTGATTGTGGCGGCAAGCATTCTTGAAGAGAAAAAGGTTGCGCCCGGAGTAGTCCTGAAAATTGTTCCGGCTACCGACGAAATCTGGCAAAAATGTCTGGATGAAGGGTTGATGAAAATATTTAAGGATGCCGGCGCGGTGGTAGGAAATGCCGGTTGCGCGGGTTGTGCCGCCGGACAAATCGGGCAGAACGGGCCGGGTGAAGTGACCGTCAGTACCGGCAACCGAAATTTTACAGGGAAACAGGGGAAAGGAAGTGTTTATCTGGCTTCGCCGGCAACAGCAGCCGCGTCGGCAATCGCCGGCCACATTACCACCGAAGTTTATCTTCCCGATTCGCCAACGCTCTTTTTTCCAAAGAAAGTTCAAAAGAAAAAATCGGAAATTCAACATCAAAAAGAGGAAAAGCCTGAGGTTTTAATCGGGAAAGTCTGGATTATCGATGAAGACAACATCGACACCGACATGATTTTTCACAACCGTCACCTGGCAATTACCGATGTGGCGGAAATGGGGCCGTTTACCTTCGGAAACCTCAGCGGCTGGGAAGATTATGCGCAAAAATCGGAACCCGGAGATATTGTGATTACCGGGAAAAATTTTGGTTCCGGCAGTTCACGGCAGCAGGCGGTGGATTGTTTTATTTCTTTGAAAAACCAGGTCATTCTTGCCCAATCGTTCGGCGCCATTTACGAACGAAACGCTATCAACGCGGCATTTCCGGTGCTGGTTTATCGTTCGTTGGACGAATTGGAACTGAAAAACCGCGATCGTATTCAGATTGATTTGCGAAACGGAAAAGTAACGAATCTGGAAAATCGTAAAGAAACTTTTGTTGAACCGTTTTCCGAAGTGCAAATGCAGATTTATAAAAAAGGAGGACTGTTAAATCCTGTGAAAAATTAAAAATTATGGCAGGAAAAACATACATCGAAAAAATACTGGAAGCGCCGACAGGCGAAATTGTTTTTCGGAAACCGGATTTGGTTTTAACACACGACAATACGTCCAGTATCGAAACGATATTCCGAAAAATGAGAGGAGAAAAAGTGGCCGATCCCAACCAATTGGTAGTGGTGCTCGACCACAACGCGCCGCCCACCGACTCGGGGCTGGCCAATCAATACCAGACCATCCGCAATTTTGCGAGAGAACAGGGCATACAAAAGTTTCACGATGCCGGCGACGGGATTTGTCACCAGATAATGGTAAAATATGCCCGGCCGGGTATGGTGATTGTGGGCAGCGACAGCCACACCTGCACTGCCGGGGCTTTTAATACGCTGGCGACAGGCATTGACCGGACAGAGGCAGCCGGGATTTGGAAAACCGGCGAAACGTGGTTCAAAGTCCCGGAATCAATAAAAATAAACCTGACCGGTGAATTACGAAAACACGTGTCGGCAAAGGATTTGGCTCTTTATATTATCGGGATGCTGGGAGCCAGCGGCGCTGATTATCTTTCAGTCGAGTTTCACGGAGAGGGAGTTAGCAGCCTCTCGATTTCCGACCGGATGACCATCGCGAACCTGGCTTCGGAAATGGGCGCCAAAAATGCGGTGTTCCCCGCCGACGGGGTGCTGAGCATGTTTCTGGGCTACGATGCCCGCGGCGACTGGGCAGACCACGATGCCTTTTATAAAAATGAATACGATATTAACCTTTCCGAAATCGTTCCGCTGGTGGCCTGCCCGCACCAGTTGGACAATGTAAAAACCGTCGCCGAAGCGGGCGAAATTCAGGTTCAGCAGGCGTTAATCGGTACGTGTACGAATGGAAGGATTGAAGATTTACGCGCGGCGGCCGACATCCTCGAAGGGAAAAAAATTCCCGAAGGATTTCAGTTACTGGTAACTCCAGCCTCCAAAGAGATTTATTTGCAAGCCATTCACGAAGGTATTATTGAAATTTTTTTGAAAGCGGGCGCGAATATTTTGTCCCCGTCGTGCGGGCCGTGTCTGGGAACTGGCCAGGGAATTCCTGCTGATGATGTGAACGTGGTTTCCACCGCCAACCGCAATTTCCTCGGAAGGATGGGAAATAAAAAAGCGAACATTTACCTGGCTTCACCTGAAACGGTGGCTTTTTCTGCACTTCACGGTAAATTAAAAACTCCGTTTCAGGAAGATAAAATCAAAATTTTTCCTTTTCAGCGAAAAGAGGCACTGACTGTTGAAGTTCCAGCGGGAGAAAACCGGAAAATGAATGGAGTATGGGATTATTCGGATGTGGACAACCTGAATACCGACCAGATGTTTGCCGGAAACCTGACCTACAAAATCAGCAGCGCTGAACCGGAATCCATTCTTCCGCATCTTTTTGCCGGCTTCGACCCCGGATTTTCCAAAAAAGTTTCGAAAGGTGACATTCTCATTTGCGGCGAAAATTTTGGCTGCGGAAGTTCGCGCGAGCATCCGGCGGTGGGTTTGCGCCACGCAGGTGTAAATGCGGTTATCGTGAAATCGGTTTCGCGTATATTTTTTCGCTCGGCTATCAACCAGGGATTGCCAATTGTTATTTTGCCGGAAGCGGTGGATTTATACTCCCTCGGCGATTCAGTTTCAGTGGACCTGGCTGCCGGGAAAGTTTTTATAAAAAACAGAGAGTTTACGTTTGCCCCGCTGCCGGAGAAGCTGTTGCAAATTCTGAATGCCGGCGGTTTGGTGGAAAGTATCAAAAACGAAACCTGTTTAAAATGGACGGAGTTTATACTGTAGCTGCATGGTTTCAGTTTATTTTTTAGCATGTTTTTGTTTTTTCGACGATTTAAAAGAAATTCATTTAAAGGTTTAGATTATGGAAGATCAATTTAATATCAGGGAAGATCTAAAAAAACTGGGAATCGAAATTATAAATTCCGGTGTATGCACCGGAACCGTTTGGAAAGCGACAAAAGGAAAATTTGTTGAATCGTTTTCGCCGTCGGATGGTGAGTTGATTGCCGGAGTTCAGCAGGCAGATCTGGAAGATTACCATAGCGTGGTCGAAACAGCAAAGTCGGCATTTATAACCTGGCGAATGGTCCCCGCGCCAAAGCGGGGCGAAATTGTGCGGCAGATTGGGCTGGAACTGCGCAAATTCAAAGAGCCGCTCGGGAAATTGGTATCGTACGAAATGGGAAAAATTCTTCAGGAAGGTTTGGGCGAAGTGCAGGAAATGATCGACATCTGCGATTTTGCCGTGGGGCAGTCGAGGCAGTTGTACGGCTTTACCATGCACTCCGAGCGCGAAAAACACCGCATGTACGATCAGTATCACCCGCTGGGAATTGTAGGCGTGGTTTCGGCGTTTAATTTCCCGGTGGCCGTTTGGGCATGGAATGCCATGATTGCCCTGGTTTGCGGCGATGTGGTGGTTTGGAAACCATCGT
>CAYWBV010000274.1:0-1738 GCA_964455785.1 uncultured Maribellus sp.
GCTCTTCAAGTGGGTTAAAAGTTAAAATTTCACCTGCCATTCAGCTCAGCGAGGGCCAAACTTCCGATGTACTTCTCGATTTTGATGTCAGCAAATCGTTTGTGGCAAAAGGAAATATCAATGGTCAAATCAATGGGTTTAATTTTAAACCGGTTGTAAGAGGAGTTTTCCTGGAATATGCAGGCCGCATTGAGGGCAGTGTGGCGAATACCACAGGGGCGCCTCTTGAAAATGCATCGGTACAGGTTTTATTGCCGGAAGATATCGGCGAAGCGGATGATGATGAAATGGATGAAGACGAAATGGAAGACGACGACTATAAACTTGTTTCCACCTTCTCCGATATGGATGGCCGTTACAAGTTGATAGGGATTCCGGAAGGCACTTATACCGTTATCTGCGAACTTGAGGGTTATGAAACCGATACCATACAAGGGGTGGCAGTTACTTCGGGAAATTCGACCAAGGTTGATTTCGAACTACGATAAAATAAAGAAAACAGATATACCCGATTTCTAGTGGATTTGCAATCAATGAGGTTTTGATTATGACTCTCCGGAGTTAATAATCAACCTCATTGCTCCCCACGGCATTTGAAGCATATTAACCGGAACCGGCGAATCAAAAAAGACCAAAAGGCAAAAAACAATTAATCATAAAAAAGATGAAAAAAGGGAAAATAATTCTACTTATCGTTTTAAGCGCAATAATCCTGTTTCCGGGTTGCGCTACCTGGAACAAAACCCAAAAAGGCGCGGCTGTAGGCACTGCCGCCGGAGGCGCTGCCGGAGCTGTCATTGGCCGGGCTTCCGGAAATACTGCCCTTGGAGCTATTATCGGAGCAGCAGTAGGTGGCGCTTCGGGCGCTGTGATTGGCCGGCAGATGGACAAACAGGCCGAGGAAATTAAAAAAACAGTTCCCGATGCCAAAGTGGAACGCGTGGGAGAAGGTATCGTCGTAGAATTTAGCAGTAACATTTTGTTCGGTTTCGACCAATCGGATCTTTCCGGGGATGCCAAAACAAACCTCGACAAACTGGTGGTGGTGCTGAACAATTATCCTGATACCGATATCGAAATTCAGGGACATACCGACAACAAAGGAAGCGATGCCTACAACCAAACGCTCTCAGAACAGCGGGCCCGCAGTGTATCGCGTTATTTAACCGGCGAAAACATTAATGGAACCAGGATTCGTATCAAAGGTTTTGGAGAAACCATGCCCAAATATTCGAACGATACCGAAGACGGACGGGCGCAAAACCGAAGAGTCGAATTTATGATTACGGCCAACGAGAAGATGAAGGCTGCGGCTGAAAAAGAAGCTCAGAATTAATTGATTATCCAACTGAAATAATTTAAGAATGAAAACAAAAACATTATATTTTACGCTCATTTTTAACCTTGCCGTTTTAGCGGCTGCTGCCCAGACGATGAACCCTGCAAAACCATCTTTTGCCATTTTAGGAGGATTAAACTTTCAGAATCTGAACGGGAAAGACGGAGATGGGGACAAACTTGAAAACGACCTGCTCCTCGGTTATCATGTCGGGGGCAACGTTCAGATACCTGTTGCCCCGGAGTTCTATTTTCAGCCGGGGTTGTTGCTTACCACCAAAGGGGCAAAAAATTCGTTCGGCAGTATCGAAAACAAATTCAGGCTCACCTACCTCGAGCTGCCGCTGAATTTTGTGTACAAAGCACAGGTTGGCGATGGTTATGTGATGTTAGGGTTTGG
>CAYWBV010000274.1:1838-5881 GCA_964455785.1 uncultured Maribellus sp.
TTTTTAGAATATTTTTCATAGCATCAGTTTTACCCAACAGGCACACAATGTGCCCTGCCCAATGTGGAAGGGACACCCAGGCTAACGATAGTTGCAACCGGCCTGCACAGGCCAGCTATCAACACCAGTACACAAGGTTTTGTTTGTTGAATATCAATAACCCGATATTTTAACATTCAAAACCTTTTACTTTTCTATCCTTTCAAAAAGAGAAATCCGGTTAATGCAGTTTTTCAAATTTTCGGTAAGCTGCTTCCCAGTCAAGTTTTGGCGAAGGCACGTATCCGGTCACTTCAAATGAATTCCGGATGATCGCGCGGATTTCTTCCAGCGTGCTGACCACCCCCAGCGCTTTGGCCTGCATCATGATATTCCCGATGGCCGTTGCTTCGGTAGGTCCTGCAAAAACCGGGATACCTGTAGCATCGGCGGTTAATTGGTTGAGCATTTTATTGTTTGCCCCTCCACCGATAATGTGCAGTTTTTCGATTTTTTTGCCCGTCACCGATTCAACCTGTTTTATGGTGAATTTGTATTTTAAAACCAGGCTGTCGTAAATACACCGTGCAATTTCTCCTTTGGTTTGCGGAACATACTGTCCGGTATTTTCACAATATTTCTGAATGGCTTTTGGCATATTGCCCGGATTAAGAAACGTAGGATGATCGGGATTTATAAAACACTGAAAAGGTTGGACGGTTTCGCTCAAATCCACAATTTCCTGCCACGGTATTTCCCTCTCTTCGTCCCAGATACGTTTACATTCCTGGATGAGCCACATTCCCATAATATTTTTCAGAAAACGGGTTGTGCCATTCACTCCGCCTTCGTTGGTAAAATTCATTTCAAGCGTTTTTTCCGACACCAAAGGCACCGGGCTCTCGATACCGAGCAGCGACCAGGTACCCGAGCTTAAATACGCCCAGTTTTCTCCCGTGGCCGGTACCGAAGCTACCGCCGAGGCTGTGTCGTGCGAAGCCACCGAAACACAGGATATGTTGCCGCATCCCGTTTCTTGCCTGATTTCCTGCAAAACCTTTCCGATTTCAACTCCGGGCTGGATAATATCTTCCATTAACTTCAGCGGAATACCCGCCACTTCAAAAAGTTTTGGCTCCCACTCCGCTTTGCCCGGTCTTAGCAGTTGCGAGGTACTGGCAATGGTATATTCATTTTTTTTGATCCCGGTAAACAAATAATTCAGCACATCGGGTGTAAAAAGTAAACTTTCAGCCACATCCAGTCCCGAATAGTTTTCCTTTACCGAGGCAAAAAGCTGAAACAACGTGTTAAACTGCATAAACTGGATTCCCGAAAGCAGGTAAGTTTCTTTTTTGGGCAGGATTTCGAAAAACTCCGGCATCGAGTTGTCCGTCCGGTGATCGCGGTAAGCATAGGGCAACCCCACCAACTGTCCCTCTTTGTTGACCAAAGCATAGTCCACACCCCAGGTATCGGTACCCAACGAGTCGGGTTGTATTTTAAATTCCGAAATACACTTTTTCAGACCTGTTTTTAACTCATCGAACAAATTGAAAATATTCCAGTAGTAATGCCCGTGAATGTGGGTCATTTGATTTTTGAACCGGTGTATCTCAATCAAGTCGAGTTTATTGCTTTCCAAAATCCCCAGAATTGCCCTTCCGCTGGAAGCGCCGAGGTCGAAGGCCAGAAAATGGTTTTTGCTCATGGTTTCTTAATTAATTCCGGTTTTAAAATAACAATTTTTCATTGAATGAGGCGTCCTGCCCTTCCCTGAACCGTTTTCTCTTTTATTCCGAAACCTGTTTAACTTTACAACAGATAAAAATAGACATACGCTTGACTGTTATGTTTTTTTGTTTTAATTTTTCTCAAAATTTTAAATTCTAATTCTGTAACAAAAAAATTATGAAAACAGCTTTGAAAATTAGTTTATTATCGCTTTTCGCCATTCTGTTGTTTCAGCCGGTACAAGGGCAAAATCTTCTGAAAAAGTTATCGGACAAGGCAAAAGAAAAGGTGGAGCAGAAAATTGAGGACCGGGCCGAAAGAAAAATAGATGAAAAAATTGACGAAGGGCTTGACAAGGTGGAAGAATCGATGGAGAAAAATGACGAATCAGACGACAGCGGCAACGATAATGAAGACGGTACCTCGCGCGAGGCCAAAACACAGCAACGTATGCAGGGGTTACTCAAGGGAATGGGCATCTCGGGCGAACCCGTTCCGGTAGCCGACAACTATAGTTTTGATCATCTTATTCAAATGCACATCGAATCGACAGAGAAGGGCGGAAAAAAAACCAGCGACGGCGAATTTATCACCCATCTCAACCCAAAATCGAAAAGTATGGCCTACGAGGTCGTTTCGGGCGATGTGGCCCAGCCTGGACAGGGGATGTTCATCATCGATGCTGAAAACGGAGCTATGATAATCCTGAACGAAGAAAAAGGAGAAAAAACAGGACTTGTTTACGGAATAGGCGCTTTTTTCCAGTCGATAGGAGAAACATACGAAGAAGAAGAAGAAACGCTGGAGGAGACCCCCGAGATGTACTTAGCCAATCCCAACGTGGAAAAAACAGGGCGCACCAAAACCATTGCCGGTTACAAATGCGAAGAATATGTTTACTCCGACGAGGAATCAAAATCGAATATCTGGATCACACAAGACCTGAAAATGAATACGCAGGATTTTTTCAGCACCCTCTTTAAAACCAGCCTCTATTCGAGGGGATTCCCGTGGGGATATATGATGGAAGCTACCACCGTTGACAAAAGCAGCGGCGATACATCGACCATGACCGTTACAAAAGTGGATACCAACTCCAACAAAAAATTCAGTTTGAGCGACTATAAAGTAACCAATCTTGGCTCGATTACCATGCCGCAGGGTAAATAAAATGTCTTTTTGTAAAAATTATGGCAAAAAAACGCAGAAGAAATACTCTTTTGCGTTTTTTATTTTTATATATTTAGCCCTATGTTTGAAGTCCTTACAATTTGGCCACCAATAGCGTAATTGTTCCCAACCAAATCAAAAGCTCTCCAAACATAAAAAACAAAAAACAAAATGACAACTTACCTCATTTGCAGTCCATATGGAAGGGCAGGGAAAATCTTCAGCGGATTTGAGTTTATTTCCACCTTTGATTCCGGCCCGCGGCGCCCAAAAAAAAGGGGGAAGAATTGCATTTTGTTTCCGAAAATACGTTACAAAAATATACCGGCAATCCCAAAATATGCCGGGTCCTGTTACCTTCCCGCATTCTATCGTTCAACGGCATGGCCCGTTTTGTCCCCTGTTTCACGGGGGATTCCGAATTACTCCGCCTCTGCAACTCAATTTTTTTATCCGAAAAAATGAAAAATCAAAAAAAACAGTCTGACGATTGACAGTACCCTGAATCTAACTATACAATACACAACTGCTAAACCATGACAAAACACTTCCATTACAAAAGTTTTCCGGTAGCCGGGTTCTCTTTTTACGACGGGGCGACGGTTTTCAAAAAACTAAAGATCGGTTCGAAACTAAAACTAAAAGCAGAAAACAAAAACCTTTACGACCAGAATACAATTGCCATTTATTCCGGTTCGTACAGGCTTGGTTTTGTGCCCAAAAACACCACTTATGCCCTTTATCAAATGTGGAACAACGGGTACGAAATTTTCGAAACCCGGATACTGTTTACCGACAGAGCTGCAGCTCCCGATAATCAACTGGGCGTGGTGGTTTTTTTGAAAAGAAGGAACACGGACACAGTGATGAAAACGCGAACACCTAAAACCAAAGAAAAAGAAGGGGTTTGGGGCAAATCGGCAGTTTTGGATTCTCCAAACCTGGCAGGCTTCGAACATGTATCGCCGGCGATAACACCCAAAAACCTATCCCATGCAAAAGTCTGAACCACTGACCCACGAAAACTATTATCACATCTACAACCGGGGGATAAACAGTTGTAACATTTTTGCTGAACAGGAAAACTACGAATACTTCCTGCACCTGTACGATAAGGATATGTCGCCCGTTGCCGAAACATTTGCCTGGGCGCTGATGCC
>CAYWBV010000275.1:0-2409 GCA_964455785.1 uncultured Maribellus sp.
GTGATGGTCACGCTTTTCGAGTTGGCCGGGACCAAAACTTCGCCGACACCATTTCTCACCTGGAGACCTTTCAGGTTTTCGGGAAAATATTTTCCTTCAACGAGGTCGCCCAGATAATAATTGACGTTTTTTGTATTGTCCGACAGTTTGGCGCTGATAAAATAATACTGCCCGGTTTTGACTTTCGAAAGGATGAGTTCCGGCGTTTTTACGGGTTTCCCCGATTCGGTATATTCTGTCATCCCAACGGCTGCAAGTCCTTTTTTGTATTCATATTCAGCCTGGATTTTTCCGCTTCGGTGGTATCGTTTGCAAATTCCGTGAAGCGTGTCGTTTACATAAGGCTGCTCTTTCCATACCACCGGTTTTACGCCCGGAACCGCCTGGTAGTAGGTGAAGGCTGTGCCGTTTCTTTTCCCGCGGACATAAGGAATTTCAGAATAAAGGCTGCCGTGCTGGTAATACCTTTTCTGAATCCCGTGCCTGATTTTCGTTCCGCGTAGAACAGGGATTTCATATTCGGTTGCCCCGGGGCTGTTTTCGTATGGTTGCTGAATGATTTCGATACTGTCGGCAACCGTTTTGCCGGGTTGTTCTTCCGGTTTCTGACGGTTCGAACATCCGTTCAGGAAGAGTGCAAAAACAAAAAACAATGGAATAACGGTTTTCATAAGGCGTATTTTTAGTTGATTGCTAAACGGTTATAAAAGTAATAAAGCAACGTCGTTTTTATACACCATCCGGTAAATTTTATTATAAACTATTTTTGCGAAAAGTAATATCACCGATAAAATCCCGTAATTTTGGCCACTGAACTGTCAGTATAAATCAATGGACAAAAAACAAATTCGTAAGGCGGCGCCTTCAAAAAGAGGAATGGTTTTCGATGTTTTGGAAGAAACGTTGCTGATGCCATTTTTGATTCAGCAAATGCCTTCGAAAAGCCGGAACAATATCAAATCGTTGCTGGCATACAAACAGGTTTTGGTGGATGGCGAAATGGTTACGAAGTTTAACCACCCGTTAAAACAGGGGCAGAAAGTGGAAATTAATCCTGAACGGATTTCAAGGGCTGAAGAGGCTGCGGCCGTTAAAATTGTTTATGAAGACCATGATATTATTGTGGTTGACAAACCCGCCGGGCTTTTGTCGGTTGCGACCGAAAGTGAAAAGCGGGCAACCGCGTACAGTATGCTCAGCGAACATGTAAAAAAGCAGGATCGTGCGCATAAAATATTTATTGTCCACCGCCTCGACCGCGAAACCTCGGGCCTGATGGTGTTTGCCAAAAACGAAGAGGTAAAACACCAGCTTCAGGATTCGTGGGACGACGCTGTCACCGGGCGGAGTTACATTGCCGTGGTTGAAGGCCGGGTAACCGAGCCCGAAGGAATGATTACTTCGTACCTTTATGAAGATAAAAACTACAAGATGCACTCGCTTCAAAAACCGGGAAAAGGGCAAAAAGCGATCACCCGTTTTACAACGCTAAAAGCCGGGAAAAACTGGTCGCTGCTGAAAATTGATCTCGAGACCGGCCGGAAGAATCAAATCAGGGTACACATGCAGGAGATGGGACATTGTGTTGCGGGCGACAAAAAATACGGCGCTGTGGGAAATCCGTTAAAACGGCTGGGCCTGCACGCGCAAAACCTTTCGTTTATCCATCCGGTGTCGAAAAAGGAAATGAGTTTTGAAAGTAACGTTCCCAAATCATTTTTGCGGTTGGTTGACGGATTGAACTGAAAATGTCGCCCCTTTGAATGCTCCGGGTTGGTACCCGGCAGAAAATCATTTTTTTTTCTGAACCCAAAACGAACATTTCTGTTACTTTTGAAAAAAACAGGAAAGAATATGCTTATTGTAATTTCACCGGCAAAATCCCTCGATTTTACCACTCCGCCCAAAGTTGAAAAATATACGGTTCCCGAAATGTTGGAGCAGTCGGCAAAGCTGATGGGGAGGTTGAAGAAATTGAGTCCGAAACAAATCTCGGCGCTGATGGATATTTCTGCCGATTTGGGTGAGTTGAACTTTCAGCGTTACCAAAACTGGCAGTTGCCTTTTGTCCCCGCCAAGACAAAACAGGCTGTGTTTGCGTTTAACGGCGATGTTTACCAGGGATTGCAGGCCACTACTCTTTCGGAAGAAAAACTGGAACTGGCGCAAACCCGTGTACGAATTTTATCAGGGCTGTACGGTGTGTTAAAACCGCTCGACCTCATTCAGCCCTACCGGTTGGAAATGGGAACAAAACTGGCGTACTACAAGTCGAAGGATTTGTATGAATTCTGGAACCCTTCCATCACGAAAAAGGTGAAGGAAGCGTTGGCAGAATCGGGCAGTAATGTTTTGGTGAACCTTGCTTCCAACGAGTATTTTAAAAGTATCAACCGGAAATTGTTAAAG
>CAYWBV010000275.1:2509-5838 GCA_964455785.1 uncultured Maribellus sp.
GGTGGAATGTCTTCGAAACGGTATTCGGGCGGAGCGTCGGGCATGTTCCCGGTTGACGGCCTGTCTATTTTCCAGGCGTTGATGGTACTGAACCACTTTCCGTTGTATTCGCGCGATTCCAGATTGAATGAAACCTCCACTTCGTTCCCCGCGCTAAACCCATCAATTAGCGAGGTTTTGTCGTTAAACAGCGTAAAACATACTTTTCGCGGAAACTGTTCTTCGGTTTCAATCACAAATTCCTGTTTCTTCCATCCGTTGCCGGCCCGGCTGACCCCCGATTCGGCTTTTAATATCTGTTGAATTTTCCCTTTAACCTGTAATGCCATTTCTGATTTGGTTTTTAAGATTTTTCGATCTGGTTTACAACTCAGCAAACGAAAGTAAAAAAGAAACCCTTTGCAGAAAAATTTGCAAAGGGTTTTTTATCCAAAGAAATCAACAATTTACTCTTTAACAATTTCGAGGAGTTCCACTTCGAAGATAAGTACCGAGTTCGGAGCAATGTCCTGGCCTGCGCCCTGTTCTCCGTAAGCCAGATTTGAGGGAAGATAAACTTTCCATTTTGAACCTACCGGCATTAACATCAACGCTTCGGTCCAGCCCGGAATCACCTGGTTAACCCCAAAAACGGCCGGTTCACCTCTGTCAACTGAACTGTCGAAAACTTTACCGTCGATCAACGTTCCGTGATAATGAACACGAACCTGGTTTTCAGCCGTCGGTTTTTCGCCTGTTCCTGCGGTAATCACCTCATACTGTAATCCGCTTTCAGTGGTGGTAACGCCTTCGCGGGCTTTGTTTTGTTCCAGGAAAGCATTGCCTTCTTCAAGGTTTTTCTGGGCTTCTTTTTTACCTGCAGTTTCCAGATAGGTGCGAATGAAGTTATTGGCTTCTTCTTCGGTCATTGCCGTTTCTTCGCCCAACGATGCCAGGCGGAATGCGGCTGCCATAGCTTCTATGTTCATTTCATCACCACCGGGCACGGTGCTCAGTTGCTGTTTGTTGTTGGCGCCTACCAAAATACCGATTGCATAACTGGCCGAATCGGCTGGCGATTCCAGTTTTACACTTTTTACCGCGCCTTGCTGGCACGAAGTTCCGGCAATTACCATTACAACTGCCAGTAAATAAATAATTTTGTTTCTCATGATTGTTTATTTTAAACGATTTCCAATAATTCAACATCGAAAACAAGGGTAGTATTTGGTCCGATAATTCCACCGGCGCCTTGTTCTCCATAACCTAGTTGCGGAGGTATAAATAATCTCCATTTCGAGCCCGCTGACATGAGCTGCAATGCTTCCACCCATCCCTGGATTACTCCGTTTACCGGGAAAACAGCCGGCTGTCCGCGTTCTACCGAACTATCGAAAACCGTTCCGTCGATTAATGTTCCGTGATAGTGGCATTTCACTTCGTCATTAAAGGCAGGCAAATCGCCAAATCCTTCTTTCAGTATTTTATATTGTAACCCGCTGGGCAACTCGGTTACCCCTTCCTTTTTTTTATTTTCAGATAAGAACTGTAATCCTTTTTCCAGGTTTTCATTACTCTGTCCCTTGCTGGCTTTGGTGATAAACTCTTCGAGGATACGGTTGGCTTCGGCGGGCATAATTTTGGGTATTTCGCCCCCGAATGTGTCGGTTATCCCCTGGAGAAAAAGTTCCGGACTAATAGTGTTTACACCTGATTTGATGAGGTTTCCGGCAATACTCATCCCTAAAGAATAACTAAATTTTTCCAACTCGCCGGTAATTTTTATATCCGTCATTTACTGTTTTTAAAAATGAAGTTGCGAAGATAACGTAATTTTTTGGCAATTAAAGTTTTGAAATATTTTTTATTCCCCGCAGCATTTCTTTTTTTCCGGGAGGTCCGGGAAGCCGTTCCATCACAAATCCTGCGGCTGACAGTTGCCGGCGTACTTCTCCTTTTGCACTGTATGTTACCAATACAGCGCCTGGCGAACACTGTGAAGAAATTTTAAGAAATATTTCAGGTGTCCACATTTCCGGTTGTTTATCGGGGCCAAAAGCATCGAAGTAAACCACGTCGAATTTTTCCAAACCGGTGACGGCAGCCTCAGTTAAATCAGCTTTTATTTTGTGCAGTTTGAAGTATTCCGTTACCTCGACCGTTTTTCCCCATTCGCACTCATGAATAGTAGTAAAAAGTGTTTTTGCTTCTTCCGAAATCGGGCCTCCGTAATTCAGCGCTTTAATCCAACGGTTTTCCAGCGGGTATTTTTCGATGGTGTAATATAATGTTGGCCTTTTGTTTTTTTCGGCCCAAAGTGCTGTAAGCAAACAGTTCAGCCCGGTGCCAAAACCCACTTCAAAAACAACCGGTTTTTCGGCTGGGTGAAAGTGATACCCCTTTTCAATAAAAACATAGTTCGATTCGGTTAAAGCGCCGTTTACCGAATGGTATTGTTCATCCATTTCAGGCAAATAAAGAGTATACGAACCGTCGGCAGTTTGAATTAATTTGTGTTTCATGATTAAAAACGGGTTTTCTTCCCCAAAATAAATCTAAAATTATAATTTTACTCCGCAAAATTAACAGGAATATGTTTGTCAGGTTGTATAATGAGAACCCAAATCCGCGCGAAATACGGATGATTGTCGATATTCTTCGCGACGGGGGGATTATCATTTACCCGACCGATACGGTTTACGGGCTGGGTTGCGACATTACCCAGACCAAAGCTGTTGAAAAGGTGGCGAGGATTAAAGGCATAAAAATTGAAAAGGCCAACTTTTCTTTTATCTGCAGCGATTTCAGGCATTTGTCGGACTATACCAAACCCATTTCCAGTGCTGTTTTCAAGTTGATGAAAAAAAACCTGCCGGGACCTTTTACCTTTATCCTTGAGGCAAACAACAATGTTCCCAAATATTTTAAAGGGAAAAAGAAAACCGTGGGAATTCGTGTTCCCGACAATAATATTATCCGGGAAATAGTCGCTGAACTAGGGCATCCAATTCTTTCCACTTCCATTCACGACGAGGATGAGATTCTGGAATACACTACTGATCCTGAACTTATTAACGAGAAATACCAGGATATGGTAGATGTTGTAATCGATGGCGGTTTTGGCGAACTGGTGCCTTCCACCATTGTCGATTGTTCGGAGGATGAAATTAAAATTGTCAGGGAAGGGAAAGGTATCCTCGAATACTAAATGGTCCTGTAATCCTTGGTCTGAAAAACAATACTTGCTCCTTCAGCACAATATCCACAACGAGGTGTTTATCGCTCCGGAAAAACGCAGGTCCGGCGCTGCTGTTACGGGGGTTAGTTCCCGGCTTTCCGAAAGAAACCGA
>CAYWBV010000276.1:0-5825 GCA_964455785.1 uncultured Maribellus sp.
AATTTTTACTTTTCCACCTTCGGCGGCCACAATGGTCAGTGTGGCTTTGTCCGATTCCACTTCGGCAATCTCCTGGTCTTTGTCAACCACCGCACCATCTTCAACAAGCCAGTTTCCAATTTCAACTTCAGTTATCGATTCTCCCGGACTGGGGACTTTTACTTCCAATATCATTATTTTGTTTTTTTATTTTTATGAAGCCACCACTGCCTTTGCCTCAAAAACATTTTTTATAATCGTTTCAAATCCTTGCCTGTGTTTTTCCATCAGGCCGACAGCAGGGCTGCCGCTTTCGGGGCGCGCCGCAACTTTCAACCCGAGATGGCTGAGTTTCCGCTGAATAAACGGCCACGCTCCCATATTTTCGGGTTCGTCCTGTGCCCAGATAAACTCCTTCGCCTTTTTGTATTTTTTCAGCACGGCCCCAATTTGTTCTGACGGAAGCGGGTAAAGCTGTTCTAACCTCACAATGGCGATGTCCGAAATTCCTTCTTCCAGTTTATATTTGGCCAAATCGTAATACAAACGTCCAAACGTAAAAATTACCTTTTTCACCAAATCGGGTTCGGCTGTCGGGTCATCCATCAGCTCCAGAAACGTCCCCGAGGCAAGCTCCTCAACAGTAGAAATTACATCGGGATGCCGAAGCAGGCTTTTGGGTGTAAAAACAACCAGTGGCAACCGGGTATTCATTTTTACCTGGCGGCGCAGAACATGAAACATATTGGCAGGGGTGGTGGGCACGGCAACCTGAATGTTATTTCCGGCGGCCATCTGCAGAAAACGTTCGATACGCCCGCTTGAATGTTCAGGGCCCTGTCCCTCGTAACCGTGGGGCAGTAACAATGTGAGACCGTTCATCAGCCCCCATTTTTCGAAAGCCGAAACAATGTACTGGTCAATGATGACCTGGGCAACATTGTGGAAATCGCCAAACTGGGCTTCCCAAAGGGTTAATCCGTTGGGATGGGCCAGCGAATAACCGTACTCGAAACCGAGCACTGCATATTCCGAAAGCAGTGAATTATACACGTGGAAAGGCGCCTGTTTTTCAGAGACATGTTTTAACGGAAAATACTTTTCATCAGTACCTTCCACTACAAAAGCCGCGTGCCGGTGGGCAAAAGTGCCGCGTTCGCTGTCCTGTCCGCTTAACCTCACCGGGTGACCTTCGCTGACCAGCGTTCCGTAAGCAAGCAACTCGGCCATCGCCCAGTCGAGCCGATTGTCGGTCATCATAGTCCGGCGGTCGGAAATAATACGGTTCACCTTACTAAAGAATTGCAGGTCGTCGGGCAAACTGTTTATCCTGTCAGCGACTTCAAAAAGAATTTCTTTTTTGATCCCGGTTTTTACCTTGATGTTTTCGATCACTTTCTGAGGGTTATCAAAATGTTTATATTCATGAATCAAAAACTTTTTGATCTTGAGTTTTTCAATTTTTTCCGATTCGATGTATTTACTCTCCAAAAACTGATCGAATTCCCTGATTTCCTTCCTCGATTCCTCGCTGGTTAATATTCCTTTTTCATTTAGTTTTTCGGAATAAATATCCCTGGGATTGGGGTGTTTCGAGATGTAGTGATACAGCAGAGGTTGGGTAAAACGAGGTTCATCACCCTCGTTGTGGCCGTATTTCCGGTAACAAAGAATATCGATAAAAACGTCGGAATTAAATTTCTGTCTGAATTCGAGGGCCAGCCTCACCGTAAAAATCAGCGCTTCGACATCGTCGCCGTTGACATGAAACACGGGTGAACGGGTTACCTTGGCCACGTCGGTTGCGTAAGTACTCGAACGGGCATCGAGATAATTGGTGGTAAAACCCACCTGGTTGTTGATGATCAGGTGAATGGTCCCGCCGGTTTTGTAACCTTTTAACTGCGACATCTGGATGGTTTCGTAAACCACACCCTGCGCCGCTATGGCAGCATCGCCGTGAATTATGATGGCTGCCGCCTTGTTGTAGTCGCCTCCGTAAACAGTATCGATCTCCGAGCGGACCATTCCCTCTACAATTGGCGCAACGGTTTCCAGATGCGACGGGTTGGGCATCAGTTTCAGCTTTACATTTTTACCCTGGTCGGTAAGCACCTCGTTTTCATAACCGAGGTGATATTTTACGTCGCCCTGCGAAATATCATCGTCGTATTCTTTCCCGGTAAATTCCTTAAAAATGTTCTCGTAAGGTTTTTGGAGTACGTTGGCCAGAACGTTCAGTCTTCCGCGGTGCGCCATCCCGATCACAAACTCTTCGATACCGAGTTCAGCCCCGCGTTCGATTACAGCATCCATCGATGGGATTAGCGTCTCGGCTCCTTCTAACGAAAACCTTTTTTGTCCGACAAATTTTTTATGGATAAAGTTCTCGAATCCGACAGCCAGTTTGAGGTGATAAAAAATATGTTTCCTTTTTTCAGGCGTAAATTCCTGCGAATTCCGGGTGCTTTCCATCCGCACCTTTAACCATTGAATCACCTCCGGATTACGCATATAAACATACTCCACGCCAATAGAACGACAGTAGGTCGCCTCCAGATGTTCAATAATATCTTTGAGTTTGGCCGGTCCAATCCCGATATCGTTTCCGGCCTGGAAAACCGTTTCCAAATCCGACTTTTCAAGCCCGAAATTTTCAATATCGAGCGTTGGCGTGTAGGTTCTTCTGGCCCTTACCGGATTGGTTTTGGTAAACAAGTGCCCCCGCTGGCGGTAGCCATGAATCAAATTTAAAATTGCAAATTCCTTGTCGAGTTTTTCTTGCTTTACAGGTGCTGCTGCTTCCGTATAATTTTTACGGGCCAGTTCGAAACCGGCAAAAAAATGCTGCCAGCTACTGTCCACTGATTCCGGGTTTTCAAGGTATGCCTGATAAAGGTCTTCAACAGCCTGAAGCTCCTGATTTCCCACTGACGAAAATTTATCCATCTCGCGATTTTATATTAGCTTTTGTTTTGTAATGAAAAACAAAGTATAAATTCTATTGTTTATAATTTTCCCGATTTTATAACACAAATTTAGAATTTTATATTTATCCGCTTCACAACCTGACATGCTTGTAAATTTGGTACAGATAACCTAAATTGTATAAACAAATATGTAAATGCCATTAAAATGATAAATTTAAACCAAATCCTTCCGAATCTGAATCCGCAACTGACAAGCGAAATTATAAACTACAGCAATGTTGCCGAGGTGCCAAAAAATACAGAAGTAATGCACGAGGGTCAGTATGTGAAGGCTATTCCCATTGTTACAAAAGGACTTATTAAAGTTTTTACCCGCCACGAAGACAAAGAATTATTACTTTATTATATAAAACCTGGCGAAAGTTGTATCATGTCGTTTGATGCCTGCCTGAAAAATACACCCAGTAAAGTTTTTGCCTCGTCCGAAGAAAATTCGACGGTACTACTTCTTCCCACCGAATATGTATTTCGCTGGATGAAGGAATATCCGGAATTTAATTCGTTATTTTTTCTTCAGTACAACATACGTTACAGCGAGTTGCTCGACATGATAAATCAACTGCTTTTCGAAAAAATGGATAAACGGTTGCTGGAATATCTGAAAGCCAAGGCAAAACTCACCGGGAAAAATCCTGTAAAAATTTCGCACCGCCAAATTGCCAATGATCTCGCCACAGCAAGGGAAGTTGTTAGCCGGGTTGTAAAAAAACTGGAAAACGAAGGAAAAGTAATTCAATTGCCTACGGAAATAAAAATAGTATAGCTGGTAACCCAGGTCACCGTTTTTTGCCGTTGACTCCCTTAAATTTGTAATGAATCTAAATAACGAGCTGGCCGTTAAAATCGATTTCCGGAACCTGCGGAAGGGATCCGGTATTAATTTTTTAAACCATTTAAAATTCAGGACGATGAAAAAAAACATGGGCTCAATAGACAAAATTATTCGATTGTTAGTTGCTGCACTGATTGTGGTACTTTATTACACGGATAAAATTTCAGGAACTTTAGGTATTGTTTTATTAATTTTTGCTGTTGTTCTGGTCATTACAAGTTTTATTAGCTTCTGCCCTCTTTATTTCCCTTTTGGGTTAAAAACCAATAAAACAAAAAGATAGAGCGACATAAAAAATTTAAATATTTTAAAGATATTAAACTCTTTTATTAATTTAATGTTTAACTAAAAAAGGTAATAAGGTAGAATTTATTACCGGTAAACAATTCATAACCTATAAAAACATAAAAAGTATGAGAACAAATTTTACATCAAAAAGAATAATCCGGAACTGGTTTATTATTACCGGATTATTAGTAGTTGTAACCCTGCCTTCTGTTAGCCAGACTAAACATATTGTTGAAGCTTCAAATACCAAATTTACGCCGGCTGAGCTTCAAATAGTTGTTGGCGATACGGTGGAATGGAAAAATGTTGAGGGATACCACAATGTGAACGGAACGCAAACTACTTATCCCTCCAATCCCGCATCGTTTGGTAATTCTCCCGGAAACGGATGGACCTACAGTCATGTTTTTACGGTTGCCGGCACTTACGATTACCAGTGCGATCCGCATGTTGAACTTGGAATGGTGGGTAAAGTAGAGGTGAAAGAATTTTTCGATTTAACGGTAAACTTCGCTTCCATGAACCCACATGTTGGACAAACTATTTGGATTGCTGTTATTGAAAAAAACTCAGGAAAAGAAATTGGAAGAAAAAAGGAAGAAAATGCCAGCGCTGAATTTGATGTTCAATTTTCAGGGATTGAAAAAACCCAATCCTACTTTGTTGATTTTTTTGCCGACCACAACGGAAACGGAAGTTACGATACGCCTCCGGCCGACCATGCCTGGAGACTCGAACTCGACACAGTAATGGGCGACACTACGTTACACTTTATGCACAACACCAATTTCACCGATATTATGTGGAAAAACAAACTGACTGTTCATTTTACAGGGATGAACCCGCACGTTGGACAAGATCTTAGGCTAGCTGTTTCTGATAAAGACACAGGCGCTGAAATTGGAAGGATAAAAACCACCGCATCTGTCGATTTTATGGTTGACGTGTATGGAATCAAAAAAGGAATGTCGTATAACGTTGATTTTTTTGCCGACCACAATGGAAACGGAAGTTATGATTCGCCGCCCGCCGATCATGCCTGGCGACTTGTTCTTGATACCGTTGCCGGAGATACCATGCTGACGTTTGCGCACAACACCACCTTTACTGATATTATGTGGAAGCATGAACTCAATGTCGAGTTTACGGGAATGGTTCCCCACGTGGAGCAAATGTTTAAACTGTATGTTGTAGATGAAACGGACGGAATGACCAAAGATACCGTAGTTGTTGATTCGATTTCAACCGCTGATTTTAGCATACAGTCGTTTAGCCTGTTAAAAGGTCATTCCTATAAAATTAACTTTTTTGCCGATCATAATGGAAACGGAAATTACGACGCCCCTCCGACCGACCACGCCTGGCAATTAATGCTTCAAAACGTAACCGGCGACACAACATTGAATTTTGCCCACAATACCAATTTCACCGACATTTTTAACACCACTTCGGTTTCCGGTGTTGATGAAAACCGCTTTTTATTGTATCCAAACCCTGCCACCGACAGGATCTCAATCGAAACCGGAGATTTAAATCTGGATGAGATACAAATTTCAATTTACGATATTCAGGGCAGGCTAAGTAAAGCGGAATGGGTGAATTTGCATAACAGGATTGAAATGAATGTTCAGAATTTACAGCCCGGAATTTATGTTCTTAATCTAAAATCGAAAGAGCAGGAAAAAATGATAAAATGGATAAAAAAGTAATATTAATATGCACATGTTGAAAAAAAA
>CAYWBV010000277.1:0-1711 GCA_964455785.1 uncultured Maribellus sp.
GCTTATCGAGGTACGATGCAGGTTTGTCACCTCTTTTTACGGCTTTAATTCCCAGGAGCAACTGTTGGCAACCAACTCTGCACGGGGTACATTGCCCGCACGATTCTTCCCTGAAAAATTCAAGGTAATTGTCGAGTACGTTGAACATAGAACGCGAACTGTTAAAAAGCATCATCGAGCCTCCGGTCGGCAACGAAATTCCCGTAAGTTTTCCTTTAAACCCGATGGCAGCATCTTTAAACTTTTTACGGGGAACCAAAAAACCTGACGCGCCTCCCACCTGGACCGCCTTGGTGTCACCGTCGCCAAATTCGTAAACAAAATCCTGGAGACTCATTCCAAGTTCCAGCTCATAAATACCGGGTTTCGGTGTATCTCCCGAAACAGAAAAAAGTTTTGTTCCGCGGGAATATTGAACGCCAAGATCATAGAATTTTTTTGCCCCGTATTTAAAAATGGTAAATGCGTGGACCAGTGTTTCTACATTATTGATGACTGTCGGGGCATCCATATAACCGCTTTGGGTCGGAAACGGTGGTTTGTTCCGCGGTTCTCCGCGCCGGCCTTCCATCGATTCCATCAATGCGGTTTCTTCTCCGCAAATATATGCGCCGCTACCCATAAAAATTCTGATTTTAAAATCAAAACCGATCTCTTTGCAGTAGTATTCAAATTCGTCAATTTCTTTTAACAACTCGGCCTCCAAAAATTTATATTCACCCCTGAGATAAATAAATCCTTCTTTTGCTCCGGTCACATGTCCGCATACAGCCATTGCAGTAAGAACTTTGTAGGGCACTTTTGAAAGTATTTCACGGTCTTTGAACGTGCCTGGCTCTCCCTCATCGGCATTGCAGATAACATATTTTTTGTCGGCTTTGGCTTCCGAAGTAAGTTTCCATTTTAACCCGGTTGGGAAGCCTGCACCACCGCGTCCCTTTAATTCTGAACTGATTAATTCGTTGATCAACTCCTGTGGTTTCTTTTTGATGTTGGCTGATAATACTTTTTCCCAGTCATTTTCATTTCTGAAAATAAAATCCATCCTTTTTAACTGATATGAACTTGCCATTGCTACCTGTTTTTAAATTTGACCATTTAATTTCATATACCCCGAAAGGATTTCCCTTACCTTTTCAGGGGTAAGGTCGGTGTAAACATCATTGTTTACAAGCATTGCAGGAGCTTTGTGGCACCAGCCGAGACAATTGGTTTCCAGCAGGGTAAACCGTTTGTCTGGTGTAGTTTCGCCCAGTTTGATTTTAAGCATGTCCTGAATGGCAAATAAGACCTGGCTTTTACCTTTCATGGCACAGGTGATGGTTTTGCAAACCCTGATGGTAAATTTTCCAACGGGTTGTGTTTCAAGGAATGAGTAAAATGTTGCGGTCCCGTAAACTTCCGCGGCAGGGATATCCATCTCCCGGGCAATTTCCACCATGGAATATTCCGACAGATATTTTTCACTTTCAACCACTCCCTGCATGATGGGTAACAGATATTCCCGTTTCCTGCCGTATTTATCGGCTAAATCTTTAATTAAGGATTGTATGGGATCCATAAGAATAATTTAAGTTTAAAATCGGTTTTTTTTGTTTATTTTTTTGTTAAGCAAATCGCCAGTTAAGGCAGGATCAATTCTTCTTATTTAAATAAAGAATTTTTTCTCTATTTAAAAAACAAATTTAATCAGATCATCAATAGAAAATGT
>CAYWBV010000277.1:1811-5808 GCA_964455785.1 uncultured Maribellus sp.
ACAATTAGAAGCATGAAAACACTGTTATTTAGCCCATTTTTAATTTTACTTTGGATAGTGCCCAATTGGGGCAGAGCCCAATTGGTTACGGTTTCCGGTTATGTGACTCATTATATGACCGGGGGCGCCCTTGAAAATGTAACCATTTATGATTCGGTTTCCGGCGTAGGTACTATTTCGGACAAGGAGGGTTTTTATAAATTGATGTTAACACCGGGAAAATTGAACCTGGTTTTTTCTGACCCCGGGTTTATTTCGTTGACCGAAAGGTTCACCACTGCATCCGACACTACGTTAACAATCGTGCTCAAACCTGAAAAGCTGGAAAAATCTCAGGGGAAAACAAATGCGGATTTGCCGGATGACTTGAAAGACAAGGAAAAAGGGCTGGCACACCGGAAAAAGTCAATGATTGTTATTTTTCATTAGGCGGATGATAAAGAGTGTCATAATAAAATTCCTTAAAATCAGTAATTATAATATAATAGTCACTGATTTTAAGGAATTTTAAAACACACTTTTGGACTAAAACATTCCAATGGTTTTTAATCCCGTTTTGAAAGATTATTTAGTCTTTTTATTTTCTTCTCCTGCAATTGAATCGCGCATGGCAGTATCAGCCATAATATTTTTATATTTCATATAGTCCATAATCCCCAGGTTTCCTGAGCGAAAGGCTTCGGAAATGGCGAGTGGTATTTGTGCTTCTGCTTCAATCACTTTTGCTTTCATCTCCTGCGCCCTGGCAATCATCTCTTGTTCCAGGGCAATGGCCATCGCGCGGCGTTCTTCGGCTTTTGCCTGCGCAATGTTTTTATCGGCATCAGCCTGATCGATCTGCAGGGCCGCGCCAATGTTTTTACCAATGTCAATATCAGCAATATCGATGGAAAGGATTTCGAAGGCTGTTCCGGCATCAAGCCCCTTTTCCAGTACTACCCTCGAAATAAAATCAGGGTTTTCCAGCACCGATTTGTGGGAATGATTGGAGCCGATGCTTGAAACAATACCTTCGCCCACGCGGGCAAGTACAGTTTCTTCGCCAGCTCCCCCAACCAGTTGTTTAATGTTGGCACGAACAGTTACCCTGGCTTTGGCAATCAACTGTATCCCGTCTTTTGCCACAGCAGTAACTGGCGGGGTGTTAATCACTTTCGGGTTTACCGACATTTGAACCGCCTCAAAAACATCGCGACCTGCCAAATCAATCGCTGTGGCCATTTTAAAGGATAATTCGATATTGGCTTTTGAGGCCGAAACCAACGCGTGAACCACTTTTGCCACATGTCCGCCCGCAAGGTAATGGGCCTCCAACTCGTTTCTGTTTAACGGAACACCGGCTTTGGTACCTTCAATCAGCGCGCGAACAATAACTCCCGGGGGAACTTTCCTGAACCGCATCAGAAACAGTTGCAACAACGAAATTCGTACACCTGAAACCAACGCTGAAAACCATAATCCGATGGGGATAAAATAGAGGACAATAAATAAAAGGACAATTACACCAATTATTAATCCCCATGCACCTACTGCTTCAATCATTTTATTTTTTATTTAAAGGTTCGACAATAATTTTATTCGACAATATTTTTAAAACTTTTATTTCGGTGTTGTGATCTACAAATGAGCCGGTTGACTGTGCTTCCACCACTTCGCCGTTTATTCTTGCTTTTCCTGAAGGGGCCAGTCTGCCAATCGTTTTCCCGATGTCGCCAACCGCAATTTTTTCATTATTGATGGTTTCTACCTTGCCGTCAATTTGCGATTCGAGTATCATTCTTTTGCCCGTTTTCGACTTGAATAAATAATAAATCAAAGCGGGCGCTGCCAGTAAAACAAAAACCAGGGTAACAAATCCTGCCCCCGTACCATATGACGAAAAAGCAATATAAACACTGGCAATAAGAAGTAGAAAACCTCCAATCCCGGCGATGGTAACACCCGGGATGACTGCAAACTCGATTAGGAGTAACAGAAGTCCCAGAACAATTAACAGGATAATGGCAAAAACAGTCATATTAATCTATTGTAACAGTTAGTTCCTTTTTAGTAAGCGCTTCTTTCAAAGGTTTTAAGGTTGCAAATCCACCTTTTTTAACGTCGCATTTCCCTTTGTAATGCGTGATAATGGTGCATTGCGCAGCCTGTTCGAATCCATGTTCGCACACATCGATCAAAGCATTGATTACATAATCGAATGAATGAAAATCGTCGTTGTGTAAAATCAGGAAATTGTCGTTGGAAACAACTTCACTAAAATCATTTTCCGGCTTCCTTTTTGTTTCTTTCGATGTCATATCCCTTCAATTTCTTTTGCTTGTTCCAAAGTTATTCTTTTTCCGTTAAAAAACGCCACAACAAATGCATCTTGTACACCTTCCTGCCTGACCTGTTTTTGTAACGCAACGGCATCGTTAAAATTGGTAAGGTTACCCGTGGTGTAAACAACCACTCCTTTTTCGTCGGTATAGTTATCTATTTTTCGAATCAGGGAAAGTTTTTTAAACATACGATCGACATAGGCAGGCATCTTTTTGCTGAAAGCTCCTATTTGTACTTTGTAGACCAGTTCGTCGGTTTTTGTATTGTCAGAAGCTGTTGTTTCTGATGGTGAAGCAACCAAAATGCCCGGCCCTGCAACTTCCGGTATGTCAGGAATTATTTCTTCCTGCTGAGATAGTGGCTCAGGTTCGTTTTGAATAACGGTATATTTTTTTATCTCACTGATAAACTTTTCTGTCTCATCCCCGGGTGCATTTTGCCAGTAATTTTCTTCCTGCGTTCTGGCCTGCGAAAAAAGCCGGTTAATTTCTTCCTGCAACTGATAGGACTCATTTTCATAAGAAAGGATTTTTTCACCAATTCCGGCTTTTGCCGTTTCCGATTTTTCCAACCGGTATTCTTCGCGTAACCTGGTTATATTTTCTACCGTACGACCCAACTCTTTTTGTTTCGATTCGCCTTCGATCAGTAGTTTTTTACCTTCTTCCGTTTTGAAATGGGATTGATCGAAATAGGTAATTTTATTGTTGACCACAAATTTTACAGGGTTTTTATCAACTATTTTTTTGATTTCGATTTCTCCGGACGGTTTCTGAATTTTTGTTGTGTCCTTCAAATCGGCGCTTAATTCTTTATTTTCAACGGTGTCCGTAATTTTTTTATCCAAAATGATAGTGTCTGGCTGAATCAATTTAGTGAAAGCCTCTGAATCGACGGATTGGCCAGCCCCCGTTTCTTCCTGTTTTGTTATAAAAGGATTTTCGTGATTATAACACTGCTGAATTTTTTCAGTTAACATCAGTGCCGTTCTCTCCTCTTCAGAAGAATTAAACTTGAACCGGTTGTAATGCCTTAACGCCTGGTCCCAGTTTTTTTGCGCCTGGTTTTGAACTCCAAGATAATAATCGATTTTGGCTGGCGAACCTTCCTGGTTTGCTTTTGTAAGATAATTCATATCCTGTTCCGAATAAAATCCGTTTTCAGTACGGCATGCCCCGTAGTAATAATTTAACATTACAAACTCAGGGTTTTTATCCAGTAATTTTTTCAGATAGGGTTCGGCTTGGGTATATTGTCCGCTGTCAAACAATTGAAAAGCTTTTGTAGCCGTACTGTCCTGCCCGGCACCTGAAATTTCGCCGCAATTAAAGAACAAAAGTGTTACAACCAAAGTTAAAACATATGTCGTTTTATTTTTTTGCATACCATTCACAAATTCCGGTAATTTTAGGGTAAAGTTATAAAAATTGTGTGAAGGTTTAAGTTTAACTTGTGGTAAGTTCTCAAAGAATGAATTGGTGCAGCGCCTGATTTTTATCATTTAATAACTTATATTTGTATCACTGAAAAAACAGACTTTGTATGACTCAATTAAGAGCTGGCGAGAAAACGCCTTTTTTTGAAGGGATAAATCAAAATGGTGAAAAAATTAGTCTGAACGATTATTCCGGGAAAAAAGTAATTCTCTATTTTTATCCGAAAGACGATACCCCGG
>CAYWBV010000278.1:0-5806 GCA_964455785.1 uncultured Maribellus sp.
AACCGACAAGGCACATTTTATACTTTTGATGTATCTCGACGGGTCGGTATTCACATTGTAAATTTTCTTTTCGATTTGAAGTACCTTTTCGCGCAGAATAGCAACCTGTTCCATGTTATTGACTTTGGTCGCTTCATACCAATCGACAAACAGTTTCGGGAAAAGATTTGCCCCGCCTGCAATAGCACCGTGGCCGGCAAAAGTGATGGTCTCCGGGATAAAAAGTTCGGTGCCGCTGATGACAGAAAACTCCGGCGAATCTTTAAACTCTTCGATAAAAGAGTACAGCTTGGCCAGGTCTCCCGAACTGTCTTTGATACCGATGGCGCCCAGTTGTTTTGCTTTTTTAACCGTCTCGAGCGACATGTTTAGTTTGGTACACCCCGGCATATTATAAAGTAAAAACGGTAGTTCCAGGTGAGGAACCAGGTTTTCGAGATAGACCACAAATTCGTCCTGGGTGATGGGTAAATAATAAGGTGCTGAAACCACGAGCGCATCTGCGCCGGCTTCTTTCGATACCTTGGCAATCTCAACCGAGCCGGTAAAGGATGTATCGGTTATACCTACCATCACGGGTATCCGCCGGTTAACGATCGCGCAGGTTTTTCTGATAAATTGTTTGCGCAGGTCGTAACTCAGGTTGGTTCCCTCGCCCGTTGTTCCCAGAATAAAAACGCCGTGAACGCCTCCTGAAATCAGGTGCTCCAGCAGGTTTTCCAATCCTTTTTCGTCCAGTTCATTTTCGCTGATTAGAGGCGTTACCATGGGGGGAATTATTCCATGAAAAGATGATTTCATATTTTGTATTTATAATGGTTTTACACTTGATGGATGTTCTACAAATTCATTACAAAAAAAAAGTTTTTTCAAGTTTTTTGCTTGTCGTATATTGTTTTATTTACATTGAATATTGACCATTATTCAAAACTTTAAACTTATATTTGTGTTCTAAGGTTAAAAAATATTATGGAATTTGTTTACGAAAAAATATTTGTTCCTCACAAGCATTCCTTTATCACCCGAAGGTTGAAAATGGATCCGGATTCGGATAAAATTCATTCGCACAAAAATTATGAACTGAATTTAATTACGTCGGGTTCGGGAAGGAGGATTGTCGGAAACCACATTTCCAGTTATACTCCCGGAGATTTGGTTTTGCTGGGACCCAATATTTCGCATTGCTGGGAAGTGCTCGAAACCGAGCCTGAAAAGGACCCCGAATGTGTGGTTACCCATTTTTACGAAAACATCATCAGTTCCGACTTTTTTAACATCCCCGAACTTGAAGAGGTAATCGATCTGTTAAAACATGCCGACAGCGGGATTCTTTTTAAAGGGCCCAAAACGGCGAAGGTGGCCGCCACCCTCGAACGGATGGTTACTTTAAAAGGACTGGAAAGATACATTGAACTTTTAAAGGTTTTTAATCATCTGCTGAGAATCGAAGAGCGCGAGTTTTTAGCTTTACCGTCGTCGCTGCCCGATTCTTATGAAAAAGACAGGGACCAGATTGACCGGATTTATGAATACGTATTCCAGAATATCCAGGAAGGAATTAATCTCAAGGAAGCCGCAAAATTAGTTTATATGGAGCCTAGTTCGTTTTGCCGCTATTTTAAAAAGAAAACCAGCCAGACTTTTATGGAGTATGTAAAAAGCGTGCGGATAGGAATTGCGGCTAAACTGCTGGCCGAAACCGACAAACCCATCACCCACATTTGTTACGAATGCGGCTACAACAACCTGGCAAATTTTAACCACTATTTTAAGGTGATTATGGATAAAACGCCGTCGGAATACCGGAAAGACTTTAAATAGAACTGTGTCAAACAAATCAATATAATATTGATTTCGGCCAACAATTGTGAGGCAGAATCGGTTTTTCTTCTGTTATTTTGATAGGATATTGATACAATCGAAATTGTTTGTGATTTTATTTCACATGGCATTGCCGGTTAGTTAACGCTTATAAAAATGATGGGAAAGTATCTGTTAATTGTACTGATTTTGTTTTATCCATTGGCTTTTCTGACAGCACAGATAAAAACAGCGGCAGAAGAAAAATCCTTTGAATTTTCCTTTCTCACCGATATCCACCTCAAACCCGAAATGAATGCACCCCGGGGTTTTCAGATGGCCATCGATAAGGTAAATCAGTTAAAACCTGATTTTGTAATAACCGGCGGAGACAATGTTTTCGACGTGATGCGCGGAAATCAGCAGCGCGCCGATTCTCTTTTTAACTTGTACAAAAACATGGTCAAAGGTTTCACCATGCCGGTTTATCATGCCATTGGCAACCACGATTTGTTCGCTATTTATGAAGAGAGCCCTGAAAAAGAAGATCATCCGGATTACAAATACGGGATGTTCGAGCGGTATTTCGGCAAGACGTACTATTCGTTCGACCACAAAGGCTGGCATTTTATCATTTTGAATTCGCTGGACGTCACAGAGGATCAAAAGTACCGTGGACATTTTCATGAAGAGCAGCTTGTCTGGCTGAAATCGGATCTCGAAAAAATCGATTCTTTAACGCCGGTTGTGGTGGTCAGCCACATTCCGTTGCTCAGCGCACGTGGCCAGATAACTGGCAACGGCGGATCAATGATTGACAATGTTTCCGAAGTTCTTAAAATGCTCGAAAACCATAACCTGAAACTGATTTTGCAGGGGCACATCCACTGGAAAGAATATGGCTGTATCAACGACCGGATTTATTATATAACCGGAGGATCGATTGCGGGAAACGGCTGGAAAGGCAGACGGCACAACACAAAAGAAGGATTTGTTCATGTTACGGTGAAAGGTGGCGATTTTTCGTGGGAATATGTTGACCACGGGTGGGAGAGCGAACGGTTGAAAATGGCGAAGTAAGCTTGTTTAATAATATTTGAAAACCTGCATTAAAAATGAATATTGCGTTTAGCGGTTACAAGTGGTTAAATCAACCGAAAAAGTTTGAACTGGGTCTCGATACACTGGTGATCGAAACTTCGCCCGATACCGACTTGTGGCAACGTACTTACTATGGTTTTCAAAACGATAACGCCCCTGCGTTTTTAACAGAAATAGACGGAGACTTCACGTTCCGGGTTAAAACTGAATTTTCGGATGCCTGTCATTTATACGACCAGTGCGGGATTTTGATGTACCACGACAGTGAAAACTGGGTGAAAGCTTCGGTGGAATACGAAAACAAAAAAATAGCACGGCTCGGTTCTGTGGTAACCAACCTTGGATTTTCCGACTGGGCTACCACCGATATTCCGGCTTCGGTTTCCGAAATGTGGTACCGGTTTAGCCGCCGCAAACAGGATTTTTACATCGAAAGCTCAGCCAATGGAAATGATTTTCAGCAAATGCGGATGCTTCACATGCACGTTTCTTTTCAAAAAATCTGGATGGGCGTTTACGCATGCAGTCCCTTACAATCAAGTTTTCAGGCTGTTTTTTCCGAATTTAAAACAGGCGAGTGCGAGTGGGTTTCGCACAACGGGAATGGATAAAAAGTTTAACCAATGAAATTTATAAAACGTGTTACTTTTTTCGCCGGGCTCTTTGTCGGTCTGGTTTTTCTTTTGTTCTATTCTTCATGTCGGCATGGAAATATACAACAGACTGAGGTTTTTAACGATACGGTTTATTACGATACAACTTTTGTTCAGGAATTTCATGAAGTTTTCAAGGTAGGTGAAAACAGCGGGGATAACGAAATCCGCAGCATTGAAGTTGACAGGGAATCCAATGTTTGGATTGCTACCGCCGGCGGTGTTTTTCGCAAAGGCGCCGAGACATCCGATTGGGAGCCAATCATTACCGGCGAAAACAGGGGGCCGGCTTATTCGGTGGCTGTTGGTAACGACGGTGTAGTGTTTCTGGGAACTTGGAACGGTCTCTATTTGTTTCGGGATAATAAATTGACAAAAGTCGATGAGGTTGTTCCCCCAATTTCGGCAGTTTGTAACAGCGGCGAAAAAAAAATAGCGCTCGGCCCGAATGGAATCTGGCAGTCGAATGGAGAAAACTGGGAAAAACTGGAATACCGGATTGCCCGCTCAGTGCGCGATGCCATTGCGGATGACGATGGAAATTTATATGTGGCTACTGATGCCGGCCTTTATTGGTGTTGCGATGGTCGTTCGCAATTGTTTCAGGACACCAGCGAGTTGTTTAGTTGTTATGTAAAAGCTGTTTCGTTTGCTCCCGGTAATAAAGTCTGGGCGGGAGTGCTGGGTGGAGTTTCTGTCCGGCAAAATAACCGGTTAATTCAAAATCTGACTCCGGCTGAAGGAATTCCCTCTGTATTTGTAAATTGTATCAGCCAATCGCCCGATGGCGTAATGTGGGTTGGCACCGATGTAGGTGTGGTGCGTTTTGCTGCCGACAGTTCGCATTCGTTACGTTTTAGCAAACGATGGCTGGCCGACAATAAAGTAAATGACGTAGCTTTTGATGAAGAGGGAAATGCCTGGGTGGCAACTGCCGGCGGAGTGAGCGTCATTAAACGTAAAAAAATGAACCTGGCTGAAAAACAAAACTATTTTTACAGCCAACTGATGACCAAACACATCCGCGAACCCTGGATTTGCGGTAATCTGCGGCTGGAGGTTCCGGGCGACACATCTTCGTGGAGAAATTCAGACGACGACAACGACGGTGAATATACCGGCGGTTACCTGGCTATGGAAAGTTTCAGGTACGCGGTTACCAAAAATGAGGATGCTTTAATCAAAGCGCGAAAGGCTTTTACCTTCTTGAAGCTGTTGCAGGAAGTTACGGAAACAGAGGCTTTTTTTGCCCGCACCATTGTTCCGGCAGACTGGACAGAGGTGCACGACCCGAACCGAACCTACACCGAAAGACAAATTGCCGATGCGCTGGTGGAAGATCCGCGTTACAAATCCGTGGAAAACCGATGGAGAAAATCGGCTGACGAAAAGTGGCTCTGGAAAGGCGACACCAGCAGCGACGAAATGTGCGGGCACATGATGAGTTATTTTTTCTTTTACGAATATGCAGCCACTGAAGAAGATAAAACAGCAATCCGTAAACACGTTTCAAAAATAATGGATGGGTTAATCAAAAACAATTATAACCTCATTGATATTGACGGAACACACACGCGCTGGGGAGTCTGGTCGCCCGATATTCTCAATGGAAATGCTGACTGGGCTTCGGAAAAAAGTATCAACTCTTTTGAATTGCTGGCCTATCTGAAATTTGCCGCACAAATTACCGGCGATAAAATATATGAAAATGAGTACCTTAGGCTTATCGAAGAAGAAGGTTTTCTTGAAAATGTTTCGAACCTGAATAAAAAAAATCCGGCATGGCAGGTCTATTTCGATCGAACACTGGAAGGTTATCTGTTTCCCATTTTACTGAAGTATGAAAAAGATCCGGAACGGATAGAATTTTATAAAAATCTTGCTGAAGAGTGGATGGCAAAACAAACAGCGGGTGAAAACCTGATTAATAACCTGACTTATACCATTTCAACAGGGAAAAAGGTGAACGTAAAACAAACCATTGATTTTTTAAAAGATGCGCCGCTTGATCTCGTTGACTGGCATATCGACCACACACTTCGGGAAGATGTGGAGATTGTTAGAAAACCTATTCTTGAAGAGATTCAGATTTCGGAACTACCATCAGCCAGCGAACGGGCAACGGTGCGCTGGGATAAAAATCCGTGGGCGGCGGTTCAGGGAGATCCTTCGCAGGTGCGTGAGCCGGTGTTCTGGCTCTGGCCATATTGGATGGCGCGTTATCTGGAAATAATTAAAAGTCAGGATGAATA
>CAYWBV010000279.1:0-1829 GCA_964455785.1 uncultured Maribellus sp.
TCGTTGTCGGCCTTGTTTTGTGCGGCGTTTTGTTTGAAATTATTAAACGAATAACTTAATGTTAACGAAACCAGCGGGTAAAACGGGCGGATGCGTGTGATCGACTGTAAATCGGCCGTTTGGATATCGCTCACATAACGGGCGGAGTTAAATACATCCCTCACGGCCAGCGTGGCGGTCAGTTTTCGTTTTATCAACTGCTGGCGGGCGGCAAAACTAACGTACCAGAAAGCGTTGGTACGGCCCTGTGTGGTTACCGACGGCCCGATAAAATTCCCGTTCAACTGGATGCGGGTGAGTTTGCCCGTTTCAATGGTATTGTTCAGTGCAAACTCGTAGTTGGTACTCTTTTTAACCCCGCTTTCCGTTTCAAACTCATTTTCCACTTTATAATGATACAGGCTGCCGTTCATATTGACATTCCATTGCTTAGTCATCTGTATCTGCCCGTTTATTTCTAATCCTGTAGAGTAATCGTGACCCACATTGGCCATCGAGTCGAGGGTAACTCCGGCTTCAAAAGGTACTCGCAACCGTTCGATTTTATCTTTACGGTTCCGGTGAAACAACGTCGCCGACAGGCTGTGTTCACCGATGTTCTTTTTATAATTGATTTCGTAGGAATGAATGTACTCCGGCCTTATATCGGGGTTTCCAATCTCTGCTGAATAATAGTCGCGGTAGGTAATATAAGGTTCCATATAAAAAAGTTGCGGGCGGGTAGTCCGGTGAGAATAGGAAGCCAGCAGGTGATGGTCGTTTTCGAAAGTATAACCGAGATGTACGGAAGGGAAAAGCTCAAACTGGTTTTTAATGCGGTTTGCCCATTCTTTTGAACTGCGTAACACAGTATGGGCATGTTCTGCCCTCACGCCAACCTGGAAATCGAAATCCTTGTAACTATCGGCGATAATGGAATAAACAGAGTTGATACCGCGTTGAAAATAGAAGGTGTTGTAAATATCGTCGCGCCAGTAAAACTCACTCTTTTCAGGGTCCCAAAACTGCATCCGGTAATCGCCGTCTTCCAAATACGAAAAATATTGATAGCCTGCTTCGATATGTCCTCTTTTACTGTAAGGATAAATATAATCGAGGTTTCCCCTTACAGTCCACCGGTGTTCGTCTTCCCATGCGCGGTGTCCTTGTTGCCGGGCGCCCTGCTGGTCGAACAAATCGCTTTGAAAGTATTCCAGGGCATCGCCGCCGTATTTAAGATAAAAACTTCCGGATAAATGATGCCCCTCCTTGTCGAACTGATGATTAAAACCGGTGGTTCCCTGGTAATAGGTTTCATGAATGTCGTATTCGTCGCGGCTGTTGTAATGGCCGTTTTCAACCATTGAACTTCCATCCGAACTTGTTTCAGTATAATCGAGGTCTCCGCTTCGGGTTCTTCCGCCGTATCCGCCTTCCAAATCAAGGTTGAACGTGGTCTGCAGAAAGGTAAGGTTGAACCCGGTTTTGAATGAATAATTAAAATTGTTGCTTTCACGCGGGCCGTCGGAGTGCGATGTGGTTGTAATGCCATCTACAAGTGTCGTTTTTTGCTGGTTGAAGTCGCTTTCGCGCAGGTGGTCGTTCCACACGCCGCCTGCATACCAGCGAAAGCCGCTGTCCTGTTGTGTAATCAGAAAATCGGCTCCCCGCGAAAAAATGGTACTTCCGGTAAGATTGACCATTCCGCTCATTCCATTCTGTGTATGCTTTTTGGTCACAATGTTGATAATTCCGACGTCCCCTTCCGTGTCGTGCCGTGCTGATGGCGTCGTTATAATCTCGATATTATCGATATGCCCCGCGGGGATTTGTTCCAATGCCTGCGTACC
>CAYWBV010000279.1:1929-5797 GCA_964455785.1 uncultured Maribellus sp.
GGCTGGATATACGGATCGTATCCCACCAACCGGATGTGAAGTGTATACTCTCCGTCCTTTATTTCGCTGACAAAAAACCTCCCTTGCGAATCGGGCATTACCTGCGCCGCTGGTTTCGTTTCTCCTTTTGCATAGAGAATTACATCTGCAAAATCGATGGGTTTGTTACTGCCGGCTTCAACAATTTGCCCTTTTATTCGGGGACCTTCAGCCTTTGCGTGGGCCGAAAATACAAGGCACAACAAAAACGACAGGTAATACAGAAAATTTTTCATCGGGTTTTATGTGGTTTATTATTTTCTTCAATTAGCCTGCGAATATACGATTTCCGAAACGACCCGCTATATTTTTTTCAATGGATATTCATTGTTTTTATCACATATTATTTAATGTCTTCCGGCCATCTCTGTGTTGGTGTTTAAAATGAAAATGCTATTCCGGAATATAATATTCGTTTAAATTATGGAGATAACGCCATAATGTCGTTTGTAAAATTGTAAATTTGCACAAAATGTCGTTTGTAAAATTGTAAATAATTCAATTTTATATGGAAAGATTGGCAATGCAGAAATTAACAGCCTGGAAAAACAAACCGGGACGGAAGCCCCTGATTATTCGTGGCGCACGGCAAGTAGGGAAAACATGGCTGATAAAAGAGTTTGGCAAGAATGAATATGCTCAGACTGCTTACGTCAATTTTGAAAGCTCAAAACATTTGAAAACACTTTTTTCAGAGAATTTTGATATTAACAGAATAATAACTGCTTTACAAATAGAAACCGGTGTTTCTATCAATTCTGAAAATACATTAATTGTTTTTGATGAGGTACAGGAAGCAGAAGGAGCAATTACCTCTCTGAAGTATTTTAGCGAAAATGCACCTCAATATCATATCGTAGCTGCAGGTTCCCTGTTGGGGGTGGCTCTTCATCAACATACTTCTTTCCCTGTCGGGAAAGTGGAATTTCTTGATTTGTTTCCTCTCAGTTTTTCCGAATTCCTTTCTGCTTTGGGCCAGCAGCCTTTGCTCGATTTATTGGAAAGCAGGGACTGGAGCCTTATTAAAGGATTCAAAGAGAAATATATTCAGTTTCTTCGGCAATATTATTATATCGGAGGAATGCCGGAAGCAGTGCTTGCATTTATTACACAAAACGATTTTAAGGAAGTACGGGCAATTCAAAAAAGAATACTCCTGGCCTACGAACAGGATTTTTCAAAACATGCACCCATTGAAACAGTTCCGAGAATTCGGATGTTGTGGAATTCCATTCCGGCTCAGTTGGCAAAAGAGAATAAAAAGTTTATCTACGGGGCGGTTAAACCCGGCTCCCGGGCCAAAGATTACGAACTAGCCTTATCGTGGCTCGTCGATTCCGGGTTGGTACATAAAGTTTACAGGGTATCGAAACCGGGGATTCCGTTAAAAGCTTATGAAGATAATACGGCATTCAAGCTGTTTATGGCAGATATTGGTATTCTGGGTGCGATGGGAGATATCGATGTTCGCACATTACTTGAAGGGAATGTTATTTTTGAAGAATTCAAAGGTTCTATGACTGAGCAGTACGTATTACAACAACTGAAGACATTCTCGGATGTGGCGATATATTACTGGTCTGCCGAAAGAGCGAGTGCAGAAGTCGATTTTCTGATACAATATTCAGGTTGGGTTATTCCCGTGGAGGTGAAAGCAGAAGAGAATCTACAGGCCAAAAGTTTAAAATCATTTTGTCAGAAATATTCTCCTGAAATAGCACTCCGGACTTCCCTTTCTGATTTTAGGAAGGAAGATTGGTTGACGAACATCCCATTGTATGCGATAAGTCAAATAACTGGAATAAATTGACAGCTAATCCATTATCTTTTTTTGATACGGGTCGGAATAAATCAAAGGGAGAGGATTTGTTCCTGAAAAATTGGGTCCAATTACAGCCATTATCCATCAAAGATTTATACTCCTGTTTTTTGAAATTAGAAGCACAAATGTTTGTTCCCCGAAAAAATAGTATTAGTTTTACGGGCTGAGATAAAGAGAGATATGTACAAAATGCCTTTATACGGAAAAGAGTGGCACTGGCGTAACGTGAAAATGGAAACGCGAGAACAAAATGTACTTTTACCGACTTAAGGGCCGGAGAAGGGATTGATTGCGTTTACGTGATGGATCCCTTCTTTTTTTTAATAACAATTTAAAAAACGATAAAATCATGACCAGGCAAAAGAAAATTTTTCTTGACGAGTCGGAAATGCCGAAACAGTGGTACAACATTGCACCCGATCTTCCAACACCGTTAAATCCTCCGCTGGGTCCGGGCGGAGTACCAGTAACGCCCGAAATGCTGGCGCCTGTTTTCCCGATGAACCTCATCGAGCAGGAAGTAAGCCAGGAACGCTGGATTAATATTCCTGAAGAAATCAGGCAAATACTCATGCAATGGCGGCCAAGCCCGCTGATTCGTGCTTACGAACTTGAAGCAGCTCTCGGAACGCCAGCCAAAATTTATTACAAAAACGAAGGCGTTTCGCCTGCCGGCAGTCACAAACCCAATACTGCCGTTGCCCAGGCATGGTACAACAAACAGTTCGGGATTAAAAAACTGACCACCGAGACCGGTGCCGGGCAGTGGGGTTCTGCCCTGGCTTTTGCCTGCGCCCAACTGGGAGGAATCGAATGTAAAGTTTTTATGGTACGGGTAAGTTTCGACCAGAAACCGTTCCGTAAAATGATGATGGAAACCTGGGGCGGAACGTGTATTGCCAGTCCAAGTACCGAAACACAGGCCGGACGCGATATCCTTGCCGAATTTCCAGATACCCCGGGAAGTTTGGGGATTGCCATTTCGGAAGCGGTGGAAGCCGCTGTTACCGATCCCAAAGGTGAAACACGTTACTCGCTGGGTTCGGTGCTCAACCATGTGATGTTACACCAAACCATTATCGGGTTGGAAGCTAAAAAACAGTTGGCCAAAGTTGGTATTAAAAACCCCGACGTAGTGATTGGCTGTTGCGGTGGCGGTAGTAATTTTGCCGGAATTTCATTTCCGTTTATGTACGAAAAAATTCACGGAGCCGACATTCAGATTATTGGAGCAGAACCATTTAGCTGCCCAACGTTAACCAAGGCACCATTTATTTACGACCACGGCGATGTGGCTAAAATGACGCCACTGCTGGCCATGAACAGCCTGGGACATAACTTTGTTCCTGCGCCAATCCACGCCGGAGGATTACGCTATCATGGGATGGCGCCGTTGGTAAGCGCCGCTCTGAGGGACGGATTAATGGAGGCACAGGCCATTCACCAAAGCGAATGTTTTGAAGCCGGACTTCTGTTTTCGAGAACCGAAGGGATTATTCCTGCACCGGAGACCACACATGCCATTGCTGCTACCATTCGGGAAGCTTTAAAAGCGAAAGAAGAAGGAAAAGAAAAAGTTATCCTTTTCAACTTCAGCGGTCACGGATTTATGGATCTGGTGGGATACAACAAATATATGAAAGGCGAATTACACGATTACGAGTATCCGGAAGAAGATATTGCGCGGAACCTGAAAAAACTGGAGGGGTATCCGCTGCCGAAATAGAACGAAACCTTCCCCCCTATGAGAAGGAAAAATAAAAACGTGCCGTGGAATGAGATTTTGCGGCACGTTTTTGTTTTGTGAGCTGTGACTTCAAGCCACCAGCTCGCTTATTAACTGAAAAATAAATAAATAAATTGGTTTTCAACCTCAGAAAAAACTTTCCTTACTTCATCAAAATTATGCCTTTTTTGAAGCAGTCCATTTTGAATGGAATTCGCCTGATTTTGCCTAAAATAATTCCCAACTATTTCAGCCTGAACAATTATCCCATGTTCAACCTG
>CAYWBV010000280.1:0-5788 GCA_964455785.1 uncultured Maribellus sp.
TCGAACCCGGCATTGGCGGTAAGCGTAACCGACGGGTAAAAATAAGCTTTGGCGCTGTTTGTCGTTTCGAATGCGCTGATGACATCGTATTCCGCCTGCATCACATCCGGGCGGTTGTCCAAAAGTTCGGAAGGAATTCCAACGGAAAGTATCTCGTGGGCTTTTTGCTCTTCCAGTTTCCCTCGGTCAACGGTTCCGGGAGTTCTCCCCAGAAGCAGGCAGAGCGTATTTTCTGTTTCCCTGATTTGTTGTTCGATGTCGGGGATGGTAATTTCCGTGGCATAACGTGTTGCTTCACTTTGCACAACGGCGGCTCCGGTTACATTTCCATTATCTTTTAAGATTTTCATCGTTTCAACCAAATCGATGTTGTTTTGCAGCGTTTTTTTGGTTATCTGCAACTTGCTGTCTAAGGCAAGCAAATCGTAATAAACCAATACGATGTTTGAAATCAGCCTTGTTTGCACGGCTTTGTATGCAGCATCGGTTGCCAGGTAATTAGCGTAGGCCGCTTTTTTTGCGCTGTTCAGTTTTCCCCAGAAATCGATTTCCCAGCTACTTTGGAGTTTGATTTGCGAAGCGCTGTATTCGCGCGCGCCGTTGGGATTAGTCGATTCAGAATTACGCACATACGTGTGTCCGGTCTGCGCAGAAACGGAGGGAGTCAATGCCGCTTTACTTTGATTAAAATAGGCTTCGGCGGCAATTACCCGCTGGATAGCCGCCTGCAAATCGGGGTTGTTTTCCAGTCCTTCAGCAATTAAACTGTCGAGAATGGGATCGTTGAAAAGATTTTGCCAGCTTTCGCTGCCCAGGTTAGTTCCGCCAGAACCTATATTTCCGTACAAACCATCGGTATTGTTTAGATTCCGCTGGTAATGTTTGCTGCTGCTGCATGCAAAGAGTAGCGCTGAAACTCCAATAATGAGTAAACTATTTTTTATTGACTTCATACTTTTTCAACTTTAATCAAGGCTGTTCATTTCAGAGATTTCTTCAACCCGCGTTTTTTTTACTTTTTCCTCCAGTATCTGGAAAACCACAAACATGGCCGGAATAACCAGAATTCCAATCATTGTTCCGATAAACATACCTCCCACTGCGCCGGTGCCAATTGACCGGTTGCCGTTGGCTCCAACACCTCCGCCAACAACCAATGGAATAATACCGGCAATAAAGGCAAACGAAGTCATGAGAATTGGGCGTAAACGGGCAGTAGCGCCCTCAACCGCCGCTTGTATAATTGTCATTCCGGCTTCCCGTCGTTGTCGGGCAAACTCAACAATGAGAATGGCATTTTTAGCCAGAAGTCCGATGAGCATAATCAGTGAAATCTGCAGGTAGATATTGTTTTCGACCCCCAGAAGTTTTGCAAAAATGAAAGAACCTGCAATACCTACCGGCAATGAAACAATAATGGATAAAGGCAAAATGTAACTTTCGTATTGGGCAGCCAGAAAGAAATACACAAAAATCAAACTCAAAATGAAAATGAGGATGGTTTGGTTTCCGGCGCTGATTTCTTCCCGTGTAATACCTGAAAATTCATAATCGAATCCGGTTGGAAGTTGTTCTGCCGCAACTTCACGAACGGCTGCAATCGCGTCTCCCGAACTAAAACCGGGATTGGGCGACCCGTTTACCGAAATGGCGGTGTACATGTTAAAACGGTTAATACTTTCGGGGCCGTAAACCCGGGTTAGTGTGATAAATTCAGTGATTGGTGCCATTTCCCCGCTGGCTGTCCTTACTTTTATATTGTTCAGGTCTTCGGGATTTCCGCGATATTCAGCTTCCGACTGCACCATCACACGGTACTGTTTTCCAAACCTGTTGAAATCGGAGGCATAATATCCGCCAATGTAACCCTGCATGGCCAACAGAATTGTACTTACCTGCAATCCGGATCGTATACAACGCGCCGCATCTACATCAATTCTGTATTGGGGGAAGCCGGTATTAAAAGCTGTGCGGGCATACTGGATTTCAGGGCGCTGGTTCAAAGCCGCAAGGAAGTTATTGGACACATTTTCAAAATCGTGAATATCGCCACCCGTTTTGTCTTCCAGTTTCAGTTCAAAACCGCCTGTTATACTAAATCCGGGAACCATTGGCGGGGAGAAAATGATAATACGCGCATCCTTAATTTGCGAGGTGAGCATGTATAATTTTTGTACAATGCTGTTCATGTCCTGTCCATCGCCTTTTCGCTCCTCAAACGGACTAAGTTTGGCAATGACCATAGCATAGGAACTACCGGTTCCGCCAAGGAAAGAAAAACCTGAAATGACAGTCCGGTAATCAATTTCAGGAACCGTTTTGACTATTTCATCAATTTGCCGGACAACTTCAATGGTTTTTTCGGCAGAAGTTGCAGGAGGCATCGCAATATCTACAAACATTCGCCCGGTGTCTTCTGTTGGTACAAAACCAGTAGAAGTTGTTTTCATCAGAATTCCCAAAACCACAATAAAAACTAAAATCATAGCCGCTGCCAGCCACTTCCTGAAAATGAAAAAATGGGTAATCTTTTTGTATTTCCCCGTCATCGTTTCAAAAGCCGTATTAAAAGCGGTATAAAAACGCTTCACAATTCCTTTTTTGCCTTTCAGTTCTTCGTCTTGCGGTTTTAGAAAAAGAGCGCAAAGCGCCGGGCTTAATGTTAAAGCATTAACTGCCGAAAGAATAATTGAAACGGTAAGCGTAATCCCGAACTGGCGGTAAAACACGCCGGTTGTACCGGTTATAAAAGTTACAGGGACAAATACCGCAGCCATTACCAGGGTAATTGAAATAATAGCGGTGGAAATTTCGCTCATGGCAGAGATGGAAGCGGCACGGGCGCTTTTTGCGCCGGCATCCAGTTTGGCATGCACTGCTTCCACTACAACAATGGCGTCGTCCACCACAATTCCGATGGCCAGTACCAGTGCAAAAAGAGTTAGCAAATTTATCGTAAACCCGAACAGGTTCAGGAAAAAGAAAGTACCGATAATCGAAACCGGAACAGCAATTGCCGGAATCAGGGTTGCCCGGAAGTTTTGAAGGAATACAAAAACTACAATAAACACCAGGATGAAAGCTTCCAAAAGAGTATGCAATACTTTCTCGATGGAGGCATCCAAAAACTCATTGGTATTCATAATTATTACATATTCAACTCCGGGAGGGAATGATTTTGATGCATCTTCTATCACATCCTGAGCTTCCAGAATTACCTCCCGGGCGTTGGAGCCCGCTGCCTGAAAAATAGCCATGGCAATACCGGGTTGTCCCTGTGTTTGGGTGATGCGGTCGTAACTAATCGATCCCATTTCAACCCGCGCAACATCTCTTAACCGCAACACGTTTCCATTTTCATCGGATTTAATAACGATGTTTTCAAATTCTTCGGGTTGGGTTAGCTTTCCTTTATAACGTATTACATATTCATAACTTTGGTCGTTTTGCTGACCGAAACGTCCGGGGGCAGCTTCCAGGTTTTGGGCGTTTAAGGCGGCTACAATATCAGCAGGTATTAAATTATAATTTGACATGACATCCGGCTTCAGCCAAATTCTCATGGAATAATCTTTGGCTCCGAAAACCAACGCTTCGCCTACACCATGAATACGCTGAACCTGTGGTAACAAGTTTATTTTTGCATAGTTCTGCAGAAATGTTTCGTCATATTTTCCATCCTTGCTGTAAAGCGAGAATATCAGCAACATGTTATTCTGGCGTTTTGCAGTGATTACGCCGGAACGGGTAACTTCGGCGGGTAAAAGTGCATTGGCGCGGGCAACTCTGTTTTGTACGTTAACCGCTGCCATATCAGGGTTTGTTCCCTGCTTAAAATAAACTTCAATGGTTGCGGAGCCATTATTGCTGGCCGTTGAATTCATATAAATCATGTCTTCAACTCCGTTAATTTGTTCTTCCAGTGGAATTACCACGCTGTTAAGGACTGTTTGTGCGTCGGCTCCTGTGTAGTTGGCCATTACCCGTATGGTTGGCGGTGCAATATCCGGGTATTGCTCGATAGGCAGCGTTACCAAACCGAGAATTCCAAGAATCACCATAATGATTGAAATAACCGTCGAAAGAACGGGTCTTTCTATAAATATCTTAAACATAGCTAAATTTCTATTGGGTTATTGGTTGTCGGAAAGTGTGACGCTGGCTTCAGCAGATTGCCGTTCGGCCAGTTTGGGTTTAATTTCCATACCGTCACGAAGCCCTGTAATCCCTTCAACAACAATTTTATCTCCGGCGCTTAGTCCTGAAGTAACCACATATACATCTTTCAGGTTGCCGGTTATAATTTCTATTGGTGTATTCACTACTTTATTGTCGCTGCTGGCCACATAAACGAAATGTTTCCCCTGGATTTCGTAACTCGCTTTTTGTGGTATAAGCAAAACATTTTTACGATATTCGGGCAGGCGCACACGACCACTGCCTCCCGAACGAAGGTTTCCTTCAGGGTTCTGGAAAGAAGCCCGAATGTTTACCGCTCCGGTTTGCGAATCCACAATCCCGCTGGCGATTTCAATCTTTCCTTTGTTTTTGTAAATTGAATTATCCGGTAAGACCAGCTCAACTTCTGGTAATTTTTCCAATTTTTCTTTGGTCGTTTTCCCTTCCAAATCTTTTGTCATTCGCAAAAAATCAGTTTCATTCATCGAAAAATATGCCTGCATGGTGGTCGTATTCGAAACTGTTGTGAGTGGTTGTGCGATGGAGCTGCTAACCAAACTTCCTACCCTGTAAGGGAATGTCCCGGTTATTCCGTTGGCCGGACTGGTAATTACCGTATATCCGAGATTGGCTTTTGTATTGGCCAGATTGGCTTTCGCTTGCGCCAGTTGCGCCTCTGCGGTTTGTAAACCGGTTTCAACTGCCTCGAGATGAAAAGAACTGATAATGTCTTTTTCTACTAACGGTTTGGTTTTTTCGACATTAATCTTTGCAGTTGATACCTGCGATTCAGCCACTTTTACCTGTGCTTCGGCAGAACGAACCTGCGCCTGAATATCGTTCGCATTTAGTATGAAAAGAATTTGTCCTTTTTTTACATAGTCGCCTTCATCTACCCGTATTTCTTCGATATACCCGGCAACCCGCGGACGAATTTCCACGGTTTGTTCGCCTTGCAGTGTTGTGGGAAAATCCTGGTAGAGAGTGATGTCATCCGGCGTAACTTCCTGAACAAGATACTCCCTGATTTGGCCCGCCATTTCAGAGGCTCCCTGTTTTGGTTTTGAGCATGAACAGGCTGTAAAAAGTACGGCTATCAAACCCAGCTTTGCGAATTGTTTAATTGTTTTCATCGTATGGTATATATAATTTTTACCGTTTTAAAATCAAATTTTCAACAACCAGAAAGACATTGCTGAAATCCCGTATTGATTTGAATTTTGTTTATCACATTTTCAAAATGGATGAACTCTTCTTCGGTTACTCCCAAAAGCAGTTCTTCGGAAATCTGCTGTGTTAGGTTTCGGGCGGACTGTAGGAAATTAACCGCTTTCTCCGTAAGGATCAGATTTTTCTTTCTTTTGTCATTTTCATCTATCAACCTTTTGATATACTCTAACTTAATTAATGTATTTACTTGCCGTAAAATGATTGATTTATCCCGAAGAAAGTGATTCGCCAAATCCTGCTGGGTTAAATTTTCTTTCTGGCTGATATACTGCAACAAAATGAAATATTCGAGGCTGAGTTCAACATTGTTTTCTTTGAACTTCCCGGATATTTTTAATTGAACAAGTTTTATCGTTTGTCCGAGCAAATATGTCAACGG
>CAYWBV010000281.1:0-5786 GCA_964455785.1 uncultured Maribellus sp.
AAATTTAGGTTGTGAGTAGCGATTTATTAATTGATGTGACTCCATCCGAAATTGTTATTGCCTTACAGGAAAACAAAAAGCTTGTTGAATTATCCAGGGAAAGAAGCGGGGCAAAATTTGCAGTTGGTGATATTTACCTCGGCAAAGTAAAAAAAATAATGCCCAGTTTAAACGCTTCCTTTATCGACGTTGGTTACGAGAAAGATGCATTCCTGCATTATCTCGACATGGGACCGCAATTTGCCACGTTAAACAAATTTCTGCGAATTGCATCTTCCCGAAAATCGAAAGTTTCTTCCCTCTCCCGGATTCAGTCGGAACCCGACATCGACAAAGAGGGGAAAGTTAGCGATTTATTGAAAGTAGGACAGAAAATATTGGTACAGGTGGCCAAAGAACCCATCTCTACCAAAGGTCCGAGATTAACCTCAGAAATTTCTATTGCCGGACGGTACCTTGTTTTAATGCCATTCAGCGACAAAGTTTCTGTTTCACAAAAAATTAAAACCAACGAAGAAAAGAACCGGTTAAAGAAACTGATTCAAAGTATCAAACCGCGTAAATACGGCGTAATTGTAAGGACCGTGGCCGAGGGGAAAAAAGTTGCCGACCTCGATCAGGAATTACGACGTTTGGTTGACAAATGGGAAACAACATTCAACAAGCTTAGTCGCGTAAATGCGCCGTCGCTGGTTATTGGCGAAATAGATCGCACAACTGCGATGCTGCGCGACATTTATCATTCCGATTTTAACAGTATTATTGTTAATGATCAATCGGTTTGCAACGAAATTGCCGATTACATAGGCAGCATTCAACCCGACAAAAGGAAAATTGTAAAATTGTACAAAGGGCGCGCACCCATATTCGATTATTATGGGATTGAAAAACAAATCAAAGCGTCGTTTGGGAAAACGGTTTCGTTTAAGGAAGGTGCCTATTTAATTGTCGAACACACGGAAGCATTTCATGTAATCGACGTTAACAGCGGAAACCGCGCTAAAGTCGGGCTCGACCAGGAAAACAACGCCCTGGATGTAAACCTGGCCGCCTGTAAAGAAATTGCAAGACAATTAAGGCTGAGAGACATGGGTGGAATCATCGTAATCGATTTCATCGACATGCACATTGCCACAAACCGCCAGAAAGTGTACGAACAAATGAAGGAGGAGATGGCAAAAGATCGGACCAAGCACAACATTTTACCGCTCAGTAAATTTTGCCTGATGCAAATCACCAGGCAACGTGTACGCCCCGAAGAAAATATTGAAACAGCCGAAAGCTGTCCGACCTGCAAAGGTAGTGGTAAAATAGTGCCCACTGTTTTATTTGCCGACGAACTCGACGGCAAAGTGAAATACGTTTTAAAAGATTTGAACAAGAAAAAATTAGTATTGAAAGTACATCCCTACGTGGCAGCTTATCTTACCAAGGGATTGAAATCGTACAGAAACCAATGGTTTTTAAAATATTTCAGATGGGCAAAAGTGGAAGGCAACAGCGCTTATTCTTATCTCGAATATCATCTGTTTGACGAAAACCTGGAAGAAATTATTTTGTAAAGAAAAAGCCGTTCAAAAAAAGAGCGGCTTTTTCTTTGAATGGCAATCATTGTCAGTTTTATTTTAATTTCTCGTCGTAAAATGGAATATTTGTCATAAAAATCAATTTGGATTTATTTTTGTTTCATGGATATATGTAGATTTGTACATGTATAAAAAAGAAAAGCACTGTAAAAAATGAAGAAACTGACGTTTATTTTTGCCATTATTCTATCCGTATTGTTTGCCAAAGGACAAATCGTTAATCCTACTACCTGGACTTTCGATTCGAAACAAAACAACAACGAAGTTGAACTGATTTTTAAAGCCACGATTGAAAAAGGCTGGCATTTGTACGACACCCATCTGCCGGAAGGAGGACCTATTGCGACGACTTTCGTTTTTGAAGACACAACGTTGTTTGAAAAGGTTGGTGAAATTCAGAAGGACCCGCAACCTGTGCAGGTTTTTGATCAATCATTTCAAATGAATGTGGGGTATTTTAGCGAGCAGGCAACCTTGACTCAAAAAATAAAACTTCTGACCGATGATAAAGTTGAACTCAAAGGGTATGTACTTTTTATGAGTTGTAACGACGAAACCTGTACCCCGCCCGAAGAAGTGGAATTTTCATTCACTTTTAATGAAGGTAGTGTTTCTGACCAAACGGGAAAAGTAGCCGCTACAGATGAAATTGAAACGACAAATATAGGGTCGGGCAGTGGACAAACGTTATGGCTGTTTATTCTCATTTCGGCGTTGGCTGGGCTGGCTGCTATTTTAACGCCCTGTGTGTTTCCAATGATACCGATGACAGTTTCGTTTTTTATGCGCGGAAGTGAAAACCGCGGAAAAGCCATCAGGACGGGAGTATTTTTTGGTTTCTCCATTGTATTGATTTTTACATTGCTCGGCGCCCTTTTTTCGTTTGGAATTTTTGGCCCGAATGTGGGAAATATTTTAAGTACCCACTGGATTCCCAACCTTATTTTCTTTTTGTTGTTCCTTATTTTTTCCATTTCATTTTTTGGGGCTTTCGAAATTATATTGCCAAGCAGTTTAGTAAATAAAACTGATGCAAAAGCCGACAAAGGAGGTTTGGTTGGCGCGTTCTTTATGGCGCTGACTACTGTAATTGTTTCGTTCTCATGTACCGGGCCTTTTATCGGCGCATTGATTATCGAGGCGGTTCAGGATGGTGGGATGCGCCCTTTAATCGGGATGTTTTTCTTCGGATTGGCATTTGCAACTCCATTTACGTTGCTGGCCATTTTCCCGTCGGCGTTGAGTAAATTGCCAAAATCAGGCGGCTGGCTCAATGCGATTAAAGTGGTTTTTGCATTTATTCTTTTGGCTTTCGGGCTCAAATTTTTAAGCAATATCGATCAGGTTTACGGTTTTAATATTTTGAGCCGCGAAATTTATCTGGCCATCTGGATGGTTGTATTCTTCCTGTTAGGTTTGTATTTCCTCGGAAAAATAAAATTTTCGCACGACAGCGATTTGCCCTATGTTGGTGTAGGCAGACTCTTTCTTGCTATTGTTACTTTTACTTTTGTGGTTTATCTTTTTACCGGTTTGCTGGGGTCACCGCTGTCGTCAGTTTCTTCATTAATTCCGCCGCCAACCTACAAATCGGCTTTGGTATCAGGAAGTACAACCAGCGCAGTATCGGCGCCTGCCGAACTTTGTGGACCGGCAAAATATGCCGATAAATTGCACCTGCCTCACGGAATTTCCGGTTATTTCGAATTTGAACAGGGATTGGCTTGCGCAAAAGAGCAACAAAAACCGGCGTTTGTAGTTTTTAAAGGACATGCCTGCGCCAATTGTAAAAAAATGGAAAATACGGTTTGGGACGATCCGGAGGTTTTAAAAATTCTTTCTGAAAAATATGTGGTTATCGGGCTATATACCGACGACCGCACAACGCTCCCTGAGAACGAATGGATTACATCACCCGATGGCAAGGTGTTAAAAACAATGGGAAAAAAGAACCTCGATTTACAAATTGCAAAATACAGCACCAACAGTATCCCGTTTCATGTGATAATTGAACCCGACGGAACAGAACATAAACTGGGAGTTACTTTTGAAAAAGAAAAATTTAAGGCTTTTATTGATAAAGGTTTATAAAATATATTGGACCGAAAAAAGCCCCGGGAATTTTTTCAGGGCTTTTTTTGTAAGAAAAAATTAACATTTTAATGCCGGAACAACCACAATTAATAAATATATTTAAAGGCATTTTAATGGCTCTAAAAAATGGATTTGTCTGATTGGTTATTTTGGAATGTTGACACTCAAAAGGATTTTGTTAACCCAAAAGGAAAATTATATGTTGAAGGTGCTGAGAAGTTAAAACCAAACTGGAAGCAACTTACCCGGCTGGCAAAGGGAAAGTCGATACGTACCGTCAATACTGCCGATTTTCATTATTATAATTCGCCTGAGATTGACGCAAACCCCGATTATGTTAAAACATTTCCCGAGCACTGTATTGCAAATTCGCCAGGAGCTGAATTTATCAGGGAAACCAATCCTGAAGAACCAGTAATTTTTGATTGGAATAAGGAATATTTGATTACACCTGAAATCCTTGATCGCGAAAAATACCGGAATTTTATTATCAGAAAAGATGCCTTCGATGTTTTTTCGGGAAATCCGTGGACAAACAGAATCATTCAGTTAATTAAACCGAAAACAGTGGTGGTTTACGGCGTAACCACTAATATCTGTGTCGATTTTGCAGTAAAAGGACTCGCAAAAAAAGCCAAAAATATTTGGGTGGTACAGGATGCTGTTAAGGAGTTGCCTGGTATTTCGTTACCTTTTGATGACTGGAAAAAATTAGGGGTGCAGATGGTTTCGCTCGAAGAATTGGAAACAAAATTAGGATAAAGATTTTCCGGGTTTTTCTGCAAAAAACCTCTCCTCCAGCAACTGACTCTGTTTTACCGACTTCTTAATCCATTCCAGTACCAACGTATCTTTTTCCTGTTCATTTAAATGCCAGTCAATGTGATTTAATTCACGTAGTTGGTTGGTAAGATAAAACATTATTATCGCCGCCGACACCGAGATATTCAGACTCTCAGTAAAACCGTACATGGGGATTTTCAGAAATTCGTCGGCCTCGTTTGCAATAATGTCCGAGATCCCCGGAAGTTCGGATCCAAAAATCAACGCTGCTTTTCCTTTTGTAAGGTCAAAATCGGGGAGGGACTGATCGTTGATATGTGGTGATGTTGCAACAATGCGGTAGCCCGATTTTTTTAGTGTTTGAATGGCTTCCAGGCTGTTGTTTGTTGTTTTGTTGTATTTATGAATGGTCAACCATTTTGAGGCGCCCATCGCCACTTCCTTATCAATGGTCAGTGTATTTCTGTTTTCAATAACATGCACATTCTGAATTCCGAAACAATCGCACGATCGCAGGACAGCGCTGGCATTTTGCGGTTGAAAAATATCTTCCAGTACAATGGTTATATAATTGGTCCTTTCATTGGCTTTTCGGTTGAACAGTTCAGCCCGGGCTGGCGCAACAAATGAGGTAAAATACTTTAGCAGTTCTTTTTGTTTTTTTGACATGGTTGCAAAAATATAAAAAAAGGGAGGCTGTTTGCCCCCCTTTTTTTATAATTATCCGGTACAGTTACGATACTGCATCCGACAATTCTGCGCCAGCTTTGAATTTTACCACTTTTTTGGCTTCAATCTTAATTTCTTTACCCGTCTGCGGGTTTCTTCCTGTTCTTTCACCACGTTCCGATACGGCAAAAGAGCCAAATCCAATCAGCGCAACCCTGTCTCCACCTTTTAAGGCGTCGGTAGTTGCAGAAACAAATGCGTCAAGAGCTTTTTTAGCATCAGCTTTAGTTAGGCCAGCTCCAGCGGCCATTGCATCAATTAATTGTGCTTTGTTCATACGGCAAAAAATTTAAATAATTATTAAATTGTTGAAAATAAGTATTTTATAAAATATATTATTCTGAATGTTGTAAATTTATCATCCGGATATTTTAAATTTTAAATTTCAAAATACCAGTAAAATCAATAGTTTCAGAGAACTTTTTTACTTTTTAGCTAAATTCCGAAATATGTTTTAAATAAACAAACCTAAGCACTCTTTTTTTTCAGATAAAAAAACTATTTTTTCAACCGGCAGGTTTTTGCAAATTCAAAAAAAGTTCTACTTTTGTCGCGCCTGGAGAGATGGCAGAGTGGTCGATTGCGGCGGTCTTG
>CAYWBV010000282.1:0-5781 GCA_964455785.1 uncultured Maribellus sp.
CATTTTCGTGAATAAGCGCCGGGGCTTCAATGGCATTGCCGGTTTCAAATTTCCAGAGAAGTTTCCCATCCATGTCGAGGCAATATACAAAACCGTCGGTGGAACCAATAACCGCTTTCTTATTGACAACTACCGGAGACGATTTAATGTTATCGCCGGTAGTAAATGTCCACAATAATTTCGGGGAATTTGGAAGTTGCGTATTTGAAACGCCGGTCAGGTTCTGGTCGCCACGAAAAATAGGCCAGGAATCAGTTGTCTGGGCATTTGTTTGAAATGTCAGCCAGAGAACTAAATTTATAATTAATATCCTTTTCATTTTCTTTTTTTTTACCACAGAGAACACAAAGATGGCACAGAGTTCACAGAGTTACTTTCAATGAAATTGCCCCGGTTGGGCAACCTTCAGCAACCTTAACTGCAATTTTACTTAAACCGTCTTTTAGTTCTTCGTTGAACGGAACGCCGATTTCCACATCAAAACCTCTTCCAATATACGTAAAACCAAGTTTCTCGCCGTACTTTTCGGTGAGGCGTACACAAATTCCGCATTTAATACATTTTTGAGCTTCGTAAACCACCAAATCGTGGTTCATTTGTTTGGTGATATTCCTCCGTTCGCTGGTTTTAAACCGTTTTTGGTCGGCGTTGTACTGGTCGGAGTATTCGCGCAGTTTACAATTGTCAATGGCGCGACAGTCGCAGTGCAGGCAACGTAAAGCTTCAGTTATTGCCTCTTCTTTTGAAAACCCCGAATGCCCGCCTGTTTCAGGAAAAGTACGTTTTCCTTCTACCGATTCTTTCATGTATTCCGAATATTCAGCGCTCACTAATTTTCCGAACCGCGAATTAAACATTCGTGGTTCGCCTTTCGGTTGCTGGCCATTAAAATACTGCAACACCGAAAAAGCTACTTCCTTTCCCTGACTTACCGAACGCACTGCCAGCCTCGATGAACGTAACACATTCCCAATGGCAAACACTTTCTCGTCGGAAGTCTGGTACGAATCCTTGTCGGCAATAATTCCTTTTGGAGTAGCTTTCAAACCAAAGAATTCCGGGCTTTCAGAAACTGTTCCTGTGGCGACAATTACGGCGTCAAAATCCCTTTTCAGCGTTTCAAAAACTTCGGCATTAATTTCTTTTCCGCCCCGAAATTCGACGCCGGTATTCATAATTACCTCAATTTCCTTATCCAGCACTTCCACAGGTAAAATTTCTGACGGAATAGCAGTTCTGAGCAATCCGCCTGCTTTTTCGTTTTTATCGAGTAAAGTAACCTGAACTCCTTTTAGCTGAAGATAATAGGCCGCTGCTAATCCGGCCGGTCCTGCGCCAATTACAGCCACTTTTTTGCTGATTTTTTCAGCAGGAATAATCTTAGGTGAAGCACCTTCATCGCCAACAAATCTTTTTAACAAACAAATTGAAATTGGCTCATCAACCGTTTTGCGGTGGCACGCGCCCTCGCAGGGCGCCGGACAAATACGGCCCAAAACAGCAGGCAAAGCGATGTCGCGTTTTACCACAGCCAGCGATTCGTCGAATTTTCCGGCAGCAATCAGCCGATTCATCAACGGAATGTTCATGTGAGCCGGACAGGCAATCTGGCAGGGCGCTTCGCAGTCGCCCACATGTTCGCTGAGCAGCAGTTCCAGTGCAGTTTGCCGGGCTTCTGCAATTTCAGCATCGTCAGTAATTATTTCCAAACCTTCAGTGGCTTTCACCGAACAGGAAGGGAAAAGTTTACCATTTTTCTGGTCTTTTACCAAGCACAACATGCAGGAAGTAAAATGCTCCAGTTCATCGTGCCAGCACATGTTCGGAACGTGAATTCCCATTTGCTGCGCGGCTTTCATCACTGAAGTTCCTTCTTTGACCTGGATTTCTGTATTATTTATTTTGAGTGTGATCATGTTTTAATTGTTACAGGTTGCTGGTTACTGGTTACTGGTTACTGGTTTTCATTCCAACTCTTTTCAACGTAGTCGATAAATCTGTTTAATTTCTTTCCAAAAATTTCATATTCGGAAATTAAATCAGTTAAACCTTTCGATTCGAAATGAATTTCATTAATCATAGCCAATTGCGACAAAGCTTCATCAGTTGAGGCATGTGCATAAATCAAAAACCTTATGAACTCATTTTTGTATCTCCGGCGACCAAACCCTTCCGCAATATTATCTTTGATGCTCTTTGTTGATCTTCTTACCTGACTACCCTGCTCAAACATTTCGTATTGCGGTAATTGCATTGTCATTTTATGCACTTTTACAGCCAATTTATAAGCCATTTGATATATTTCAAGCTCCCTGAAACTATTCATTTTCTAATTATTCTAATCCTCTAACCAATAACCTGCATCCTGTAACCTGGAACTTGCAACCTGTAACCAGCAACCTGTAACTCACTTCACATCAATCGCATCAAACGGGCAAACGGCGCGACAGGCATCGCATTTAATACACAGTTCGGTATCGATGCTGTGTTTTTCATGCGGGGTAAACGGGATGGCATCCACCGGGCATTTTTGAACACATTTGGTACATCCGATACAATTATCGTTCACCGAATATTTTATCAGCGCTGCACATTTTCCGGTCGGACAAACACCGTTGATGTGCGCTTCATACTCGTCGCGAAAATATCTTAATGTACTCAACACCGGATTTGGCGCTGTTTTCCCCAGCCCGCACAAACTTCCTTTTTTGGTCCATTCAGCCAGTTTTTCCAATTCCTCAATGTCGCCTTTTTTCCCTTTCCCACTGGTAATGTTTTCCAGAATGTCGAGCATCCGTTTGGTTCCGATACGGCAAAACGTACACTTCCCGCACGATTCTTCCTGAGTAAACGAAAGGAAATAACGGGCAATATCCACCATACAATCGGTATCGTCGAGAACGACCAGACCGCCCGAACCCATCATGGCGCCCATTTCGGCCAGTGACTCGTAATTAATGGGCGTGTCGGCAAATTCGGCCGGAATACAACCGCCCGACGGACCTCCAATCTGCACGGCTTTAAATTTCCGCCCGTTGGCAATTCCTCCGCCAATTTCTTCAATCACCTGTTTGATGGTGATTCCCATGGGAACTTCAATTAACCCGCCACGGGCAATTTTTCCGGCCAGCGCAAAAACTTTGGTACCTGTACTTTTTTCAGTTCCAATCGATGCAAATTTTGCTGAACCTTCCCGCAAAATATAGGAAATCTGAGCAAGCGTTTCGGTGTTGTTTACCAGCGTTGGAAATCCCCATAAACCTCTTTCGGCGGGAAATGGCGGACGGATTCGCGGAAAACCACGGTTCCCTTCGATGGACGCCATTAACGCAGATTCTTCACCGCAAACAAACGCGCCTGCGCCCTCATATATCTGAAGTTCGAGGTTAAACCCGGAACCCAGAATGTTTTCACCCAACAAATGATTTTCGTTACAGATTTTCAGCGCCTCGCGAATTCGTTTTACGGCCAGCGGATATTCAGCGCGGATATAAAAATAACCCTGATGAATACCGGTTGCAAAAGCGGCAATAATCATCCCCTCAATCACCCGGTAGGGATACGATTCGAGCAACATCCGGTCCATAAAAGCGCCGGGGTCACCCTCGTCTCCATTACAAATGATGTATTTTGTTTTTTCAGCTTGCTTTTTTACCAGTTCCCATTTTATTCCGGTTGGGAAACCTGCCCCTCCCCGACCCCGGATACCGCTGTTTTTTACTTCAACAATCACTTCATTGGGTGTTAGCGATTCGAGTACTTTTTTTACTGCTGAAAAACCGCCCCTGTTTTGGTATTCTTTTATATCCAGCGGATTAATCATTCCCCGGTATTCCGTAGCAATCGGAATTTGTTTACCTAGAAAAGAAGCAACCGGTTTTTCGCGCATACTGATTTCGTACCGTTCAATTCCTTCCCAATTGCGGTCGGTCTGAATATCTTCCACCAGATTCAACAATTTGTTTTTGGCTTTGGTAAAAAATCCGGGCGCTTCAAAATGGCTTTCCACAATATTTTTGACATCTTCGGGCTTCACTTTTGCATAAAGCGTCGACTCGCCTTCATTCGGAACAATTTCCACCAGCGGAACCTGATGACACATGCCCACACAACCCACATGTTTTAGAGTAACGCGCAAACCACTTTCGTTCACCACACTTTCCACCTCTTTGCGAATTTCTTCGCTTCCACTGGCCACACAGCAGGAACCCAGTCCAATCCGGATTTCACCTTTAATTTCAGAACCATCTGCTTTTCTGGCTTTTTTGGAATCTTTTTTCCCTTTCTGGCTTTCGAAATCAGAAATAATCTGTCCCACCTGGTCGGAAGCCACGTGTCCGTATGTAATTCCATCGATCTGGACTACCGGCGCCAGTGTGCAGCAACCCAGACAACTTACTTTTTCGAGTGTGTATTTGCCCGATTCATCGGTATTTATGCCTTCCGGAAGTTTAAATTCGCGGCGGAAAGCATCGTAAACCTGACCAGCGCCTTTTACATGGCAGGCGGTTCCCACGCACACTTTTATCATGTGTTCGCCCACCGGTGCCAACCTAAACTGCGAGTAAAAGCTGGCTACTCCCATTATATCGGCCGGAGTTATCGAAGTTGTTTCGTAAACGTAACGTAAAACCTCTTCCGGCAAATAGTTGTATTCTTTTTGAATGGCCTGCAAAATGGGTATCAGGCTCTTTTTTGCAGAACCTTTTTCCGCAATTAACCGATTGATATTTTGAAAATTGTTTGTCATATTTTTCTCGCAAAGGCGCGGAGATGCTAAGTTTTACTTTCCGATACAATACAAATGTTCCTCTCCCCTGATATAAATCCGCCCATCTGCAAAAGCGGGTGTAGGTCCCGATTTTTCTCCCAAATCGTTTTCACTGATGAGTTTCATCTCTTTCGAAAATTCGTAAATACGCATCGTTCCGTTGTTATCCATCATAAAAAGTTTTTGGTCGGCAATGGTTGGCGATGAATACAAAGTTGTACCCACATCGTGTTCCCAGTATTTTTCACCACTTTTCAAATCGTAACAAGCCAAAACCCCGTAGCTTGTGGCAATAAACAATAATCCGTTGGCTGCCACCGGGCTGGACGCTTCGGGAAGATATTCATCGTTTTCCCAAATTATATTTCCGGTTTTGATGTCGATAGCAACCATCCGGGCATATTCGTTGGCTGCCACTACAATTCCGGCGCTGTATGCCACCGACGGACCCACTTCTCCCATCATACAATCAACTGTCCAAAGTTCTTTTCCGGATTCCACATCGTAACCGGCAACAATGGGATCGGCGGTTAAAATCAACTGATATTTCCCTCCCGATTCTGCAAGTACCGGACTTGCCCACGAAATTTTCGACTTGCGGGCGGTTTCCCAAACTGTATTTCCGGTTGCGACATCCAGCGCCAAAACTTTTCCCCCGCGGTTGGTATCATATTGAACAAACAATTTGTTTGCCCAGGTAATTAATGAAGATGAATGTCCGTAATGATTGTCGGGAACACCAAGGTTTTTAGCCCAAATACGTTTGCCGTTCATATCAAATGCAATCACATCGCCGGTAGCAAAAATGGCAAAAATACGCTTCCCGTCGGTTGTTAAAGATGGTGCAGAAAGCCCGGTATCTTCAGTGACTTTCGGCATTGTTGCAGGCGAACCCTGGATGTTGTCGGCTTTTCCGGTCCAAAGCAATTTCCCGTCGGTACGGTTGAAACAATATACTTCGCGGCTTTGGTTGTCGGCCCCGGCAATAAAAACTTTATCGCCCCAGATAA
>CAYWBV010000283.1:0-5775 GCA_964455785.1 uncultured Maribellus sp.
GTTGCCCGAAGTGATTTTTGGCCGCCATAAACAAAGCAAAATCCTGCAGCCACCAATCGTGTTCCTTCAGAAACAGGTTATAATCGTTTTGAAAAACGGCAAAATTTTCATCCCTGAATTTGTAAAAGGCTTTTCTCAACAGCGGTATTTTCCACTGATTTGCTTTTTCAAATTCAGACTTCCGGGCGCCAAATCGCGGTTTACTTCCGAGGTCGTTTTCAGAAAGTAATCCCTGCTTTTTTAGTTCACCCAAATCGATCAGCAAAATGTTTCCGGCAAAAGCTGAAAAACACTGGTAAGGCGAATTACCACTCCCAACGGGTCCCAGCGGCAGGATTTGCCAGTATTTTTGTTTTGAACCGGCCAGAAAATCGACAAACCGATACGCATCTGCACCCAAAGTACCGGTTCCTTCACTGCCTGGCAACGATGTGATGTGCAGTAATATTCCGCTGCTACGCTCCCCCATCTTTGTATTTTTTTCTGAATTCATCCAAATGATCGGCAGTTTCGCGCACAATACGCTGAACAGCCAGTCCGTGGCTTAATCCGGGTAAAAACGATTCGGCATCACCGCCGGTAAAAAAGCAGTAATGCGCGTGTACCATCGAACGGAGCCAACCCGGCGGTACATGTCCCGAAGGAAAGCTGGTCACCGGAGCGTAGTTGCTCCCCACCATTTGTTTCACCCACTGGTTGCTGCCTTCTGTGTAATATTCGAAAAACTCAGGGTGTTGCGACGAATAACGAATCGCCCCTTTTTCAGCATAAATTTCGAGATGAACCAAATCGCCGGAACCCGAACTGATACGGCTTGCAGAAAGATTCCCTACCGCACCGGAGCCAGGGTCGAACAGCGAGAGGGAACTAAACAGATCGGAACCGGCCGGAACGCCTTCAAAACTTCCTCCCTGCAAAGCAGAGGTTATCTGAAGGTCCTCGCCCAAAAACGCCATCAGCAAACTGATTCCGTGTGAACCCAAATCAGCCATTGCACCGCCATCGGGGGCAGGGGTTAAACGGGTAATCCGCTTTTCACGGTACGACAGTTGCAGGTAGTCGCCGTGATAATATTTTAAATCAAAATGGACAGGTCGCCCCAACTTTCCCGATTTCCAGAATTTTAACGCCTCGCGCACCGACGATGTTTGCAAATACTGAAACCCAATCTGGATTTTTACCTCTTTTGTGTTTTTTGCCATCAGCATTTTCATCTCCTCTTCCTCCTGAAACGAGGCGCAAACCGGCTTTTCGAGATAAATGTATTTTACTTTGGGCATTTGAAGCGCCAGTTTCAGGTGTTCAAAATGAACATTGTTCGGACCAAGGATAAACACTGCCTCCACATTTGGATTAACGCCAAATTCGTCCACCGTTTCCGCCTTTCTAAAACCAAATTTTTGAGCAAAACTTTCCCTGCTTTCCTTGCGTGCAGAAGCCACCGACTCCAAAATCAGTTCCGGGACTTCATTGTAATAAAACTTTAACGCCTGGATGGAATAGGCGTGCGAACGGGCAATCCCGCCTGCCCCCATAAATCCGATGTGTATGTTGCGCATAAAAACCGTTTTAAAATTTTGTCCAAAAATAGTGTTTTCGATTGTTTTTGCAGATATTTATAAAACCTGTCCGGTCATTAATTTCAATTTTCCGTATTTTAGCGAAAAAGTAAATTTTCCGGTTTATTTTTGAAACTGCGACACCAATTTCTCTTGTATGATCAGCAAAAAACGAATTTCAGTTCTTATTTTTCTGCTTCATCTGGCCGCTTTAACAGTCTATCATATTTTTGGATATACCGGCCATTTTGGATACGACGATCTCCACTATGCCCGGTTGGCCGTGAATATCAACAACGGGGTGTTCGACTTTGGCGACCACTACAGTTACCGGTTTCCGGCTGTTTTTCTGACGGCCCTGTCCTATTCCGTTTTTGGGGTTTCCGATTTTGCTTCGGCCATTCCCCCGATGATTTTCACAGGATTAACAATGCTGCTGGTGTTGGTAACGTTAAAAAACAAAAGTTACTTCACCCAGTGGATTGGACAGTCGCTCACCCTCTTCTCCAGTTGGTTTATTTATTATTCCGACAAAATTATGCCCGACATTTATGTGGCATTTTCGGTGATGCTGGCGCTGTTCATCCTCCACAACTACAAGTTTGGCAACAAAAAGCGCCCGGCGCTCGCTGCTTTTTTACTTTCACTGGCGCTTTTGTTCGGATTTACGGCAAAAGAAACCATAGTACTTGTTGCGCCGCTTTTTATTTATTTTATTCTAACTGATTTTATTCTGAAACGCGACATCCGTTTCTGGATTTACACACTCGTAACCGGATTTTTTGTCCTTTCGGCTTATTTTTTTCTGATTTGGCTGCTGACCGGTAATTTTACCCAACGGTTTGAAGCCATAACGAACAACAGCTACCTGAACCTGTGCAGCTACGACAAACAGCCGTTTAAAATGGTACTGGAAAGGATCGGTTACGAATTTATCCGGTTACTGACCGTCAACGGAATGATGGTGGGTTTTCTCTTTGTTTTTGTTTACCTGATGCGCAATCGTTTTCGAAGTTATTACCGGTTCGGCGACTCCTTTTCCTTCTGGCTGGTGTCGGCGGTTGTCCTGTTCCTGTCGTCCAATTTTATGACCATTTCGGTAAATTCCTATTCTCCCATGTGTCTCGACCCGCGGCATTACCTGTTTTTGGTACCTGTGGTTGCCATTCCGGCCGCCAGCATTATCTCCGGGGTTTTCGAATCAAAACGATATAAATTGCCAGTTATTTTTACATTTGCTGTCCTTACTGTTGTGTCGTACTTTTTGCCCGGCGATACTTTTGGGCGCCATTACCTTCCGCTAACCCTCCTGTTTATCCCCGGATTTATTCTGAAAAAAAGAAAGAACAACCCCGCGGTTTTCGCTCTGATTTTTGGGTTGATCCTGGCTCTGATTCCTTTCAAAACCATACAATACGCCCAAAAGGTAAACTATCACCGGCAAAAGAAAATCATTACCGAAGAGGTTTTAAAAAAGTATAACGACGTTTGTGTGGTTACCGACGAGGTTCAAAAAAGACTGGGCTATTATTACCTGAACTTTGACAAAAATTACAAGGCCACTTTTCTGAATTATGACGAGTTACGCCCCGACACACTACCTGGTGTAAAAAAACTTCTTTTACTAAACGGGCACACACGTTATCTGTCGGGTATTAATTTAGAGGATTTACCCTATTATGTGCGAAATATCCATCCTTCGAATTCTTTGATTTTCGAGGACCAGGAATTGGGAATCTTCATTTACGAACTCGACCAAATCTCCATCCCCTCAGTCCAGGGGACAGAGTTATTACATACGTTTAACGAATTCGAGGGCGATGTCCCTTTCTGGAATCAGAACGGGAACGAATATGTAGAAGAAATCAGGTTCGGAGGCGAAAAATCTTTAAAAACTGGCGAGTTTTCGGCCACCTTTTCGGTGGTCACCGATTCATTGTCCATCGATAATTTTGCAAGAATTATTATCGACTGCAACCTCCGGTTTTATGTTACCGACAATACAAAATCAAATGTGGTCATTTCCATCGAAAATAATGAGGGAGCGTACATCTGGAAAGGGCTACCGATAGATAAATATGTAAAAGCCTATTCCAACTGGTGGCCGGCAGGTTTTGAAATTACCATCGAAAAAGAAGAGATCAAAAGCGGTTCAAAACTCAATATTTATGTCTGGAACATCGAAAAAGAAACGATGTATATCGACAATTTCGACATCAAAATTATCGGGATGAACGATTAATCAGAGATACAACTTTTTGTTTGAAAACCGGCTTACTCCAACACCCTGCCCCTCCTGATTTTAATCTGCATGGCATTTTTTACCGGTTTTTCCGACACCAGCACAAGATAACCTCCGCCGCCCGCACCCGAAATTTTCCATCCCAGCGAATTGTGGCTGTAACTGTTTATGGTATCTAAAATGTGGGGATTGACCATGTTGGGGAACATGGCAATCTGCGCTTCGAAGGATTTGCGAAACCAGTGCCCAAAACCCGTGATGTCTTTTTTCTGAATAGACTCCCAAACACCGTTGGCAGCATCGGCGAGCGCTTTTGCTTTCACCTCGGTAATATCGGTGTCGGCCAATACTACATAATCGCCTTTGCGCGGCGACAGGTTGATAAACCAAAGGTGGTCTTCAATAAACGAAAGTGTTTCTTCCGTAGTAACCGACTCGATGTGTTCCGGCCAGTAGGCGCCTTTACCGTAGTCCAGACGGTTTACTCCCGAAAACACAATTCCTATGGAATCCTGCGAACCGCTGATGTACTTGCTTCCGGGAGGGTTCTCTACACAAAAAAGGGTGCGCGCCAGTTTTTCGGGGTCGCCTGCCGGTATGTCCGACTGCCAGAGGTCGATGGCTTTGATGCGGGTGCTGCTTGCCATACCGCTGCGGTCGTTAAACTCGATTTCAGGCTCGATGGAAATGGTAATCACCGGCCCGGGCCAATATTTGGAGACAAAGGGTTGATCGAGCCAGCCGCCGGCCAAATCGAGCCGGAAGGGAATCCGGCACTCTTTGCGCAGCGCTGTTGTTGAACGGGGCGGCAGTCCTTTCTGCGGAACACGTTTGCTCACCACAAGACGGATGTTCAGTTCGTTGCAGAGGTCCTGTTTCTCTATGCTAAACCCATCTTCATTCACAAAAAAGATGTCGGGTCTGAATTCCCTCAACTCGTTTTCAAAATCCATCAGGCCCGAACCTGAGTTTATCCACGCATCTTTGACCACACGCAGGGCCTTTACCATATAAAGTCTTTCCTGATCGGTGTTGATGGTTTTACGGGCTTTTAACCCTTCTATGGTTTTGTCGGAGCCAATGCCTACATACAAATCGCCCCACGTGGCCGCTTCTTCGAAAAACGCAACATGTCCGCTGTGAAGCATGTCGTAGCAGCCTGAAACAAATACTTTTTTATTCATTATACGGTTGTTGATCCAATTTTAACCAGGGTTATATCCCGGTGTACCAGGAAAATATTTTTTGAATACCTTCCTCTATTTCAATTTTATGACGCCAGCCGAGGGAGTTTAATTTTGACACGTCGGTCAGTTTACGCAGGGTGCCGTCGGGTTTGGATGTATCGAACTTCAGCGTACCCTTAAAACCGACAACCGATTGAATCAGTTTTGCCAGCGCTTTGATGCTGATTTCCTTTCCGGTGCCAATGTTAATGTGAGTATTACGGGTTTCGGGTTTCAGGTTCCGGGTTCCGGGTTGTGTCGCCAAATCAGAAAAGTTGACATTTTCCATCAGATAAACACAGGCGTCGGCCATATCTTCGCTCCAGAGAAACTCGCGCAGGGGGGCTCCCGTACCCCATATCTGAACCGTTCCCTTTTGTCGTTCCGAGGGAGCAGAAACACCGTATTTTTCAAGGGTCCGAAGGATTTCTGTCTTTTCCGAATTTCCATCCACTTTCCCGATGGGCCGCTTACTGAGGTCTTTTTGAATGGCGGGCCAGTTATTATCTTCGAGACATTTGCAGAGGTATATTTTACGCAACAGCGCCGGAAGCACATGCGACTTTTCGAGATCAAAATTGTCGTTGGGACCATACAAGTTGGTGGGCATTACCGAAATAAAGTTGGTCCCGTATTGCAGGTTGTAACTTTCGCACAATTTGATGCCGGCAATCTTGGCAATGGCATACGGCTCGTTGGTGTATTCGAGCGGAGAAGTAAGCAGATACTCCTCTTTCATCGGCTGCGG
>CAYWBV010000284.1:0-5766 GCA_964455785.1 uncultured Maribellus sp.
TAAAGGCATTTTACATGCCTTGTTTCCCGAACTCCGATATGGGAAGGAAGCCCAACTAAATTGAGTTTTTTATCCGGGCTGTATTTCCGCATCATATCCATAACTGCCCTAACCTGTCTTCTTCCTTCCATTTCAGCTTTTGTCAGGTCATCGGCAACAGCACAATTAACATTAAATACTCTTGTTCCGGCAACCATCTCTATTTGTGAGGGTGGCAACGTGGCCCCCCATACAAATCCTTCAGGAATCCCAAACTCTTTATGATGTTCCCTAAATATGGCCGTGAACGCTTTACTGTCCCACCCTTCATAATGAGCGCATGTTGTGGGAGGTTGGAGCAAATTACCAGAGTATGTCTCCAGACCCAAACGTTCGCATAAATCACCATCGCCTGTGGCATCGATAAAATACCCGGCTTTGATAATACCCCGACCTGATTTATTATCGACAATAACACCCGCCAGTTTCCCGTTTTTGTCGATGTACGGTTCCGAAAAAAGTGTATGCAAATAGGGTTTGATCCCTGATTCCAAAACCAATTCATCCAACTCGATTTTTAATTCCTGTGAATTAAAGGTAAATGCCCTGCTTGGACTGTTACTGGTATTAATTACTGCATCCCTCCCCGACAACCTGTCCATCACTTCGAGGGTCAAACCGGCAATTATCTGTTTGTTAAATTCAGTATTAAACAACGAATGCCAGATATTAACAAAGGCATTGGTTGCCATACCACCAAAAGAATTTTGTTTCTCAACAATAGCGACACGGGCTCCTAACCGGGAAGCCCTTACAGCGGCGAAAACACCCGTACAACTTCCCCCAAGGACACAAATATCGACTTCGTTGATTACCGGTAATTTATCACTTGTATTTTTATGCGCTTTTTCTTTGGGAACAAATGACATCAGCGGAAGAGCCCCTAATCCGACACCACTGCCAACCATACTATTGATAAACCGTCTTCTGGATTGATTTTTCATAAGATTTCATTTTTTAATATCAGTCGATTTTATACCAAATAAATGTTTTTAAATAATAATTGAACCTCCCTGAACCAGTTCATTCCTGACATCGCCGGAACTGACATCCTGTATTTTTTTATTTTGATGCAGTGCCAGGTAAGCAGTTACTCCTGCCGCTTCACCAGTTTGATTCATATTTACCATAACCCTTATCCCGGAAAAAGAGATCATCCCGGCGTCGAGCATTCTTCCGGCAACAATAAGGTTTTCTGAGTTTTGGGGAATTAGCGAACGTAACGGAACCTGATAGAACGTTGGATTTGTTGCGGTTTCTTCCCTCCATCTCCTTTTTTCATCAGGAAATCCGGGACGTGAATATCGTTCAGTGCCGTCGAGATATTTAAAAGTTATACCCGGTTTGTCCTGGTGATGAAGGTCGAGGACATAACTTCCGTTGGCAATCGCATCTTCGAAGTTTTTCCCGTACATGGCATCGCTGTCGGAAACCTGGTAAAGACATTCGATATGGCGTGTTTCCCTGATTCCGACATAAGATGGCAAAGCCGTTAAACCAATCCTGGAATTGGGACTGTATTTGCGAATCATATCCATAATAGCCCTGATTTGGCGCCGTCCTTCGATTTCGGCTCTTGTTAAATCATCTGCGACAGCACAATCGACGCCAAAAATGCGCGTTCCGGCCAACATAAAACTGCTGGTTGAAGGGACTTCGGCTCCCCAAACAAATCCATCGGGAATATTAAATTCCTTCCCGTGTTTTTTGAGCAATGAATTAAAGAGGCCGGAATCAAAACCTTCAATGTGGGCGCAGGTGGTAGGTGGTTGCTCGTACTGATGATTGTATGTCTTTAACCCCATCCGTTCACATAGATCACCGTCGCCTGTTGCGTCGATAAAGTACTTTGCTTTGATAATTGCCCTTCCCGATTTGTTATCGACAACAACACCGGCAAGTTTCCCTGAAGAATCAATATAAGGTTCGGAAAAAAGGGTATGAAAATAAGGAGTGATACCTGATTCCAGAACCAACTCATCCAGTTCAATTTTTAATTCCTGTGTATTGAGGGTGAAGTAACCTTTCCGGTCTTCACTGGAACAGATGGCAGCACCTCTTTTTGCCAAACGGTCGACAACTTCAGATGTTAATCCTGCAATAATTTGTTTGCTGGCTTCCGTGTTAAACAAGGAATGCCAGATATTAACAAGGCCGCTGGTTGCTACACCTCCAAAAGCATTTTGTTTTTCGACAATAGCCACACGCGCGCCTAACCGCGAAGCCCGGACTGCGGCAAATACTCCGGTACAGCTTCCGCCCAATACACAAATATCAACTTCATTTATAACGGGCAATTTATTTGAGTTTGAGTTCCTTTTAGAAAGAGAACCCGGAATAAAACTGTAATGAAGGCCTAAAGACCCCACAGCCAGTCCTCTGATAAAATTTCTTCTTGAATTCATTTTCAATTTTCGTTTTTGTACAAATTTAATTTTCAACAAACCTTATCAAAGATTTATTCCCAGTACAGACGCTGACCAATTTCTTTCAATTTATTCAAATAAAGGTTCATGTCGATATCCTGAACGGGCACGTTTTCTTCCAGGGCGCGAACTGCTGCTATTCCGGCAGATTCTCCGACAATCATAAAGGTTGGTTCCATTCTTGCGGAAGCATAACCCAGATGTGAAGAAGAAAACAACACAGGCACCAGCAAATTTGTGCACTCATACCTTTGAGGAACAATGGCGCGGTAGGAAATTGGGTAGGGTATATTCGTAGGCCCCTTTCCCCCTCCAACAAACATATTACCTTCAATGGCCACAAATGCCGAATCGTTTCGTTCAAACCATATCCTTCTGGCCGGGTAAGTATCAATGCCATACTGTGCCAGACCGATAGGGTCTTCAACATGGATTTTGTTGTAAACATCATGTTCTGTTATGGTATAAAGCCCCATTAAACGACGGCTGACACGAACATACAACTGATGTGGCCACCCATTCGTTTCCGGATGATGAAATTTGTCGAGGCCCAGATTTTCTGTTTTTTCCCTGAATTCTTTTGGAACCCTTTTATCAGTGGATAAAAAATAATGGAGACCACGGAGATAGTCCTGATAAAATTTCCAGATACGGGCTTTTGTTGCGTAATCTCCACCAGCATAAAGATGATTTATACCGAGGGGAGCATTGGTTATTAGAGAACTTCTCTGGTAATTATATTCGCCTGCATTGAGCCAACCGGGAAAGATCCAGCTTAATCTTTCCATCAGTTCCTTGTCATCTTTTGAAGTTTTTTTGATATAGTCCACATAACGACCAACCAGTTCAAAATCCAAAGCGCTGTAATTTTCCGGAGGAGTTATGGGTATCCGCCGTTCCGGATCTGAAGTAACATAAAACCTGAAGTTATAAGCCTGGGTATAATGATCACCTGCTCCCTGTTGTTTCCCATGATCATTCTCAACCATAGGCAACAGCCCGCTATCGGGATCATCCGGCACAATAAAGGGACTAATTGGGGTGATATTGTCCAAAGGCCTTACTCCAGCCAATTTTTCATTAAAATCCAAGACTGATTCTCTACCAATTTGACTGGAAACGCCCGACCGTGCCATTAATTCCCCGTCATAACTTGCATCAATAAAAATTTTGGACTTAATCTGGAGATTATCATTTTTTTCGGCTACGGGCACAGGACATCCATTCTCATCAAACGGGGCCAGATCAAAAAAAGCCTCTTTTACTTCACATCCTGCTTTTACAGTTCGACTAATCCTGTGATCATAAATCACAGGTACATTGTAAGCATTAAGCAACTTTAAAAAATCTTCTCTTACATACCGGGGACTAATTTTTTCCCTGATCAACTGTCTGACTTTTTCGATATTCAGTGAGTCGTCATCTGTCCTGACGCCCAATTGCAGCATCAGTTTCCGGGTAGTTCCTCCCACTGCCTCATAATTTGGCATGTCCTGAACCGGCTTTAGCCCGGCGCCCAGAATTCCGCCAACCCACCTGCTTTGTTCCACCAGAATTACAGAATGGCCTGCCTTTTTTACTGTTATTGCAGCCATAATTCCCGAAGGAGTTGCACCGTAAACCAGGACTTCGGTTTCGTGAATAACACTTTGACCATACAGAAAATTAAAGGTCAGTAATAACAATATCGTCAGCGTTATATTTTTCATATTTCTATTTCCAAAGCGTTTTAACCGGTTTTTTTTGATATTCCTCAGGATGAGTATCCCACCGGGTTACTTCCTCCTTTGGTGTACTAAAGATGTTATATCGCCACATACGATATCCTTTGCCGTCCCATTCGAGCTTTTGTCCGTATTTTTTCAACATGGATGTCAGCTCGGTGCGATTGATGTTCTGAACCGCTTTGTTGTTGCGGATTGCAAGAGCGGCAGCAATACCTGCAGATTCGCCCATCACCATATAGGTAGCTTCCATCCGGATGGAAGAATAAGCGATATGACTTGCTGACATACACAAAGGAACCAACAGGTTTTTGCAATCCTTTTTCTTAGGGATAAGGGCTCCGTAAGGAATCTGGTACGGTCCGGGGGAGACGTGCTCCCAAAGATTTCCTTCGTGTGCCAATGTTCCGTCGTCCAAAACCACCAACCGGTTTGGATAAATATCAACCTTGTAATAACCGAGGCCGATGGGAGTTGGAGGGTCGGTTTGTAATTGAAGATCGTGCTGGGTCATCACGTATTCTCCAATCATTCTTCTCCCTCCCCGAATATAAAGAAAAGGCCATCCGTCGGTATCTTCGTTGCAGTCGGACACTAATCGTACTTCTTTCCCTGAAAAATCATTCAGTGTTCGTACATGATCAATAAATCCCTGCCATACTTTTGATCGGGTTGGCCAGTCGCCGTCGGGATAGTCGATTTGCATGCCCGGTAAGGTTCCTGTCATCAGCTCGCCCCTGCTGAAATTTTCATTTGGCCAGGTGAAGGTATAACCGGCATCGACATAACGTTTCAGTAATTCATAAATATCCGGATCTTTATTTTCGGGTGCGGTAATTAATATTCCGGGATATTCTGCGGTCGGATTTTTTTCCCAGGCCAATTTGAAATTATAGGCCATAAAAAAGCGACTTGCATCTCCTTCTTTTCCCAATGGGTCGGGAGTTATACATGAAAGAAGACCACTTTTGGGATTTCCTTTTTCTCTATAGGGATCGACCCCGGAGAATTTTTTGCTTAATACTGTACCGGCCAGAGATTCACCGTACTCTTGTTTTGACTCTTTCCCTACCCGGTAAGGCACCCCGGCATAGGCCATCAAATCACCTTCATAACTGGCATCGATAAATATAGATGAGGAGACGTGGAGCAGATTTTCCGATATGCGATAAGGAACAGGAACACCATCTTTCCCCGGTGGGGCAAACTCAAATACAGCCTCTTTGATACTTCCATCCGACTTTTTTACGGAAGCCAGACGATGGTCGGTAATCACCTTAATTAAATTTTCGTATTCATCGATTATTGCCTGTAAAGCCTCGATGTTGTATTTACCGGCTCCCTGCTGATGCCTCGGTTGCGGCTGGGCAATGTCTGTGGCATAAAATGCACCGGTAAGGCCGCCCAGGTGATCGGCGTAAGGAACATCCTGCTGCATTCGGAAACCCGACCCAAGCAATCCTCCAATTTTATGACAAGGTTCAACAATAACCACCGAATATCCTTCTCTGGCAACAGCAACTGCTGCTGCAATTCCGGGACCGCTTGCCCCATAGACGCAGACATCGGCTTCCATC
>CAYWBV010000285.1:0-5753 GCA_964455785.1 uncultured Maribellus sp.
GGCCGGTCGATTTCGCAAAACAGGTTCAGTCCGAAATAGCGGAGGCTGTCCTTGTAACCGTAACCGTGAAAAGGTTCGCCAAGGTAAAATATTTTGGAAGCAACATCCACCTTTTCCACTTTCTGAAATTCATCGCTCCAGTCCCAGTACCAGTAGCCGCCAAGCCGTGCATCTTTCTCTGCGGCCCAGCTATCCTGCCGGTTACCGAGATATTCAAAAACACCTTCCACTGTACCGTGTTTCCCGATGTACGTTGGTGGTATATCTGTTTTTCCCTTAGCCAGGCCAGCCTTTATAAAACCTTCGTTGGGCCATCGCGCCAGGGTTTGTAATTCGCCGTTACAAAACAATTCAGGCCGTTTTCCTGCTTCAGTCGGGTCGCCAAAATCGCCGACGCCGGCGGCTTTTATGTCGGTTACATAAATTTTACCGTGTACTTCTGCCGGGATTAACTTCAGTTTAGCGGTATCCTCCGGCAACTTCCAGTTGTTCAGTTGGAGGCTTCCGGTAAAAACCGGTTCTTCATCTTCGGCTGCTTTGTAAACAACCGGCGCATTTTCGGAACCGGAATCTTCGGAGGTAAAAATCAAAGAACTTTCTATCTGATAATTCCCGCCTTTGATAAAAACGGTCACTTTTTCCCCGGGATTTTCCTTTCGAACGAGACGAACCGCTTCCCTTGCTTTTTCTATACTGTAAAAGGGCTCTTTCTTTGTTCCGGGATTACTGTCGTTGCCGTCGGCTGAGACATAGAGTTTGCTGCTTTTTTCTCCGATGGAGCAGGAGAAAAATAAAAACAAAACAAGAATAAAAAATCCGCAGGGATAACCGGTTTTTAATCGTAAGTTGCACATAATTATTTAATGTTTATCGTTCATAATATCTTGATATTCAGCTTCAACTCCTGCATTTTCCATAATCAGAACAGCTTCGGCAGGCCAGTTGTCGTCTGTTATATTTATATTACCGGCTTCCATCGCCTGGCTTCCTTTGAGCGCCCCGTTGTCGTACCACATTGTTTCGCATTGCCAGTAGTTGTTGTAATATCTCAGGCTGGGTTTTTCGATGTGCGAACCGTTTTGAAATGCGTTAAAACTGTTTCTGACCACATTTGAATCCAGTTTTACATTCGTGGCTCCCGGTCCATCGCAATACAGACCGGCCATTGGACTGCGGGGCGACCACCCGTTGGGGCTGTAAACATTATAGATGTAATTGTGGTGAATGCGTGAGCCTTCACCTGAAACTGTACCCAAATTGTAGATTGCCCCACCATCGGGATTAACCTGACAAACATCGTGGATTCTGTTGTAGCTGATTTCGCAATCGCGGTGAGGCGTCAGTTCTTTCCGCCACGACCAGCCTACACTGATACCAGTGTAAGGAAGAAAACGTACTTCGTTATGTTTGATCGTAAGGTAAGCCGGCAAAGATGCATAAATACCAACGGCATCGTTGTAATCGCGCCCGCAATATTCAACCAGGTTATTCATGATGGTATCGTACAAACTCCCGGCCTGAAGCGCGGGCATAGCTTCCAGCGAAACCATCCAGGGATACCCGGGGTCGGTGAGAGAACCCGGATTATCCCTGTAAAAAATCGGATCAATTACAACTCCATTGGCTGAAATATCAGTAATCACGTTCCCCACAATTTTGTTATGACTGGAGAAATCAGAAAAAACAAGTCCAAAACCACCGGCATGTTCAAAACGGTTTCTCCCGAAAACGATGTGGCTGGCATTTGAAACTTCCACCATTCCGGGAGTCTGCATGTTGAAGGCTGCCTGTGCGCAGGTGTATCCGCGGTCGTCAGGCCCCAGCCATGTACTGTGTTCAAATGAGATTCCCTGAAATTTTATGTGGTGTACAGGCGACGAAATTATCCCTTCGATATTTAAAACCGTTTCGAGTACGGGAGCAATAACCTGCATTTTATCCATCCTTTCTCCTTTCTGAGGTTTATAAAAAAGATCGCCGCTTTCCGTATCCAAAAACCATTCATTTTCAGCATCGAGAAATTCAGAGGCATTTTCAAGGATAAACGGGGCTTGTTGATTGATGGAAATGGGGGCAACCGCGGTTTCCGGCATTTTAAACGACAGGAAAGCGCTGTCGCCTTTTGTGATGAACGATTCAATACGGTAACGGCAATGCTGCCAGTACATGTTCACACAAAACTCAACATTTCCGGTCTCCTTCACATCCCTAATTAACGAATCAGGAATAGCCGGACGAAAATTATTCCACGACAGGATTCTGGCATACGGACCTTTGTCCATAAAATTGGTCATATTGGGGGTTCTGGCCCGCACCGCCCGTTTGCCGTTGACATACAACTGGCGGAAATTCAAATTACCCACATTGGTTTTCCAAACGTTTTTTTCGCTGTCGGACAATCTCCAGCCGGCAATTACTTTTCCCCCGCTTAACACAGGTTTTTCGCCCGGGGCCGCCTGCCAGACAACCGAGAAACCATTCTGTCCGCTGTCTTCCGGACCTATAATAAAAGTTGAATCCAGAAAATAAACGCCCCCGCAAAGATTAACTAATATATCGTTGTTCATTGAACAGGCCAGGCTACGCACTTTGCCTCGGGTATCAGTCAACTGACCGGGGTGTGTTTTCGTAAATTGGTTACCGCTGCCGTCGGGGGAAACATATAACACCGTTTGTGCAGTTACCAAAAACCCACTAAGCATCAAAATAATCTGAAAAACAATTATATGTTGTAGCTGTCCCATCTTTTTATATTTCCTGATGTTTGTTTTATTGAAGAAACCACCCCCGGAGGAATTGTTCCAGTGTACCGTTGTAAACCGCTTCGGCCAGAAATTCTTCACCCTGCTGGTTTCCCCAGGAATAATTGATGATTAGTTTTCCCTGAAATTCACAAAAATCAATGTCCGAATTATTACAGTTTTCTGCCGCTGCAATTTCCTTCCATAAACTTTCTTTCAAATTTTTATTGAGGATTTTTTTGTCTTCATCCGAGGCTTTCAAAACCGGGTTCAGCGGGCTGGCTTCCCAGTTTTTCAAATCTTTTGAACGGACTATCCGCATTTCCCAGCCATGATTTTCCTCCAAATAAAAATCGTAATAATATCCGTCGAGATAACGCAAACAATGTGGGGCAGTGTAACGATCCATCGCATAATTGTATTCCGCAGGCAGGATTTCCCAGTTTTTCAAATCGGCTGACATGGCAAACCGGCCTGTAAAAGCTGCCCCGCATTCACTCTCGGGTTTGCCCACTTCGAACATCAGCACAAATTTATTTTCAACTTTGATAAGCGATGTATTAAACATGCCGAAACCCGGAAGCTGGAAAGCCATCCATTGTTCCCAGTTCTGGAGATCGTTCGACCTGAAAATAAAAATCCGCTCCCCGTTTCCTTCATCGACGGCCGTAACATAAACCGTATCACCATCCACAAAAGCGCTCCCGAAATGAAAACCCCTGGCAAAAGAAGCAGTCGGTTTTCCCGTATCGTGTTCAACAAAACGAAAGTAGGAGTTGCCGGTTGTATTGTTCCAGTACCCGGCACGAACATATTCGAAACGGTAAACTTTGTTTTTGAATACAACAGGAGTGGTTTCCACCAGGTCGCAGTCGATGGTACCCAGTTTTTCAATGAGTGGGCGGCCTGCGGCGTCGGTCGGGGGCAACTGCTTTTCGGAGCAGGCAAATAAGATCATTGCGCCAAACGCCACAAACAGGTTCGTTAGGTTTATTTTTTTCATTATTAATGATTTAATCGGTTTTGTTCATTTGTATTCTGTTCAGGAACCGGCGATGGCAAACCAATTTTTCTCCAACGTCTGGTAATTTCCAGCAAATTGTATGGAATTTCCTTTTCCCAACCCTGTACTGCACCTTCCCACTCCCCTTTTTCATTTTTCCACAATGCCAAATCCAGCCGTTCGCCGGGTTCAATTTTTAAATCTCCCGACCTGAACGATTTTAAGCCGCCGGCAGCAATCGCTTCCACTTCCCCTTTATTTCCAATACGGACGGCACAAACTCCGACAGCGTCGAAAGAAATAGTTTGCCCCTGGATTTTTTTTCTGAAAACAATCGGGTCGCCGGAAACGCAGGTTGTCCCGGCAATCCGGATAACTGTCCCGTCAATCAGGCGGCAGAAGCCTGAAGTTGGCGGCGCTACAAACGGATGCCCGAACTTTTCCTCTGCACTTTCCGTTGCCGGAGTCTGGAGTTCAATCGTTTTTTGTTTCAGAATGTTTTTGATCTGTGCAATAACCTGTTCATTTCCGGCAGAAACAACCATTTCGAGCAGAGCGCTGTTCCCGTTAAAATCATCCGCCTCAAAATCTTTGGTCCAGTCGCCTATCCTGAATAAACGGGTGTTCCCTTTCGTTGCCCGGTTGAAAAAAGAAGCAGTCGAAGGTTTTTCAAATTCAGGATGATAAAGAATTACTGCTGAATATTTTTGTTGACCATACCGAATCCAGCCTTCTTCATCTACTTTCAGGTTTTGGTTTTCAATTTCGCTTGAAGGAATTAAATCGGTTGGAATTCCTTCTTTCCAAAGCGCATTTGCAAGTTCCATCCCCACATCGTCGTAAGCGCTCCCAGCCCAATTCATTGTACAGGTATGGCCAAAAACTACAGCAACCGGGCAATCCAGCGGACTTTTGCTGATGAAGTTCAGCAGCCTGACACGACTTTCGGCCAGCATAAGTTCACCACGCAAAAGTTCCAGGCTTTTGTCAATTCCTTTTCGCTCCGAGGGATAAAGCGGGTGGTAATTAATCCTGCCCCCGGCAAGCGCCGAACTCCAGACAGCCTGTTCATAATCTTTTCGTCCGGTTGAATAAAACATGTTGTACCAAACCGGGCTTCCCCATTTTTTTGCCAGGGCTGTCCGCGCAGCAAAGGGAGTAAATTCGTCGGTCTGCGCCCAGTCGCGGGTGGCTACCCACCAGTCGAGGCCATTTTTCATGTGTTCGCGCAAATCGGGATACGGCCACCAGGTGGGATGCGTGGTCACAACTGCATCACGACCAAAAAATTCTTTAACAGCCCGGTAGTAATCATCTTCCAAAACACCGTTACGTTTCCACGACATTTCCATAAAACAGTTTATAGCTTTTTGCCGTTCTTTTTCGCTTCCTTTTATTCCTTTAAACATCAAAAGGCAATCGGAGATTAAATCGCGCCCGCCGGTTATTTCAGCATAAGCCTGTGCCCTGAACCGCGAATACCAGAACTGATCTTTAGCCGGACTTCCGTCGAAACAGGGAGGAAAACCCCATTCATCTTTAAAGACCCCGGACAGCGGTACATCGGTATATCGGCGAATAATTTCACGCTGAAATTCCATTAAGTGCGGGGAAAATACATCGGGGTACAAATGTGTAAATGAAACCAGAATACAGGCTTTTGTATTTTTCTGTCCGGCTGGTACTCTTACCCTGACTGAGTCTTTTCCGGAAGAAACCACAATACAATTCCGGGTAATATTTTCCAGCGAAACCGGGTCGATTCCCATTTCAGTCGTCTGATAGGAATAAGCCCTGAGAAAATGTCCATTCAGAGCAATATACGGGGTTGTTCTTCCGGTATAGTGATCGCTGAGATGTTTGCTTTTGATGGTAACTTCAGCATAGGTTCCTTCCTGAATACTGATTTCTTTCAGCAGCAGCATTTCCTGTAATTCGTCGGGATATTGTGATTCGAATGCGCGACGGGCCGTACGGACATCCAAATCGGCCACCATCGAAATCCCTTT
>CAYWBV010000286.1:0-2006 GCA_964455785.1 uncultured Maribellus sp.
TGTTGTGCTGTAATAATATTTTCACCGAAAGTATCTCCTGATTTTCTGACAACAATATACCGGTCAACCACCTTGTAATCGAGGTTGGTGCCCGCCAGTACCTTATCTAAAATTTCCATCACCGTGGCATTTTTTACATCCACAGAAACATCATTCATCTCTTTCAGGTCCTCTTTCTGATAAAAGAAATAGAACTCGCTCTTTTCTTCTATCTCCCGAAACAATTCAACGATATTTTTACCCTTTGATGAGATGTCGAGACGGGTATTCTGCGCATACGTGGAGGCGCTGACGCTTGCCAGGCAAAACAGAAAAATCGCAGCCGTTAGTTTCATTTTCAATAAAATTTTTTCCAAAGCCCGGTCATACCCGGTCTTTCTGATTAGTTTTTTCATAAATTTGAATGTTTTTAAAATGATTAATACTATTTGGTTTTAATCGTAAAACGGTGGATATGTGGCGCATGTCCGCCGTTTTTTTCAATAAGCAGGTTTAGTTTTTCATAGGCACTTATCTTTTAGAAATGGTTACTACATCTTTTTTTCCAAGATTATTCTGATAATCTACTTTTACAGGCAACAACAGTTCGAAAGCTTTGGCAATCTGATCGAACGGTTTGTTTTTCAGGATGGTTCCCGAGAAACGCATCTCCCCGATTTCGGGATTACCCAACACAATATCCACATTGTACCATCTTTCGAGGCGGAACGTAATGTCGGCCAGCCGTTCTTCGTGAAATACAATTTTACCGTCGGTCCAGCTTTGGTAGAACCCGGTATCTACCTTTTTCAGGCTGATTTGTTTTAAATCGGCAGAAAGGGTCATTTGCTGCGAAGGTTCCATCCGGGCAATTTCTTTTCCGGTCAGGGTGTTCATTTTCACCGAACCCTCCACCAGCGTAACCTGGCTGTAATCTTCACCGGGAAACGAAATGGCGTTAAAAGAGGTACCTAAAACTTCTACTTCGCTGTTTTTCAACTGAACCTTAAATGGAATTTTATCAGATTTCACCTTAAAAAACGCCTCGCCGTTTAACACCACTTTCCGGCTGTTTTCGCCAAAATCCTTTGCATATTTCAGCGTTGTCCCCGAATTCAGCCAAACCTGTGTCCCGTCGTATAAAGTAATGTTCGACATCTGCCCCAGTGGGACGCTGATTTCGGCAAACAGTGGCGTTTTGTCCTTCCCTATCTCTCCCAGATCGAGCTGATTACCAATAAAAAGCGCTATTAAAACGACAGCCGCATATTTTGTAACTGTAATCAAAACCCTGATTTTTTTCCGGTGTAAATAGTGAGTTACCCTTTCCCATGAATGAGCCGATGAGATGTCGCGCAAAGGTTTTGTTTTATACAGTTTTTGATGAATGTCGCTGGCTTGCCGGAAATGGTTTTGGTTTTCCTCGTCCCGGAGAAACGCTTCCAATTCCTTTTCCTCCTCCTTATCGTTTTCGCTGAGAAGTTTTCCAACGATGAGTTCCCAAAAATTATGTTGTTCTTTTTCGTTCATTTTTGATGATTCCTTTTGCCGGCTACAGAACGACTGTTTCCAGCCGTTCTGCTCCTAACCTAAAACTATAAACAACCGGTTTTGCTTTTTTGTATTGTCCCGATTGCCTTTAACAGAAGGACGAAATTTTACTTTTTTAGGGTGACAGAGGATGCGATTTTTTTTATCTGTATGGAAAAATAAAATTCAATACCCCTTAATCCCCCTTCGCCAAACCTGTCCCGGCTTGCCGGAAGGGGACGAGCTTCGATGTAGCTCAGATTCAGATTGGCTTGTTATTTTGTTCTACGGGACTTCAAAAAACAGAACAGATAAAAATCTTTCGGGTCGAGTTTTTCTTTCAAAAAGCGGTAAGCACGGGCGATTTGTGTTTTTACCGTGTTTCGCGAAATCTCCAGTTTCTCTGCAATTTCGTTATAACTTAACGAATCGAAAACCGCAAGTTCGAGAATTTTGCGTCTCTGGTCGGGCAATTCTTCGAGCGCGGTATATAAAAC
>CAYWBV010000286.1:2106-5748 GCA_964455785.1 uncultured Maribellus sp.
GTTTTACTGCCCTGCCTGATATTTTCCCAGATGTACTTGTCGTCCAATACCGGTAAAGTTAGAGTTGCTGGCAAATATACAGGTAAAACCCATAAAAATGTTTTTTAAGAAATGAGAGTCCGGAAATTATTCCTTACAATATTTTATTTCACCCGTATTGTGCGGCTGAAAACTGACTGTGACTGAAACCCGTGACTTTTTTGTGTCTTTAATCCACCCGAATCATTTTTCCTTCTTTCTGATATTCTTTCTGAATTCCCTTCATCAGGTCGTCGTACGAAATGGTGGTGGAATGGTTTTCAAGGGTTTTTAAACCGGCATAATGAATCACATTGACAATGTTTGCGCCGGTAATTTCAAATCTCCGGGCGATTTCTTTCAAAAGAATTTTTTTATCGAGCCTGACCGAAGGAGGGATGTAGTTTTCCCACAATTTAATCCGTTCGCCGATTCCCGGGTTTTCAAATTCAACAATGGTATTAAACCGGCGGGTGAAAGAGGCGTCGATGTTGCTTTTCAGGTTGGAGGCGAGGATCACCAGCCCGGCGTGCGACTCGATACGCTGCAGCAAATAGGAAACTTCCTGGTTGGCATATTTATCGTGGGCATCGCGCACATTGGTACGTTTGCCAAAAATGGAGTCCGCCTCATCAAAAAACAAAATCCAGTCTTTGTTGGCCGCTTTGTCAAACAATTTCGAAAGGTTTTTTTCGGTTTCGCCGATGTATTTTGAAACCACCATGGAGAGATCGATACGAAAAACGTCGCGGTTGGTATATTTCCCAAGAAGGCAGGCGGTCATTGTTTTTCCTGTTCCGGCGGGCCCGTAAAAAAGTACCCTGAACCCCGGTTTTATTTTGCCCTTCATCTGCCATTCGTGGAGGAGCGTGTCGTTGTATTTCAGCCAGGTTTCTATTTCCCTGATTTCATCCATCGTTTTTTCCTGGAGAACCAAATCCTTCCATTCCAACTCCGTGGTAATCAATTCAGCCGGAAAATCACCACTCAACTTTGGTCTCGAAATTTTTCCGGTAAGAAAAAAGTCAACAAACTCGTCGTCCAACACCAGACGACCGCTCATTTTTGGTTCGCCGTCGCCGGGATGCTCCAGGGAAAGTACATTTTTACGGGCAAATAAATGACTTTCTTCAAACAGTTTCGACACCCCGATCCGCTTTTCGATGTCTTTCCCGGCCAGGACGTACAAAACGGTTTCTCCGGTGGGTAAAATGCCCCTGTGATTTTTCCCCTTCACCCCGCCAAACTCGGGGAAATCACCTCCCTGTGGCAAATATTTCTGAACTGCGGCAGTAAAAAAATGAGGCGATATATGGGGCACAAATGCCATCAAAAGTGTTAGTATCTCGTCGTCATTCAGTTGGTTTTCCCTTACAAAGCCGGAAAACCAGGAACCGTGTTCCCTAATTTCCGACAAATCGGGTTTCGGAGAAACAACGGGTTGCCCGTATTCGACCTGCATTCTGAAATCGATCGCTTTTTTCAGGGCGTTTAACGCTTCGGAAAAAAACTGCACTTTATGCTGAGCATGGTTGATATTCCCTTTTTTCATACAAAAAAACACAGGTTTATAACGTGTTTATCCGGCTAATGTTTACCGACCAAATAAACGGAACATATGTACTTGATGAGCCGGTAACATAGTGCTGTAAGTAATACATGGCCGACAAACCGGGCAGGTAACTCCAGGCATCGCTAACTCCGGCGCCATAATGGTCAAAAACACGGTAGGTAATATCCATATCGCCACCCGACAAATCGATGTGAGCTTCCAGACGCTGATAACCCCCCATAACCGCCCACGAAAAGAGACTGTCGGTGCCCCCGACATAATCGGGCCGGGTGCGGATCAGTTCCGCCTGGCAATCAAAACCGTGTAACGTGTCGTGTTCATAAAAATAATTTCGAACAGATTCTTCAAAAGCATCGGCAAATTCAGTAAAGGCATCGGTACCTCCAATTTCACGCGCCATGTCGCTCCCGGTACTAAAATCGATCTGACCGCCGCTTCCTGTGGTAAAGTTGTCGAAAAGCCGGTTGTCATCCGTGGTATCCACTCCGAAGGTGCCGGTGAAAAATCCGATGTAAAAGTCGGAGTAGGCGCCAAATTCACCGAGAAGATTGTCATAAACCCAAATGTCGGGGCTTCTGTCGTCGGGTGAATGGATCAGTTTATCGAGGTCGTGATCGCCGTTGTTATTGATGTTGCGTCCATCTGAACAATCCATCACCGTAACCGAACCAGTGACAGGAAGCGGATCAAATTCCATGCAGGTTACCGTTGGATAATAAGTTACCTCCACCCTCCGGTTATATTCCAGGGTTTCATACTCCGTGTTCTCGCCATGTCCGATGGGTATCATTTGTGCTTCAGGTATTCCGAATGCGGCGAGTAAACTTCTTATTCTCAGCGCCCTTTGCATCGACAAAGTGAGGTTGTGTGCGGGCCCGCCCTCTTCGCTGGCGTACCCGTGAATGGTAATCAAACCATCGATTCCGGTCATTCCCAAATAATTTTGGACTTCGCGCAGAAGGAACATAAAATGAATGTTCGAATCCACCTCGCTGTCGTTTCTGAAATCGGTGGAGTCGTGCTGAAACCAAACCACAGTTTGCGCCCTGCCGAGCACCTGCCCGTCCTCGCAATCCACATCCGGATAGCGGTTTATCAAATCACCGGGGGCGCTTTGCTGAACCGGAACAGCTTCGCCGGAGCCGTCTTCCAGGCTGGTTTGCAACTTCTCTTCCTCTTCGCATTCAGCACATTTTCCCTGTACAGGTACATTATTTCCGTTCCCTGAATCGAACAGCGAATCCGGCGACAACTGTCCCTCCAAAAACTCTTCACCGATTTCTTCCCCGATGGGGACTTCGTCCGAAGGCGAATTCTGAACAACCGCCGTTTGGGCAGGATTAAAAAAGGAGGAAGAACTCAGAAAAGTATTTTGTTCTGATGTTTTTTCGACCACCTGAGCAGCTACATTTTCAGCTTCCACTTCCAACTGATCGCCCGGAGTCCCAACTTCCGGTTTCGGTTGAAAAAATAGAGTATTACTCTCCTTCGTTTTTAACGATGAAGAAAAAGCAGCAGGCTTTGTATTTTTTTCAGCAAACATCAAACCTATTTATTGATCAAAAAATTTATCACTATTTATTCCGAAACCATTACTTCCTGTGTTCGGATATATGTTCCCCACCGGAGTTGCAGTTTGTACTTTCCCGATGTTTCAAACAAAGCTTCGCCCAAATGCCACATCACGGTTTTACTACTTTTTGGGCCGATGGTAAAATTGACAATGGTTCCGTTTTGAACCGTTAAATCCCAGGCAAGATTTTTATTTCCATTCACAAACAGTTCCGTTTTTGCCATATCGAAATACAATTTATGGGCTTCGTTATTGATTACTTTCAGTCCAATTTCAAAATCACCCCGATTTTTAAAATTGAATTCTTTGGTATTGACAACCAGTTCTATGTCGGGCAAAACTTCCATTCTATATCACTGTATTATTGATAAACCGGATAACAGAAGCACCCGCTTTTGTTATCATCATCGTCCCGCCGGGGAGCATAAAAAATGCCTGAACGGTGTTGGTAAAAAGCCTTCCCTGCGCATCGGATTCA
>CAYWBV010000287.1:0-5685 GCA_964455785.1 uncultured Maribellus sp.
GGTAATAATGCAAACTGAATTTCAATTCAAAACAAATTTTGGACAAAAAGTTTTAAATTTGCAGCAAAACTGAACAAAGATTACAAATTTATAAATATTAGTTTAAACATTATGGCACAGATTAGCTTTGGCGGAGAAGTTGAAAACGTAGTTCTTCGCGAAGAATTTCCGGTAGAAAAAGCCCGGGAGGTTTTGAAAAACGAAACAATAGCAATTATCGGTTACGGTGTACAGGGCCCGGCTCAGGCGCTTAACATGAAAGATAACGGTTTTAATGTGATTATTGGCCAGGCCCCGGAATTTAAGGAAGACTGGGACAAAGCCATTCGCGACGGGTTCGTCCCCGGAGAAACTCTTTTCCCGGTAGAAGAAGCAGCCAAAAAAGGTACGGTGATCCAATATCTGGTTTCGGATGCGGCGCAGCGTATTTTGTGGCCAAAAATCAAACCTTGCCTGAATGAGGGCGACGCCCTTTATTTTTCGCATGGATTTTCAATCACCTACAAAGAACAAACCGGCGTTATTCCTCCTGAAAATGTAGATGTTATCCTGGTTGCACCGAAAGGTTCGGGCGCCAGCGTACGTACCAACTTCCTGGCAGGGCACGGAATTAACTCCAGCTTTGCCGTTTTCCAGGACTACACAGGCAAGGCCGAAGAACGTGCCCTTGCGCTCGGTATCGCCATCGGTTCGGGGTATCTTTTTCCGACCACTTTCGAAAATGAAGTCTATTCTGACCTTACCGGTGAACGAGGCGTTTTGATGGGCGCTTTGGCAGGCATTATCGAGGCCCAGTACAAAGTGCTGCGCGACCACGGGCACAGTCCTTCGGAAGCATTTAACGAAACTGTGGAAGAACTCACCCAGAGTTTAATCCGCCTGGTTGACCAGAACGGGATGGACTGGATGTATGCCAACTGCAGCGCCACCGCACAACGTGGCGCACTGGACTGGAGGCATAAATTCCGCGAAGCTACGTTACCGGTATTCAACGACCTTTACAACAGTGTAAAAACAGGCGTTGAAACCAAAAGGGTTTTGGATTCAACCAGCAGCCCCGACTACAAAACGTATCTTAATGCAGAATTGAAAGAGATGCGCGAATCAGAACTCTGGCAGGCAGGCGCCGCTGTGCGTAAACTGCGCCCCGGAAAATAGAACATCCGAGAATACGATATTAACCTGCCCGGAATTTTTCGGGCAGGTTTTTTATAACCCCTCCACGTGTTTTTATTAAAAAACCTTCTCCTATGATTTATTTGCTCAAAATCAACTTCGAAATCCCAATTTCTAGCGAAATTAAACTTCCGCGTTTTGTGAATATGTTTGTCATTGCCGGAGAAAATCTGCATTTGATCGACTCCGGGATTGCCGCGGCATTTCAGCAGGTTCAAAATTATACAAACCAGGCAGGAAGAGACATTTCAGAGATAAAAACCATCCTGCTTACTCACTCGCACCCCGACCACATTGGTGCGGCCCGCCTCATCAAAGAAAAATCGGGATGCCGTATTATTGCACCCAAAGCCGAAGTCGGATGGATTGAGAATACGGAGTTACAACTCCGTCAGCGACCGGTACCTGGATTTACGAAACTGGTAGCAGGGCCTGTAAAAGTTGACCAAATGGTCAGCGGATTTCAGAAAATACAACTTGAACATGATCTGGAACTACAGGTGATTCCTACACCCGGTCATTCTGCCGGTTCAACATCATATTATTTGAAAGAAAAAAAGGCGCTGTTTTGCGGCGACGCTGTTTTGCTGCCCGGCGAACTCCCCATTTTCGAAAATATCGACGATTATCTCTATTCGCTGGAGACAATTCAAAACCTTCAGCCCGAAGTTCTTTATTCAGCCTGGGATATTCCACGCCACAAAACTGAGATTCCGGCTATTCTCGATAAAAGTAGAAACTACATCCTGCACATTCAGGAAACCGTAAAAAATGTGGCGCCCGGTTTTAAGGGCGACTTTTCCATAAATTTCTGTAAGGCCGTGTTAAAACAGTTGGGACAGAACGAATCGGTTGCCAACCCGCTGCTGTTGAAATCATTTCTGGCGTGTCTTTGATTTCTCTGCCTATTTTTCTATTTTTCTGAAAAAGATAAAATGAGTTCAGCGTCAAAATTTCAAATTTTAACGATCGTTTTGCTGGTTTGTGTTTTTCAAAATGTAAAATGTAAAACACCGGAAAGAACCAAATCATATGATTTTGGCGAGGCAGACAAAACCTCCGGGTTTGTTTTTACTCCAGACAACTCATCCCTGTTTCACAACGACTCCATTCACCGGCTCGATTTCAGGTATGCCGATAAACCACGGGGAATAAAACCATTCATCGCCCCTGCCCTTCTGATTTCGACAGGCGCTGTACTCCATTTTAAAACCGACGCCAAAGAAGGGGTGCGCGATTTTGTACAGGAAAACTTTGCCTACTCGGGCCATCTCGACGACTACGCCCAATATGCGCCGATTGCAGCCGTATATTCGCTGCATGTAATGGGAATCAAAGGGAAAAACAACTTTGGCAATCTCACGGCCATTGCTGCAAAAAGTTTTCTGCTGAACGGGTTGATTGTTGACCAGTTAAAATATCGCACCGATGTAGAGCGCCCCAACGGAGGATCGCGTTCGTTTCCTTCGGGACACACATCGAAAGCGTTTGCGTTGGCCCATGTGATGCACAAAGAATATGGCGAAATCAGCCCGTGGTACAGCATCGGGGCTTACTCCTGCGCTGCGGCAACCGGGGTGATGCGGGTAGCCAAAAATGCCCACTGGATTTCCGATATTTTGGCTGGTGCGGGGATTGGGATGCTCTCCACCGAACTGGTTTATCTCACGCATCAATACAAATGGGACAACGAACACATCAGAAACCTCGATATTTTCCCGTTTCAGATCGGCCGGCAAAAAGGGGTAACGCTGGTCTATACGTTTTGAAAAAAACTTGTCCGCCTACTTCAGAAAATCTTCGCGCAGCGGCGTAAAACTGTCGATCAAACGTACTTTTTCAGTGAGCAGTTTAACGGTGTGTTTTTTATTGGGCGCCACAGCATACATGTCGCCAGCTTTCAGGTGCTGATCGGGTTCGCCTTCGCAGTAAAAAATAACTTCGCCTTCAGCCACGTACGATGCCTGTTCATGTGGGTGCGAGTGTGGAGGTTCGGGCTCTTCCCACGGACCGTTTGTAAAATCGATCAAAACGACCATCAGCGTATCGGTGTGGATTATTTTCCGGTAAAGCCCTTCTTTTACCTTTTCATACTGAACTTCATCAAACTTTAGTACTGCCATTTCTATTTGTATTTTTATTCTTCGGTTTTCAAAGATGTAAAAAGTAACGGAAAAAACCATCAAACAAAATCACCCGAACAAAAAATTTGACTACCGGCGGTTTGCTTATTTATACCTCCGGTAGAAAGGAAGATAGGGCGATATTTTTCCATTCCGGGTTGCAGGCCCCTTTTTAATTTCATCGTCTGCGTGATTCAGCAAAAGATTTATTCCAAACGAAACCGAATAGGACTTCCGGTCAGATGGGTGGTAGAATGCCAGAATATTATCGGTGGCAATAAACATTTGTGAGAACCGGTTGGTCCACTGCATCCCGGCGCCCAAAGTTACTGTTTGAATTCCGTGAAGGGTTAATCCGCCGAAAAAATCAAAATGGCCCGACGACTTCAACACACTTCCGGTGAGAATATTCACCGGGTTATCTTTGTAAAAAAAAGTCTGGTTGGTAACTCCGAATGACAGCCCCGGCGAATACTGGTGCTGAAAATGGAGAAATGTTTTGGGGGATGTTACTCTTACAAGTTTTGCCGGGCTGATAAACGGATAAACCTCCCGCACATCGCCCCGTGCATTCAACATTGTTGAAAGCGGGAGAATATAACCTTCGCCTTCCCTGTTGTTAAGAACGTCCGACATATCGATACCAGTCAATGTTACCGATTCGTTTTGAACAAGGTCGTAAGTTCCACTCCTGTACCAAATCAACCCCAGGTCGGCTACAGTTACCGTGATGCGGTTGTTTTTGTCCAGGTTGTAAGTAACCCCCGCATCGATTGCAATTCCGGGGTTTTTAAAATTAAGCATATATTTTTGCACCCGGTTTTCAGCGTCAATTAGTTGAATGCGCCCGGTTTCATCCAGCAAAACAGCGTAGGGGACCGACATTTTTCCGGTGCCTTGCAGCGACAACCTAATTTCCTCACCTGTTCCCGACGATTCAATCCCAAAATCCCAGTTATTTAATTCGGCACAGGCGCTGCCGAACAGTATTTTCCCCGTGACTCCCGCCTGAAAAGATTCGTTTATTTTTTTTGCGAAACCGAAACCTGCTTCCAGATAGCCCATCAACCGGCCATTGATATTTCCTGACTGATAATTTTGAAATGATTCAGGAATAATTCCCTTTTCAAAAAATAAAACCGACCTGCCCGGAAATTGAATCGAGGATTGTATGTTTTCTTCGAGATAAAATTTAAACACTCCCTGTTCTGACGGCACTGCCAGATAAAATAAAGGCATGGCAACACTCTCCGACAAAACCGACATGCTTCTGCCTATATTATTGAAGAACCCGGTTTCGTTCACCAGGTGATCCGGCAAGCGGTAGTAATTCAAATCATTTAAACTGGTGTTGCTGTGGTTTGCAATCATCAGTCCGGCAAGACCCGGAACGGCAACAATCCAACTTTCGTCGTCGCGCAGATACGACGGATTATTCATTTGAGACTGGTAATTTTCGGGCAGCATAAACAGATGCCCCGGAACCTGGGCATACAATTGCGTTAATCCATTGCCGAAAAGGATTAAAAGCAGAATACTCCACAATTGTATATGATTTCGTTTTTTATTCATGACCCATTTCAACCGGCAACCGTTTTTTAATTGTATCCCACATTCAAAAAACGGGATTGAAAAAATTTATTGTTTTAACAACGGGAGAATAGCCTGTAACTACACAAAAAATAACCACCCACCTGATTTTTATTTCTGAAAAATAACAAAACACAAAACAAAGTGCAAAACTATAAAAAGAAGTTGTCAAAAGTTAAACGTTTATTGAATTCTCCGTCTGGCCTGAGGCGAGAAGAGACATCTCCCGGCCTTTGGACGGATCAAAACCATATTTTTTGGAAGAAAAAACAGGTGTAGCTGAACAGAACCGAAACTGGTTTAACTCAGATGAGGCTCATCTGAACAGAACCGAAACTGGTTTGACTCAGCGACAGGTGTAACTGAACAGAACCGAAACTGGTTTGACCCGGCGACTGGTGTAACTGAACAGAACCAGAACTGGTTTGACCCAGCGACTGGCGTAACTGAACAGAACCGGAACCGGTTTAACTCAGCGACTGGTGTAACTGAACAGAACCGGAACCGGTTTGACCCGGCGACTGGTGTAAATTCCCAGAACAGGACAAGGTTTGACTCAGCAACTGGAGTAATTTGTCAGAACGAGATGAAGTTTGACCTGGCGACTGATGTAATTTGCCAGAACGCGATGGAGTTTGACCCGGCGACTGATGTAATTTGCCAGAACGCGACGAAGTTTGACCTGGCGACTGATGTAATTTGCCAGAACGCGACGGAGTTTGGCCTGGCGACTGATGTAACTTGCCAGAACGCGACGGAGTTTGACCCGGCGACTGATGTAATTTGTTAGAACGCG
>CAYWBV010000288.1:0-5616 GCA_964455785.1 uncultured Maribellus sp.
TCATCCGGATTTTGAAGATGGTTTTGTGGAAGAGGTACGCGCCATCGACATTCATTATCCGCGTGGCGGAAAATACGATTTCCTCACCGAAGCGCAGTTTACCAAAATTGAGCAGTACAAAATTCCGTACCGTTGCCTCTATTCCAAGGATATAGATAACCTGTTTATGGCAGGCCGTTGTTTTTCGGCCACCCACGTTGGTTTGGGAAGCCCGCGTGTGATGCACACCACGGCCCAGATGGGAGTAGTGGTAGGGTATGCCGCTGCCGTTTGTAAAGAAAACAGCTGCACTCCGCGCGACGTGTATAAATATCATTTGGATACCATGCGCGAACGGCTCGACAAAATAAAATCGGGAGCCGAGTTTAAACATTAGTATCAGGAAAAGTTCAGGCGAAGACAGACATTTGTTGATCTTTTTTCGCCTGAACTTGATAAGAAAATGCATACTTCCTCAACACTATTTAACCTGCCTGCAAACCCTGCAAATTGTTATGTTTATTTTTTACCGGCCGTCAGGATATTGTTTCCGGATATATTCAATCACCGTATCCATCTTTAAAATTTCAAAGCCGTGGATGACGTAATCGCGGATAAACTGCGCCACTTTTGGATTTTGGCCCGTTCCTTCAAAAACAACATCCACGGCTTTACAATAGTCCTGTTCAAGTTGTTTTTTTGTCCATCCTTTTTGGTTGTAGCTGGTCAGGTAACGAAACACGCGGTCGGAACCGACTGACGAGTAAATCAGTGTTTCGTCGCTAAAATCGACATTGGTAAAGTATTCTTTTTGAAATAGTTCCTTTCGTTCCTGTGGCGTCAAATTCCCGTCGAGAAACGGTTCTCTGAACAATTTAATCCACTTTGCAGCCAGCCGCTCCAGGTTTTTTTCTGCAGTCGCCAGAATAAAATGGTCGCGTTCCTTTTGCAGCCGGTTATACTTTTCTATCCGGTCGGCCGCTTCAGCCGTTCGCTCAGCCTGCTGATAATAGCTGATCTCCGCCTCCAGTCCTTTCAAATCATTCTGAATTTGTTTTTCCTTTCTCTGAAATTCAAACCAGATGCGGTTTTCTTCCGATAGAATAACCTGCAGACTGTCTTCCGGCTTATCAAAATCGGTTTCAAAAATGATGTGTTCGCTGTTAAAAACAAAGTCGATTTGCTGCGGCGGGTCGTTCACAATCTTTGCGTAGAGGGTCTGCCCGAAAACCAGTCTGTACATGCCGGGACGGGCGTCGGGCGAAAACGTAAAACGTACCGTGTTGTTTTGAGCAGGCAAACTGTCAACCGGCGTAAACTGGTCGCCTGAAATTGTTCCGAGTATGATTTTGTTCTCCGGTTGGTTCTTTACCTTCACTTCCAGCGTAAAAGGTTGCGAAAAAGAGTGGAGTGAAATAAAAACTGATATCAAAAACCAAACTGTTTTATTCATAGTTGCAGCCGATATTTGTTGTACGTTCACCGGATAAAATTAAAAAATACTTTGGTCACAACTGGCCTTCGTTGATTTTTCGTCACAAAAAAAGGAAATAAATAGGTTTATTTTTATATGATGATAAACGGGTAACTATTTTTCCTAATTTTGCTAAACCGGTTAAGCGGTAAGTTTTTTTTGATTTTTATTCAAACAGGTGACAAATTGGTGTAACATTTTCTCGCGTTGAAATAAGTTTGTTTTGAAGTTGCCGTTAAAAAAAATGATTTAAGATTTCGTTTATGAAAATAGTAGGATTGGATATTGGCGGGACAAAATGCGCTGTTATTTTGGGTGAAATGGATAAAAAGGGGAATCCCTCGGTAATCGACAAAAAAGTGCTTCAGACAGCGGATTTTCCCGATCCATATCAACTGATTCAACAGTTGCAGCTTTTTTTGGATGAAATGCTGAAACGGTTTTCCATTCCGGTTCATTCGATAGATTCCATCGGAATCAGTTGCGGCGGCCCGCTCGACAGTGTCAGCGGGATGATTTTGTCGCCACCCAATTTGCCCGGGTGGGACGAAATTCCGATTGTCCGCCTTTTTGAGGAAAGATACGGGGTCCCCGCGTTTTTGCAGAACGATGCCAACGCCTGTGCGCTTGCAGAATGGCTGATGGGAGCGGGGAGAGGAACAAAAAATATGGTTTTTCTGACCTTCGGTACCGGCATGGGCGCCGGGTTGATTTTAAACGGAAAATTGTACAGCGGCACTAACGATTTGGGCGGTGAAGTGGGTCACATCCGATTGGCGCCCGACGGCCCGGTGGGATTTGGAAAAGCCGGCTCTTTCGAAGGGTTCTGCAGCGGCGGCGGAATTGCCCAGTTGGCAAAGAAGCTGGTCTGGCAGAAACTCGAAAAAGGAGAGAAAGTGGGTTTCTGCCCGACTTTGGAAAATGCAGAAAAAATAGATACAAAAATGGTGGCGCTGGCTGCCCGCGAAGGCGACCCGGTGGCGCTCGAAATTATCGGCATTTCGGCAGAATATCTTGGCCGCGGTTTGTCGGTGATTATCGATATCCTGAACCCTGAATGTATTGTAATTGGAAGTGTTTATGCCCGTAACGAAGATCTGTTTAAACCTTTTATGGAAGAAATTATCCGGCAGGAGGCAATTCCTTCTGCCATAGAAGTTTGTAAAATAAAACCGGCAGAACTGGGCGATACAGTGGGCGATTTTGCCGCTTTGGGAGTAGCGGTTTACGGGAAAAATCAATAATACAGAAAAGACAACAACGTATGGTTTTGAATTCACTGATTAAAAAATATCCGCAGCTTGCCGATGTAAAGGAAAATATATCAGAGGCGGCGGAAATGCTGATTTACTGTTATTCAACGGGTGGTAAAGTTCTGGTTTGCGGGAATGGCGGAAGTTGTTCCGACGCGGACCACATTGTTGGTGAACTGATGAAAGGTTTTGAAAAAAAACGCCCTGTTAAAGGGGAGCTGACAGAAAAATTGACAGAGATTGGCGGAGAACGTGGAAAATACCTTTCCGAAAAACTTCAGATGGGGCTGCCCGCCATTTCACTCACGGTTCATAATGCGCTGATTACTGCTGTAGCCAATGATATCGACGGCGATTTGATTTTTGCGCAGCAGGTCATTGGTTACGGAAATCCGGGCGATATCCTTATTGGTCTTTCCACTTCGGGAAACTCTCAGAATGTAACCGACGCCATAATTGCGGCAAAAGCAAAAGGGATGAAAGTTATCGGGATGACTGGCGAAACCGGTGGTAAAATAAAACCGTTTTGCGATGTGTTGATACCGGTCCCCGAAACCCGCACGCTTTCGGTACAGGAACTTCATCTTCCGGTTTACCACACGCTTTGTCTGATGGTTGAGAACCATTTTTTTGAAAAATAATTGTAACAACATAAACGAAACCGATAATGAAAAACAAAACGAAAACAAATGGTGGAGAGACAATCTCCCGCAGGAATTTTGTAACCCGGACAGCCGCGGGTACGGCAGGAATTGTATTAACACCTCTTACCGGAATTTTTGCCGCCAATGGTCAGGCGGGCCTGCCCGACTACGTCATTCAGGCGGGCTCCTGGCCTAAGGGAGCAACAACGTTTAATTTCCACATGATTGGTCATGCGCACATCGACCCGGTGTGGCTCTGGCCGTGGACCGAAGGCGTTTCCATTGTTCACAGCACCTTTCAGTCGGCGCTCGACAGGATGAACGAAACTCCCGATTTTATGTTTGTTGCCAGTTCTGCGCAGTTTTATCACTGGGTTGCGCAAAACGATCCCGAAATGATAGAGAATATCAAAAAAAGGGTTGATGAAGGACGCTGGAATATTGTCGGCGGCTGGTGGGTGGAACCCGATGTAAATATCCCCGGTGGCGAAGCGATGGTACGCCAGGGGTTGTACGGGCAGATGACATTTCAAAAATTATTCGGGCGCAGGGCAAAAGTAGGTTTTAACCCCGATTCGTTCGGACATGCTTCCACTCTTCCACAGATATTAAAAAAGCAAGGGATGGAAAATTATGTTTTTATGCGTCCGGGGCCACACGAAAAAACGATTCCTGCCAGTTTGTTCTGGTGGGAAGGACAGGATGGAACACAGGTTCTTACCTACAGAATTCCGCTAAGTTACAATGAAACACAGGCGGTGAGAAACCGGATTGAAAAAACGCTGGAACAGTTTCCGGGAGAGCCGATGAACGACTTTATGGCATTTTACGGCGCCGGAGATCATGGTGGCGGCGCCACAAAAATAAATATTCAGTCGATTGAAGAATTAAAGGCTGAAGAAGGCGCGCCGAAAGTTTTTTACAGCACGCCCGAACGTTATTTCCAAAAGATGAAGGAAGATAAAAGTTTAAAATTTCCGGTGGTAAACGACGATCTTCAACACCATGCCGTGGGTTGTTACACCGCCGAAATGGAGATTAAAAAAGGAAACCGCCAGTCGGAAGCCGCCCTGACGGTTGCTGAAAAAATTGCGGCAGTCGGTTCGGTGGCCTGGAAAGCCCGTTATCCCAAAGAAGAACTCACCTCGGCCTGGCAACGGGTATTGTTTCTCCAGTTTCACGACAGCCTGGCCGGGACTTCAGTTCCCGACCATTCGAATGCTGCCCGCGAAGGTTACGGATATGCCATCGATATTGCAAAACAGACAACGACAATGGCGGTGCAGAAACTGGAATGGCAAATAGCATCAGAAGACCCGGATTCACAATACATGGTGGTTTTTAACCCTCATACCTGGGACAACAGGAAAATTATTGAATACGATTTTAACTGGGGAACCATGCATAAATCATCGCGGGTTGACGACGAAAAGGGAAATCCGCTGGTGCACCAATGGACTGCCGGCACCACAGAAACCGGTAGCCGTAAAACCTTGCTGGTTGATACCGTTATCCCTGCCATGGGCTACCGACAGATACGCCTTCGGGACGGGGAATCTCCGGCAGTAAAAAGCGAAGTAAAGGCGGATGGAAATACCCTTGAAAATGAATACCTGCGGGTACGATTTTCAAAAACGGGGACAATTAGCCTTTTCGATAAGGAAAGCGGGAAGGAAGTTTTTACCGGCGAAAATGGTTGTAAAGCGGTTGTGATCGACGACCCGAGTGATACCTGGAGCCACGATATTAAAACATTTGCCGATGAAATTGGCGCCTTTGAAAGTGCTTCGGTAAAAATTCTCGAATCAGGGCCGCTGAGGGCCATCACCCGTGTCATTACACAATACGGAAATTCAACATTGACCATCGACTGGATACTGGTTTCAGGTTCTCGAAACCTCGAAGCCAAAGTTACTCTCGACTGGCACGAACACCTGAAGATGCTGAAATTTTCTTTTCCGGTGGATGTGGAATCGCCCGTGGCAACTTACGAAACGCCATACGGATTTATTAACCGCGAGACCAACGGGAACGAAGAAGCCGGACAGCGATGGATCGATGTAACCGGGAAAGGGAACGTTTCTGTTTACGGGCTGACGGTTATCAACGACGCCAAATATGGTTACAATGTGGCAGGAAACGACATGCGGATTTCGGTGGCGCGTTCTGCGGTTTATGCCCACCACAACCCGCGTAAACTCGACATGCAACAGGAACACATCTGGATGGACCAGGGAAGACACACTTTCAAAATGTTGCTGGTACC
>CAYWBV010000289.1:0-5559 GCA_964455785.1 uncultured Maribellus sp.
TGCGGAGCCAGAAACTAAATATCAGGCAAAGCTAAAGCCGTTAAAACCAACCAGTGTCGATTATTACAGACGTATGGTTCTTGCTGCCGAAATAGTTTGGCAACTTCAAAACGAACCTACATTAGGACATTTAAAATTGCAAAAGCTTATTTACCTATGTCAGCGTTCGGCAGAAATGCAATTACCAACCAACTTTTTAAAACAGGCAATGGGGCCGTATGACCCTCAAATGATGCGCTCAATCGACAAACAACTTAAACTAAAAGAATGGTTTCAATACAATAAATCGGAATTTCTTAAATACGTTCCGTTAAGAAACGCCGGACAGCACCAAGATGATTTTATCAAGTATTTTTCTGAAGAACAATCAAGCATTCAATACATAATTGATACATTTAAGACTAAGAAATCCGATGTAATTGAGATTACAGCAACATTGTATGCTTGCCTTGATGAAATGTACATGAAGAATATTATTTATTCTGAGCCCATGTTATTGAAGATGTTTTATGATTATTCAGAGCGGAAGAAAAACTTTCCTGAGCATGATGTAAAACAAGTATTTAAAGCGATGCAGTTAAAAGGTATCGTACCCAAAACGTTTAAAAACTAAAATCATGTAAAAATGGCTAATCACTGGAATCAACAAGGAATACCCCACAAAGGTTGGGAACTTGACTCTGTTGAAGATATTCGTGAAGATGGCCAGTCAGTTGATGAAGCAGAATATGAATGCTGCATGATGTGCGGTAATGAACGGATACGTTTTGTACACGTTGTAAGCCATCCTGATGTTGATGAGCAATTTCGGGTTGGTTGTGTTTGTGCAATGAAAATGACAGATGACTATGTAAATCCTGAACAACATGAAAAAGAATTACGAAACAAAGCCAGTCGAAGAGTAAATTGGACGAAAAAGAACTGGAAGTTAAGTAAAAGCGGGAATTACTATTTGAGTGTTCAAGGCCATCATTTGCTCATTTACCGGGATAAAAGAACTAAAAAATACAAGGTAAAAATTGACGATACTTTTGGGCACAAAACCTTTGATACATTGCAGAAAGCAAAGGTGGCAACCTTCAATGGTATGGAATACATGAAAGAAAAAGGCAAATGGTAGATGATAAATACATATTAAAAGGGAATGCTGCAAAAAGGTATTTTGAATTTTTAGATATTCTCAATGAATTTGATAAGCTCTTCACTTTTAATGTGAAAGACGACCGCAACATCGTTATAATGGGCAGTTCGTTTCTCGAAATGGCTTTAGACCATGTTTTAAGGGCATTTTTACCGGAAGATGATAACGAAGTTGAAAAGCTTTTTAATTCCGGCAACGGCGCTTTGGCTACGTTTAGCAGTAAAATTTCAATGGTTTACGCTTTAGGGTTAATGGATAAAATTGTCAAAGACGATTTACACCTGATTCGGAAAATAAGAAACGAGTTTGCACATAATCTGGTCGTTTCTTTCGACGATAAAAAAATAGCTGATTGGTGTAAATCTTTAAAATGGCATAGAGTAGCTATGTTTCGTGAACCACCGCTAGACGCAACCAACCGGGATTTTTTTCAGGTTGGCGTACATCAGATAATTGCTCATTTACATGGTTGCATCTCTATTGCAAGAGGGGATAAGCGCAATATATTGAACTCGTAGCAAATTTTTTTATTCCAATATTTCCGGTTTTTTCAATCATTTCCGCTTCTTTTTGAAAAATTCCAAGATACATAGAAAACTACCAAACTCATTTTGGTTCGGAGACACTTAAACATAAAGATGTCAGATATTTCTGTATATTTGAGTTTAACTTTTAGCGATTCATAATTACCAGAAGTTCATAATTTTTAATCGTATATGCTTATGTTCCCCGAAGAAAAGGCACGATTGAAAATAAACAGGAAGATACAAGTTGCAGGATGGTCGTGTTCGGATAGAAAGCATTATTCGCCGTTGCAATTAATTTTACTATTAGTGTAATTGCAATCAGAGTAAAAATGACAGACATTGTGGAGAGTTGATGTTTTAAAAAGTACGAATAACACTAATTGAATACTAAATATTATGGCAAAAAAAATTGAGAAAATCGGACACAATATTGATTTAAAAAATATTGTAATTCATCAGGTAATAAAAGAGCAAGGAGTTAGAGATACCGTTTTAAAACAAGCAAAAAAATTAATTCAGATTAGTGAAAGAGAAAAAATGTTTGTAGGACAAGTGAATAAAGTATATCACAGAAAATCAAGTCCAATTTATGGCATTTTCGGAAATGAGGATGAAACATTTAAAAATCTAATCAAGAAATATCAGAATAATCATGATTTCTATACTTTTTCAATTGATTCTTTGAAACACTATGAGAAAGTACTAAAAAGCGAAGTGGCTTCAACAGGTGGTTTTGTTATTTTAGCCCATTTCATCAATACGGACAACAAGAATGCATATTTATTGGTTTTAACAACAAACAATAAAAATGGGTATGTTGTCAATGACAATGATTTGACAATAAAAGACTCAAAGAGCTTGGAGCTAAATAAACTGGACGTAGCTTGTATGGTTAATTTATCTAAATGGGAAAATATAGAACAAGGTAAAGATAAAGAAAGCAAAACCTACTTGTCTTTTGTTAAAGGGAATAAAGACGTTAGTTATTATTTTATGTCTTTCATCGATTGTAGCAATAAACAGACCGGTTCAGAAGCAAGTCAAAGACTAATTGTTGCTATGGATGCTTATTGCGAAAAATTTGATAGAGCAACTAAAATAAATAAACGGAATGAAGTATATCGGTATTGCGAAGATTGCATGTCAAATAAAAAAGAAATACAACTTTCTGTTGTTTCCGCATTGTTAGACCCGGATAATCCTACGGACTTTCAGGAATTCGCATCCGATGAGAACTATGGTGTCAGCGCTGTAATCAGTGGAGACAGAACAAAAATAAAACCGCTCAAATATGTTATGTATAAAGGGAAGCAAATATCTGTTGAATTTGATTGTAGCTTATTAGGAAAGGATGTTATTTATAATTCGCAAAAAAAGACACTGACATTGAAAAACTTACCGCAAGAATTAATCAGTCAAATTCCTTAATAGAATGCTTAGAGAGGTTATAGACATTGTAAATAGTTCGGTACACCATATACAGGATGGAACTTTGTTTTGCGAAAATTATATTATCACAGACGTTAATCTTATTGAATGGCTTGAAGAGCAGAACATTTTGGAGAATACCCCTAATTCAAAAAAAATAGGAACAAGTAACAATATTGAATTGTCGCTACCAAGATTAAATTCCATTGGATTTTATGAAGATACTAATTGTTTTGTTTTAAAAAATAAATATGCTTTACCAGCCATTCCTTACTATATTGAGGAAATAAAGTGCTATGGAACTGACTCGAATGAATTTATTAATAAGTATTTAACAGTAGTTGCGTTAATTAATAGTATAAAAAATATTGCAAGACATAATTATACTGATATTGATTTAGATAATTCACTGATATATAGGGATGATAAGGCTCTATTGCTTTCTTTTCTCTATGAAGCAGTTGACATCCATAGAGTTCCAAATGATAATATTGATAAAATAAACAGACTCCAAAGAATTCTCACAGATGGAGATTCCAGAGAAAAGTGGATTTTTATTAATGAATTAATAGATTTTTTAACTTCTGAAGAAGAGAATAACCGGTTTAAATTTTTGCTTGATAATATCAAAAATTTTGTGGATAGAGCAACTAACGCTTATCAGTATTATATTCGGAATTTCTCATACAACAAGCTTAAAACAGAATTAGATAATGCAGCCCTAGATTATTCAAAAAAGATACAATCGGTAATTAACGATGCTCAAACAAAATTAATAGCAATACCAACTGCTTTTGTTCTTGCTATCGCAAATATAAACTTCGACCAAATAATTAATAATAAAAACATCGGAATAGTTTCCGGTTTATTTATTTTTTCATGGTTAATTGACCTATTCATAAAAAATCAAAAAAGTGTTTTAAAATTTATACACAATAACGTTACACAGTATAAAAGCACCTTTAGCCCTCAACAAAATGAAATTGTTTCGGATTCTTTTGCTACTGTAGATAAAGAAATACGTAAACAAAAGAATCGTATTAATATAATCCATTGGATTACCTGGGGGTTGCCAATAATTTTAACTATAACTCTTGTTATTATTAATATTAAAAATTGAAATTCATGATATTCTCAAATCTTTCAAGGATAATGAGTGTTGCCGTACATCAAGTTGGTAATAAAACATCAGAAGAAGCCTTAAAATTATCATTTAATAATCTGTCAGTTTCTGACATTATCCAGAAAATTCTTAATGTTTATTTTTTATCTCCTTTCAAATCTTCCGAATACTTCAATTTCTACCATGATATCGATATATCCATGAATGAAGTATTTGTATGTGTGAGCAGAATTTTTGATAATCCTGACAACTTATTGGAGCAATCGCAAAACCTGGCCAAACACTTGTACGAACAAAGTATTCACCCTAAAATAAAAGGTGGCGAATTTTATGTAGTATATTTTAAAGATTGTATTCTGGATGGAGAGACCATTGATGCAGTAGGATTATTCAAATCCGAAAACAAAGATACATTTCTGAAAGTATATCCCTCGGGCGATGGCTTTGAGATTGAGAGTCAGCAAGGTGTAAATATCAACAAACTGGATAAAGGCTGCCTTGTTTTCAATACTGAGAAAGAAAATGGTTATGTCGTTGCGGTGGTGGATAATACCAATAAAAGCACTGAGGCGCAATATTGGATGGATGATTTCTTACATATTCGACCTCGGAAAGATGAGTATTACAACACTCAAAATCTCTTGTCACTTTACAAAAACTTCATCAAAAATGAATTGCCCGAGCAGTTTGAAGTTTCTAAAGCAGACCAGGCCGATTTAATAAATAAGTCTGTAAAGTTTTTCAAGGAAAAAGAATCTTTCGATATGGCCGAATTTACCAACGAGGTAATTGGACAGAAAGACATTATTGAACATTTTAATAACTTCAAATTTGACTATCAGAAAGACAGGGAGATTGAAATAGCGGATAATTTCTCCATTTCAGAGAGTGCCGTAAAAAAAGGAACCCGCAACCTGAAAAGCATTATAAAACTGGACAAAAATTTTCACATATATGTTCATGGCAACCGGGATTTGATTGAACAAGGTATTGATGAAAAAGGGAAATTCTACAAAGTTTATTATCTGGAAGAATCATAATAGTAAAATCTATTTGCCACAGCACGAGCTATAGCACTAGTTGCAGTACGAGTTACAGCGCGAGTTGTAGAAGAAATATTATGCGGATAACTATCTTGTATTGTGTTAGTTAAAGCATTGTCAGCAAAAGAATTGCAAGTTACACAAGGACAGAAATATAGGATTACTGAGAAAGGCAATTTGTTTTTAAAACTATTGAAGAAAGACAGTGAGTAAAAACGCGCTCAAACCCTACCACAAGTTGGCAACATTTCCGAAAAACAAGCCCTCCGGGTTTTCAAAAGCTTCCGGCATAAACCG
>CAYWBV010000290.1:0-1273 GCA_964455785.1 uncultured Maribellus sp.
AATATTTATTGATTTCCTTCTTGTCCATTTAAAACTGTTAAAAGGTAACTTTCAGATTTACACCAAACGTTGTTGGTTTGCCAATTTGGACGTATGAATTTTTTAACCCAGAGATCTCAAAATAATATGTATTGTAAGAAGTATCTAAAATATTTTTCCCCCAAATCTCAAAGTTAAACTTTCCTGAAACAAAAGATAATTTGGCATCAAGCAAACTATAATACTCCTGATAAACAGAATTATCGAGCGACCAATAATGCTTACCAACTCCTTTATAATTCAGATTTGCAACCAACTTATTTAAAAAGCTATTTTTGAATTCAAAGGTTTTATTTAATCCGGCATTAATTGTAGTCTTTGGAACATATGGGATAAATTTATCATTGTAATTAAGTTGTTCTGAAACCACATAATCAGTGAATATAGCATGAGTATATCCGTAGCCAAATGTTGCTTCCAAATTATTTGCGAGCAGTCCTTTTATGAATAATTCTGCACCTTTACTAACCGATTCTCCGGCATTTTTTTTCATATTTCCCCGGCCTCCGGGAACAGGCACGTCAATTTGCTGATCCTGCCAATCAATATAAAATATCGCTGCATCAATAAACAACCGATTATTTGCCAGTGATGATTTTATACCTAATTCATAATTCCAGCTTTTTTCAGAATCAAAGGATCTGTCTTCTTTCAAGACAATTGAAGTATTGGTATTAAAACCACCAGTTTTATAACCTTTAGAGATAGTTGCGTAGGTGTTTATTGAGTTATTGAAACTGTATCTTAGCGCCAGTTTAGGCAAAACCTCCATAAACATTAATCCATAATTCTCTGATGCAAGGTTTTTTAAAGTATCGTCACCAGTTTTTTGGTCAAAATAGTAATTTAAGATATCTGCTTCAATGTCAAACCTGATACCGGCTGTTAACGACAATTTTTTTAATAAAAAATCATTAATAGTTGATTGATGGAACAGGGCAAAGCCAGATGTTTCAAAATCGCTTCTGATATCTTGCCAAATTTTGCTGGTGTATATATCACCTACCGTCTGTTGGTTCATGATCTGATAAAAACTATTAACACCAAACAACCAATTGTACTTTGGCTGTGTCATTGACTTAAACACCAACTCTTGTGACAGCATGTTTTGTTTATCGCCGATCTCGTAAAAATAAATTTTATTTTGTGTAAAATCTTGGTCAACAGACATTAAACCATCGTAAAACTGGTAGCTTGTAGTTGAAATCAATTCAAAGGCATCATTCTGATATTT
>CAYWBV010000290.1:1373-5511 GCA_964455785.1 uncultured Maribellus sp.
TTAAAAAATTGCCATTTACTGAATATCCAAATCGATCACTTATTTTATTGTAATGATTCACGTTTACATTGTAATAACCGTGACTACCCGCAGTTGCCGATATATTGGTTTCATCATAAATTAGTGGTGATTTACTAAAAACATTTATAATACCACCCATCGTATTTCGACCATAGAGAGTTCCCTGTGGACCTCTTAATATTTCAACACGTTCAATGTCGAAAAAGTCGAAACCAAAGGTGGTTTTTTCAAAATACGGAACATTATCTACATATAATCCGACAGAAGGTGTACCAAGCCTGGTACCTATACCACGAATAAACACAGATGATTGTAGTTTTGAACCGTAGTCAAGCATAAAAAAATTTGGTACGGTGGAAGAAATATCTTTTAAAGAATGTATCTCATTATTTTCTATATTTCTTGAAGACATTAGTGAAATTGATGTCGGTATCTCTCGGATCAATGGCGATTCCTTCGGCGATTTGATAATAATTTCATCCAGCCTGTACTGTTTTATCGAATCCGGTTCAGCGCTGTCCTGTGCCCGAACCGCCTGTGTATAAAAGAAAACGGTTAAAATCAGGAAAATTAATTTCTTCATTTTTTTGATTTTTAAATAAAGGAAAAACAACATCGCAAACGGCTGCGGAATAACCTCGCAACCCGTTGATATCGGTAAAAATGAAAATAAAGAAATTAAACTGCAGGCGGGGGCCGGCAAAAGAGCGATGTACAATATCCGTCGGGGCGGTATGTTTCGCAAATATATTCCGGATATTTTATTTTTTGCCGGAAAAGAAAATCTCCCGGTCCGTCACCGTAAAATTCATCAGTATTGGCATCGCCAAAAAAATGTAAATCGGTAGTGGCGGGATTGTAATGGTACTCCGAAACCCATTCGGTCTGGTAATACTTTTCACCGGTACGGATTTCTCCGGAGGATGCCTGCCCAATCCCAAAAATTAAAAAATAGGCATAAAACAGCACAAAAGCAATGTAGGGGAAATGAGTTGTAAATATTCCGAATGTAAACATATCGCTTTGTTCTATTTCAGCAGCGCGCTAAATTATAAAAAAATTAAACCATTGATTTTGAATGAATATGTTTTAGCGCATGTTTCGGATATTTTTCAAAAACATTAACCGGATTGTTGATTTATGTCAATAAAACAAATAAAAATCCGGATGGTCCGCAGCCAAAATGGATGATGCAGATTTATACTATTTTTGTTTGGTATCCGGGTAATTTAATGAGATTCGTCGCTTCGCATACCAATGACAGATATATTCAATTCCACGGAGTTTTCTTTTTAAGAAGGTTACCTCTGTTCCGTCCGAAAGAAGAGTTGTGCTTTTTTCAACAAACTATCGCGGACGGTTTTGTTATTGCGTATCCGGCCCTACCATACTGCCGCACCTCCGGTACTTGTTTGTCATCTCCACGATACCCATTCCGACCTAACTTGTTGTCATTCTGAACGAAATGAAATGAAGTGAAGAATCTCATCTCGAAAATGCCTTTTTACCAGACAATAGTGATTATTTTTGTTTGTATCACCTTAAAAAAGCGGATCATGGAGTTTTTCAGAAAAGTTACCAGTTTATTGTTTACGGTTGGTTTTTTAAGTTCTTGTTTTTCAAAAAAGGAAGCCGGGCTGATTGTCACCAACGCCACTGTTTATACGGTGGATTCTGCCTTTTCGAAAACGGAAAGTTTTGCCGTGGTTGGTGGCAAAATTGCGGCCACCGGAACCACCCGGGAAATATTGAAGGAATATTCTTCTGAAAATATCGTCGATGCAACGGGCAAATTTATTTATCCGGGGTTCAACGACGCGCATTGCCATTTTAGCGGTTATGCCGAAAACCTGGTGATGTATGCCGATTTACGCGGTACATCGGGGCCGGAGGAAATTTACGAGCGGCTGAAACAACATCACGAAAAATCGGGTGGCGACTGGATTTTAGGCCGTAGCTGGGATCAAAACGACTGGGAGGTGAAGGAATTTCCCGACAAAACGAAACTCGACGAACTGTTCTCCGATATTCCGGTGTACCTCGTCAGGGTTGACGGACATGCGGGCTGGTGTAATTCGAAAGCGCTGGAACTGGCCGGGGTTACGGCTGAAAGTAAAGTCGGAGGGGGAGAGGTGATGCAAATAAACGGCGAGCCAACCGGTGTTCTTATCGACAATGCGATGGGACTGGTTGCCTCAATTATTCCGGCAATCACCGGCGAACAGTTGCAAAAAGGGCTGGATGAAGCACAGGCGAATTGTTTTGCTGCCGGACTAACTTCGGTGACCGATGCAGGGTTGGATAAATCAACGGTGTTTTTGATAGAGAAAATACAAAACGAAGGCGCTCTGAAAATACGTATCAACGCCATGCTGAACCCCACGGAAGAAAATGTGGAAACGTGGGTGAAAAACGGACCGAAAAAAGCCGAACGGCTGGTGGTTGGCTCCATTAAACTTTTTGCCGACGGCGCGTTGGGGTCACGCGGTGCGCTGCTCCTGGGCGATTATTCCGACGACCCGGGGAACAGCGGCCTGCAAATCGAAACACAGGAATATTTCGACCGGATTTGCCAACTGGCTTACGATAATAATTTTGTGGTCGCCACCCATGCTATCGGCGACAGCGCCAACCGGTTTGTGCTGAACACCTACGGAAAATTTCTGAAAGGAAAAAACGACCGCCGCTGGCGGATTGAACATGCGCAGGTGGTCAACCCCGCCGATTTCGGGAAGTTTGCCGGGTTTTCGGTGGTTCCGTCCATCCAGGCCACACACTGCACTTCCGATATGTACTGGGTGGGCGAAAGGCTGGGAGAGGAGCGGCTCAAGGGCGCTTACGCTTACCAAACGTTGCTGAAACAAAACGGCTGGCTGCCCAACGGAACCGATTTCCCGGTAGAGAACATTCAGCCGCTGCTGACGTTTTATGCCTCTGTTTTCCGCACCGACCACAACGGCTGGCCCGAAGGCGGCTGGCACATCGACGAAGGCCTCACCCGCGAACAAACGTTACGTTCGATGACCATCTGGGCGGCAAAAGCGTCGTTCGAAGAAAACGAAAAGGGCACTCTCGAACCCGGCAAATATGCCGATTTTGTAATCCTCGATATCGATTTGATGACCGCATCGCCTGAAGACGTACTAAATGCCAAAATCGAAAGTACCTGGGTTGGCGGAGAAAAGGTGTTTGAAAAAGCGGAATAAATCCTTCCGGTGAAATTCCAGATAGACCTTCTTTTACCGGATTGCAGCAGTTAAATATCCAACTGCAGCATTAAAATACCCAACTACAGCATTTCGAAAACCAATTATAGCATTTCGAAAACCAATTATAGCATTTCAAAAACCAATTATAGCATTTCGAAAACCAATTATAGCATTATGATAATCAACTACAGCATTTTGAAAACCAATTGTAGCATTTCGAAAACCAATTACAGCAGTAAAATTTTATTCTTCCACATGAAAATGATAATATTCGGCAGATAAATTTGGATTTCCGACAGGAAAATGATAATTTACGGCAGGATTTGTTTCACCAATACTTGTTTGTCATGTTAAAATATAATTTCGACAGGATATTTAAAGCCAGGGGGATTGAAAAACCTTTTACTTTTCTGAAAAGATCAGGGTTTGGCGACCATCTGGCAGGCAGGATTAAAAACAACACAGCAACACGGCTGGAACTCCGCGAAATGGAACGGCTTTGTCTGTTGCTGCGCTGCACTCCGAACGATCTGTACGAATGGGTGCCCGACGATCCCGCGCAGATCGACGACCGCCATCCGATAAACGTCATCCGAAAAAAGGAAAAAATTGCAGAATTGACCAAAACGCTCCACTCGGTGCCTTTGGAAAAAGTCGAGGAAATCGAAAAACTCATCCGGGAACACATTGCCGGAACACAACCGCCTGCCGCCGGGTGATGGGTATTTGATCAACAAAATTCAACTTAAAACTCCAGGATGATCCCGATGGTAGGCAGCACCGTTCCGGTGGTGTTTTTTACCGATTCCAACTGGTAGCGTGTGCCATTGTCGGTAAGGATAAAGTTGCCGCTGGCATCTTCGGCCCTTACGACATGATCCTGTTGTTCCGCCTGAAAATTGTACAGG
>CAYWBV010000291.1:0-5476 GCA_964455785.1 uncultured Maribellus sp.
TGCCACACAAAAAAATATTCAGCTTTATAATAATGTGAATGATAAAATTACCGTTTGGGCCGACCGGCCGATGCTCAACTCCATTATTCGCAACCTGGTTTCAAATGCAATAAAATTTACACTCAAAGGAGGAACCATAACCCTCACAGCACAACAGGTTGAGAATTTTGTACAAATTTCAGTGACTGACAATGGCGTCGGGATTGATCCGAAAATACAAAAAACGCTCTTTGCTGAAGGATGGAACACCTCCACCTACGGTACCCAAAATGAAAAGGGGACTGGACTTGGCCTTGTACTTTGCAAAGAATTCACTGAATGTCACGGAGGAATTATGCAGGTAGAAAGCGAGCCGGGAAAAGGAAGTACCTTCCGTTTTTCAATTCCTGTTTCAACACCAAACAGTTAAAAATAATTTACTCAGTAGCGCTTACACAAAACTTCATTCACTTAAAAAACTACCGGACGAAGTAGATAAAAAATTCTTCTTCACCGCGCTTGTCAATCCAGTGTTTTAGACCGAGACTGCTGGCCTTGTCAATTAAAGGGGCGGTCAAAAACGGCGCCTTTAATTCATAAATCACGCCTTCTTTTAGTCCCTTTAAATCGGCGACGACCTGGTTTACGGGTTGTTCACCGGCAGCCAGCATTTCGGAAGCGTTCACCCGGGCAATCACTTTTTCCTCCGAAAACCATTCCGGTTTGCGGTAATTGTATTGTGTCCCTCCTTCACCCGAAAACAACTCCTGCCCCACTTTTTTCCGAAGGAGGTTAATCAACTCTTCGGTTTTGATGTTACCGATGGAAGCAGCCTGCTGAAGCGTTGCAATTTTTGCCACAGTCTTGCGCAAAACCGGGTTTTTTAATTTTTTGAAAGCCGGCGCAACCTGAATTAAAACATCCTCCAGGTCGGGGTAAGTTTCAATCAGTTCAAGCACTTTGGTTTTTGGTGTTATCAATAAAGTGTTCATCTGTTTTCGAATTTTTAATTCTTCATTTGTATGATAAAATCCGCTGTTCGCCTTCCAATTGCCGGTAACCGGTTAAATCGTGCGAAACTTCGAGCGTGCCCAGATATTCGCCGTCTTCGTTGCGCAACGCAAAATATTCGATATGAATCATTCTTCCTTTCATATTAATCCAAAAAGGTGCCCTGTTCTGTCTGCCACGTTTAAAATCTTCGAGGATCTTATCGACAATGTGGGCGCTGGCCGGCGGATGGCAGTGGCGGACATCGCGGTTCAGAATAGCCCTGTTGCGCTGAAAAATCCGGTCGCTGCTCTGCGAAAAATATTTCACTTTGTCGTTTCTGTCCACAAAAGTTATATCAACGGGCAGCGTATTCAAAATGGCAAGCAGCTCTTCGGCAGTAAAACCGCCGGTAGGGAGTTGAATGTTCCCTCCTTCTTTTTGAATTGTGTTGATATTTTCGGGTTCAATCCCGGCTGGTTTCCATTCTACTTTCGGATCGTACAAACAGTAGCCGATTTCGAGCGACTGTTTCTGAACCTCGTACCAGTCGCCATCGGCCAGGGTGTCCATCAGCATCGGGAAAAGAATTTCTTCCTCTTTGATCGTCATGTCAAAAACGCCTTTCAGGGCCGGGTGCAGAATAATTTCAGCAGAAGCAACAAGATCATCTTTTGTTAAAACAGGCGTTTGCAAAATTTCGATACTCCCTTTTATCAAGTCCCTGATTTCATCGTGTTTTCCCCACATTACTTTTGGCGGGCCGGTAATTCCCGCTTTTTCGAGATACGGAAAAATCAGGTATTCTTTTCGCTGATAATGTTTGTCAACGTCCATCAACTGGTTAAAAGCACCCCGGATTTTCAGCACAGCATCCGAAAAATCTTCACCGGTCCGGTGTTTTATAATAAAAAGTTCTTCGGAAGTGTTGTTTGCCAGCCGTTTCAGCTCTTTATTTTCCTGAAGAAGAACATCAACCGGATGACCTTCAGGAATAGTTTTGGAAGCAGAAAGATCAACCGTGCCTTCCAGAACCGCCGAGTGCGCATCACAAAGTCTCAGCACTTCCTCTTCAGGAAGGCCCTCTTCAATCAGTTCCTGTTCCACCTCCACCACCTCGCCATACGGTATTTTACTCAAACTTACCAACAGTTCCTGTCTCACCGATTCCTGCGAACCGCCGGTGTGAAGTTTCAAAATCAGCTCTTTCAGCTTTGTTTTTCTGAATTTTGAATTGTCAATGTGTTCACTCATAGCTCGTAATTTTATTAATAATTAAAAAAGTCCGGCAAAGAAAGTTCCGGAGCAAAAGAACATATTACCGAACAACAATTTAAACCATTTTCCTTTGTCAACCAAAACGTTAAAATTCAATTTCAGTAAAAAAGAGCCTCCTTCAAAAAAAGATAAAATTGATGAAGGACACTCTTTTAAATTTCAACCCTTAATTCAGATGTTTGTCTATTTTTTATTTTCGATGCTCCATCCAAATTTCAACCCGAAAATAAACCAGGCAAGGGAAATGGTTCCCAGCGCAAAAATGGTGTCGCCGATAACGCGCAGCCATTTAAACGTAACCAGGTAAGGTTGCGAAAGGAATTCTGCCGATCGGGCATACCAGAGTCCTTCCTGCACACTGGCAACAGTTTGCGCCAGACCGATAGGCAAAACACTGATTAAAACCATTGCTGCCAACCCGATATTGATACTCCAGAATGCAAATTTTATCCATTTGTCCTTCCAGACCACCTCTTTGTTCATATCACGCAAAACAAAAAGCATCAGCCCGATTCCCAGCATCCCGTAAACCCCGAAAAGTGCGGTGTGACCGTGAACCGGAGTTGTGTTCAAACCCTGCATATAATAAAGCGCAATGGGCGGGTTAATAAGGAATCCGAATATTCCTGCTCCAACAAGGTTCCAAAATGCTACAGCTATGAAACTGTAAACTGGCCATTTATACGCTTTCATCCAGTCAGCCGAACGACTGATTTTTAAATTATCAAAAGCTTCGTAGCCCATTAAAACCAGCGGGACTACTTCCAGTGCGCTGAATGTTGCACCGAGCGCCATAACCGCGGTTGGCGTTCCTGTAAAATACAGGTGATGAAACGTTCCGAGAATACCACCCGCAAGAAATACGATAGTTGTAAAAAGAACCGCAGTGGTTGCAGTGGCTGCCTTTATCATTTGGAGCCTCACAAAAAGAAAGGCTACAACCACAGCCGCAAAAACTTCGAAAAATCCTTCCACCCAAAGATGAACCACCCACCAGCGCCAGTATTCGGCAATAGCCAGATTGGTTTGCCGGCCCCACATTAACCCAGCGCCATAAAAAGCAGCAATTGCAATTGTTGAAATTAAAAACAGGATCAGCAAATTCCGGTTTTCCGATTTTAGTTTTAAAGCCGGGTAAATAGCACGTCCCATTAACAGAAGCCATATTATCAGTCCAACAAATAGGAATAATTGCCAGAACCGTCCCAAATCAACATATTCGTAACCCTGGTGACCAAACCAAAAATTCTGAACCAGTCCAAGTTTCTGCATTACACCCATCCACTGACCGGCGAGCGAACCAACTACGATTACGAGTAAAGCAAGAAAAAGAAAATTTACGCCCAACCGCTGAAATTTTGGTTCAACTCCCGAAATTGCCGGAGCGTAATATAACCCGGTGGCGAGCCATGATGTGGCAATCCAGAAGATAGCAATTTGAACGTGCCAGGTTCGCGAAATCGAATACGGAAGCCATTCCGATAGTGGCAACCCGTAAAAAGCCTGACCTTCAACACCATAATGAGCCGTTACAATTCCCATTATTACCTGTACCAGCAAAAGCGCTGAAACTGTCCAGAAATATTTTACCGTAGCTTTTTGCGAAGGCGTTTGTTTTTCTCCCTTTAGCGGGAAAATCTTTGGGGCTTCCTCGTCTTCATTTCGCCGCTTGGCATAATACAATACCATCAAACCAATTCCGGCCAACAAAATAATTACACTAAAACCCGTCCATAGATGAAGCGAACCTGTGGGCCGGTTTCCAACCAATTCTTCAGCAGGCCAGTTATTCGTGTAAGTTATTTCCTGTCCCGGGCGCTCGGTAACGCATGCCCACGAAATCCAGAAAAAAAACGCATTTAACAGACGCACCCTTTCTTCCGTTTTTAAAGAGTTTTCAGGAATACTGTACGCATCGCGCAGTTCGGCCAAACTGGGATCATCGGTAAACAGACCGCCATAATACCGACTGTTACTCTCAAAAGCTTTTGCCCGAAGATTTGAAACGGTAATTGTATTTTGAGTCTTATCGAACGTATTTTTTCTCAAATCGTTCTGCAAAATTACTTTTAAGGACGCCTGTTTGTCTTCACTCAATTGCTGATACGGAATTCCTTCAGTCTGTTTTGCAAGTTCATCAAGCATAAAAACTGCTTCCTTGTGCAGCCAGTCTGCACTCCAGTCGGGTGCCTGGTATGCGCCATGCCCCCAAACCGTGCCTAACTCCTGCCCTCCCATCGACTGCCATACATTTTGACCATCCTTTATATCCTGCCCTGTAAACAGAATCCGACCGTCTTCTGTAACTACATTCTCAGGAATCGGGGGAGCTTCACGATAAATTTCTCTTCCGTAATACAATAAAACTCCAAAAGAAATTACCATCACGGCAATAAAACCCAGCCATAATTTTTTTGCTTTCATAAGTGGTTTTTTTTAATTACTCTATTTAATTTGCTAATTCTAAAGCCTTTGGGAAAAGTATGTTGTTTTCAAGATGAACATGCACATGCAAATCGTCTTCAAACTGCTCAAGCAATTTAAAAGCTACGCGGTAGGTATTGCAACCATCTTCAGGCACAAGGTAACCTTTTGTAATTCTGTTAATTTCGTCCATAGCGCCACCGGCAAAATCATGTTCGCCAAACATTCGCGTTATTTCCGAAACGATAGTACCTTTCGATTTTTCTGAACCTGATTTTATCAACTCTTTAATGGCCGGGAAAAGCACCTCCTCTTCATTTTTCAGATGTTGGAGAAGTTCTGCATTTATTTGGTGGAAAAGTGTTGCAACCTGAATCAGTTCGGGGTGATGATCCCCGTGAACGTCAGCAATTTTTTGTGTGTAAAAAACCAGTTCCGGAAGATTTTTCAGCACAAATTTATGATGCGTGTTTACAATGTAGTCGCTTAAAAAACCAGGATCCCAGTTTTTAAAATTCATAAACTCGTTCACCGGTTCGCTGGCCAGTTGCAAAATTTCATTTTCCAGTTCAAGCACATCAATCCCATTTTCACTGCAAGCTTCCGAAAAAGATTGTTTTCCTCCGCAACAGAAATCAATTCCTGCTTTTTTGAATACAGAAGAGGTCCTAAAATCATTGGCAACAATTTCGCCAACAGTCAGATTTTTAAGTTGTAGTTGTTCCATTTATCTATTTTTTTGAATTGAATTTCGGTACAAATATATAAAAATATTTTACTAAAGGACAAAAAGGTCTCTTAGTGA
>CAYWBV010000292.1:0-5462 GCA_964455785.1 uncultured Maribellus sp.
TTTTCAGTAAAAGTATTGTGAACCAAAAGCAGTTGGTTTTCGGCGGGAATAAACCGCAGCGCAAAAGCCAGCGAACTTTCCCCGGCAGGTTGCCAGTGCGAAATATCGATGCCGAGATTGTTTTGCAAATGATGGGCAATGGAGCCGGAACCATTTTCGAAAAACTGTTTCTCTGCTCTGCTTTCCTGGTTATGAATGGTCAAAACAGAGTGTTCACATAGTGCATTTTCCGTGATTCTCTGAAAAAGCGGCTCCGAAACCGAATAAGGGGAATGCGGAGTTACCGATGCGGACAAACAATTTTCGACGAATTCGTGCTGAACAAACTTTGCCATCGCAAAAGCCCTTTCCGCCCTCGACGGATGAAACCCAAACGTTTCCACAAACGTGTCATAAACAATTTTACTTTTCAGTTTTGTGTCGATCGAAACCAGGGTATTTGAAATATCGCCCACCGCAACAATTCCTGAAGCATACATACTCCGGTCGGCTTTATGAATGGCGGGTACAACGTTTTCCAAATCTTCGTTGCGCAGTTGACTGATGGCGCCCACAAAACTTCCAATCCCGGTTTTTTCGGAAATTTTCCCTTTCAGGTGCGACAATTCGAGGTGACAGTGAGCGTTTACAAATCCGGGGGCCAAAATTCCGCTGTAATATTCCAGGCCCGCTATTTCTTCCAGTTTTCCTCCGGTTTCAACAAGATCCAGAATAGTACCGTCGTCTTCACACATGAGAATACCGTTTTTCAGGGGAGCGCGGTAAACAGGGAAAATGTATGTGGCCGAGATTTTTCGCACGAGATTTTTATTTTTTTTCATCAAATTCGAGCTCTTCGTTTTTCTTGCCCGAATATTCCTGTTCCATTTCGTTGAGCCGGTTCATCACCTCCCGGTACATTTTTTCAAAATTCTTTGGATTGCTGGCGTAGTAAACAAACGATTTCTCGAAAACGGAATCAGGTACCTGGTATTTCCCGAGAACAGAATAATAAAAGTCCTCTGATGTCGTGTTGTTTAACAATGAATCGCCGTGCCGGCGTGTGTTAAAAACGGCTTCAGCAAGATGAATATCTACCAGCATTTGTATCATTTGTTTTTCTTTTACCAGGTTCTTCGGTTTTTCATAAACAGGTCTGTCGCAACCGAAAGCTGCAAAAAGAACAACAATCAATATAAAAATGGTCTGTTTCATTGTCAAATTTTATGGCGCCAAATTATAAATAGTTGCGGCACAAATCAATATATCATTCGTTAAAAAATGCTGTTTTTTTTGTGGTTTCGGGTTAGCCAAAAATCCTGCGGAATACCTCTTCCACGCGACCTGCCTTTTCAATTTCGATTTCGAACTTTGCCGCGTCAAATCCTTTATTCATTTTTGGGATATAAATTTTTTTGAACCCCAGTTTAGCAGCTTCAGCCACCCGCTGTTCGATCCGGTTTACGGCCCTGATTTCGCCGGTTAAACCAACTTCGCCAGCAAAACAGGTTTTGTGATCGATGGCAATGTCGATGTTAGACGAAAGAATAGAACAAATGACTGCCAAATCGATGGCGGGATCGCTGATTTTCAAACCCCCGGCAATGTTCAGGAAAACATCTTTCTGAATAAGTTTAAATCCGGCCCGTTTTTCCAGTACCGCCAGTAACATATTCAGTCGTCGCAGATCAAAACCGGTGGAAGAACGTTGGGGTGTTCCGTATGCAGCGGTGCTCACCAGCGCCTGAATTTCAATTAAAAACGGTCTTATCCCCTCGATGGTGGCAGAAATAGCGGTACCGCTTACATCGTCGCTTATTTTCGAAATTAATTGTTCCGAAGGATTTATGATTTCTCTCAGCCCGTCGCTGCGCATCTCGAAAATTCCCAGTTCGTTGGTTGAACCAAAACGGTTTTTAATCGATCGTAAAATGCGGTACATATAATTGGTATCGCCCTCGAATTGCAAGACCGTGTCAACCATGTGTTCCAAAACTTTTGGCCCGGCCAGGCTGCCCTCTTTGTTAATGTGCCCGATCAAAATAACAGCCACATGGTTTTTTTTGGCAAATTTCAGAATAGCTGACGTACTCTCGCGCACCTGTGAAACCGACCCCGGCGACGACTCGATGGTTTCGGTGGAAATGGTCTGGATGGAATCGATAACCAGTAAATCGGGTTCCACCTGCCCGGTGTGGGCAATAATTTGCTCCAAGGAGGTTTCGCACAAAAAAAGGCAGTAGTTATTGCTGATTTTCAGCCGCTCTGCACGCAGTTTAATCTGCTGTAAACTTTCTTCTCCCGAGATATATAAAACCTTTTTCTCTTTTAAACGCAAGGCAAGCTGGAGTGCCAGCGTCGATTTTCCGATTCCGGGATCGCCGCCAAGCAAAACAAGCGAACCGGGAACGATGCCACCTCCCAGAACCCGGTCGAACTCGAAAATTCCTGAAGGAATACGTTGTGTTTTTTCAGCGCTGATATTTTCGAGGGTCAAAGGTTGGTTTCCCGACAATTGGGTTGAAAGGTTGCCTGTGACTTTTTTCTTTTCAACAATTTCTTCCACATACGTATTCCACTCGCCGCAGGTGGTGCATTTGCCCATCCATTTGGGTGACTGAGCGCCACAGCTCTGGCAGGTGTATATGGTTTTGGTCATCAGTCGAGCAATTTTATTCTACTGATAACCAGACTGGTTGAAATATCCGGCACCAAATCGAGGGTTTCTACTTTGCCCCCATGTTTCAGGACCGTGTCGTGGCCGGCGATTTCGTGAATTTCATATTCCTTTCCTTTCACCAACACATCGGGAATAATCCGGGTAATTAGTTCGGCAGGTGTTTCTTCTCCAAAAACAATCACGGCATCAACAAAACCCAGGGCGGCCAGCATCATAGCCCGCGCATTAACGTCGAAAACCGGACGGTTCCTTCCCTTCAGCACCGTTACTGAACTGTCGGAATTCAGCCCGATGATCAGCTTTGTTCCCATTTCGGCCGACTTAAGCAGCGAATCAATATGTCCGTGATGAATGATATCAAAACAACCGTTGGTAAATACGATGGTTTCTTTATTGGCTTTCCATTTTTTCAACGTCATTTCAAATGCCTGAAAATCCGGAAAAATTTTCGCTTCTATGTTAAATTTCATATTTGAAAAATTGCAGGCGTAAAAGTAAAAAAACCTCATGGTTTTATCATCCATGAGGTTTTTTTTCTGTCAAATACTGTTTTATAATATCTGATTGGTTTCGATATCCGGAAAAACGATGCTGGGTTTGAAGGATTTTGCCTCTTCAAAGTCCATCAACGCGTATGAAATAATAATCACCACGTCGCCCACGGCTACTTTTCGTGCGGCCGGTCCGTTCAAACAAATGACACCCGAACCACGTTCTCCTTTAATTACGTAGGTTTCCAACCTTTCGCCGTTGTTGATGTTTACCACCTGAACCTTTTCATTTTCAATCAGGTTGGCGGCGTCCATCAAATCTTCGTCAATGGTAATGCTGCCAACATATTGTAGATTGGCCTCGGTAACGGTTACTTTATGTATTTTCGATTTACAAACTTCAATCTGCATGACTTTGTCCTTTCAATTCAAAACAATATTGTCTATCAACCGGACTTTGCCGCAATAAACGGCAACACATCCTACTTTTATATTTTTCTCGTCCCAGTTATTAACGGGTCGAAGGTTATTTTCGTCAACTATTTCAACATATTCAACAGTTAGGAACTTATTTTTGTTGATGTTTTCAGCCACCCAACCGGCCAGCTCTTGTACGGATTTCTGTCCTATAAGTTTTTTGGCCCCGGAAAGAGTCTTGGAGATGTTGGCAGCATTTGCGCGTTCCTCCGGTGTCAACAATTCATTTCGCGAACTCATCGCCAACCCGCTTTTCTCCCTGACAATGGGGCACGGAACGATTTCTACCGCCAGTTTCAACTGGTTAACCATATTTTTTATGATGGCCAACTGCTGAAAATCTTTTAATCCAAAATAGGCTTTATCAGGTTTTACCATTTCGAATAATTTGCTTACCACCTGCGCCACACCGTTAAAATGGCCCGGCCGGTGTTTTCCCTCCATCACCGTTTCCAACTCGCCAAAATTAAATTTTCGGGTATCGGGTTCCGGATAAACTTCATCAACTTCGGGCGCAAAAACCAACCTGCAACCCGTTGGTTCAAGCAGTTTTAAATCTGAATCGAGGGTTCGCGGATATCTTTCCAAATCTCTGGAATCGTTAAATTGGGTAGGGTTCACAAAAATACTGACAACCACCGTTGCATTTTGGGCTGCCGCTTTTTCAACCAGCGACAAATGACCTGCATGAAGTGCACCCATGGTGGGTACCAGACCAACCGTACCCAACTCTCTGAAATTGTTTAACTTTTGCTGTAGTTCTTTTACTGTCTTAACCAGGATCATAACCTGCATTATTTGAAAGCGTAAAGTAAATAAAATTAATCCGTAATTCTCTAAAATCGGAGCCATACACCAGCCAAACTCAACTGAATATTAAATCTGAAACAGTAAAAAAAACATAAAAATATATTGACGTCAGCGCTATACAAAATATCTTCGGGGTGAAACATCTGTGTTCATATTAAAATTTACTTTAACAATCAAACGGATGATTTATCCATTGACCGAAACCAAATGGAACCAATTAATGTTACCAGACAACACTTTTATTTTAAGCGGATTACTCCGACCGATCTGTTGAATATACAAGACCCTGTCATATAATTATCCTGAAACCTGAATATTGCAGATACTGCGCACATAACTTGCTTACATTGAATATTCAGGATATTTTTATTACCTTTGCAGCCTGTTATAAACTGCGCTTACTGGTCAATGGAAAAGAAAAAGATCCTTTATATTTCACAAGAAATTACACCCTATTTACCTGAAAGTGAAATGTCGGAGATTGCCCGTTATTTACCACAGGGCATTCAGGAAAGAGGCCGGGAAATCAGGACTTTTACACCACGTTACGGTTGTGTGAACGAAAGGAGGAACCAGTTGCACGAAGTAATTCGTTTATCGGGGATGAACCTGGTTATCAACGACACAGATCATCCGCTGATTATCAAAGTAGCTTCTATCCAGGCCGCGAGGATGCAGGTCTATTTTATCGATAATGAGGACTACTTTCAGCGTAAATATGTGCTGGCAGATGACGAAGGAAATGAATTTGACGACAATGACGAACGGGCCATATTTTTTGCACGCGGCGTGCTCGAAACCGTTATAAAACTTCGGTGGGCCCCGGATATTATCCATTGCCACGGATGGTTAACTTCGCTGGTACCGATGTACATTAAAAAATACTTTTACAATGATCCCTTGTTCAAAAATTCGAAAGTAGTGTATTCCGTTTACAATGACGATTTCAAAAAACCATTAAACCAGGAATTTGCGGAAAAGATTCTTTTAGATGGAATTAAAGCCAAAGATGTTGATTTGGTAAA
>CAYWBV010000293.1:0-2480 GCA_964455785.1 uncultured Maribellus sp.
GTCAACCCAAAACAAAGGATTTGAATTCAACATTAGTACCGATATTTTCAGAAGGGAAAATTTTTCATGGGACATTGATTTGAATGTGGCAACCAACCAAAACAAAGTTACCAAAACTGCCGGGGGGCAGGATATTATTGCACCTACACTCAATATTCTGGGTTCGGCAAATATTGTAAGGGAAGGCGAACCACTGGCTTCATTTTTCGGATTGGAAACAGATGGATTAAACGAAGATGGATATTTTAAATATGTCGATCAGAACGAGGACGAAGTGATTAACGATAAAGACCGCGTGATTCTTGGAGATCCCTACGCGGACTGTTATTATGGATTTTCGACCAACCTTGTTTATGGTAACTTTTCACTGAGAGCTTCGTTCCAGGGCGAATACGGTAAAGAATTGTGGAACAATAACCGCTACTACCACATGTCGTCGATGCATCGGGGGAATAATCAAATTGCAGATGTTGCTTTTAACCGGTGGACACCCGAAAATCCCAATGCTAATGCCCCGTATCCAAGAGCTTCCGCTACCCTCAACCAACAACCTTCCGACTGGTTCATCGAAGATGCGTCTTATCTGCGGTTGCAGAATGTGAGGTTAATGTACAACATACCCGTATCGAAATTCAATGTAAAAGGGTTTAAATCTGCCAGTGTATTTGTCAGCGGACAAAACCTGTTTACCCTCACAGGTTACTCCTGGTACACGCCGGACATCAATGCATTCAGCAGCGGCGATCTCCGGATTGGTATCGATCAGAATGCTTATCCTTCATCAAGAACGTTTATGCTTGGGTTAAAACTGGGGTTCTGAACTGATTTATAATTTCAAAAAACATTAACAATGAAAAAAAAATATTTCATCACGATAAAGCTAATTACAATAGTTTGGATATCTGCTCTAATAACGGGCTGCGACTTCGGGCTTCTGGATGAGGAACCAAAAACATTTCTTTCAGAAGATGCGGTATTTGCGAACAAAGATGGAGTTGTGGCGGCAACAATCAGTATATACGAACCCTGGCGGCAGGAAAATCTATATGGCTGGTGGTTGTTGGGTTGTAACGAATTATTTTCTGATTATCTCTATGGACGAGGCAGTCAGGCCCCGCTGGGTAATTACAAATTGGATGCTACCTCAATTATGCGGGTAGGCAATATATGGAGAGGTTGCTATAGGGTTATCAACAGAACCAATGTTGTGATTGATCAGTTGGAAGAAAAGGAGATTCCCGGAGTGGATGCCGCTTTAAAAAATCAACTGACGGGCGAAGCGCGTTTTAACAGGGCGCTGAGTTATTTTCACCTGGTACGCCTTTTTGGCGATGTTCCTTTACGGACAGAATCGGTAACCGATCCTGCACAATTTGCAATTCCCCGTACAGCGGCTGCTCAGGTTTACGAACAGATTATCGAAGATTTAGAATTTGCCGAAGCAAACCTGCCGCCGGTATATCCTGCCAACGAACTTGGCCGCGCCACCAAATGGGCTGCCACCAGTTTGCTGTCCAAGGTTTATCTTACCCAGGGCAACTGGACCGAAGCCGCCGCCAAAGCTAAATCGGTGATGGATTCGGGTTTGTTTAGTTTGGTTGAAGTAAAGGTTCCCGAAGATTTTCAAAAAATATTTGGGCCGGATATCACTACTCATTCCGAAGAAATTTTTTCGATTCGGCATTCACGGATTCCTGGTCTTGGTTTTAATGCCCTTTGGGTAATGCACAGGGCCGGATCAGGGTATTCTCTGGGAAACAATGCACACGCCTGGTACGGAAATTTTGACTCATGGCTGGGTGAATGGGTAAAAGAACTGGAAAGCTCCGACCCGGATTTGAGAACCAAAGATTGGTTGTACAATGGTCCGCATGATGAAAAATTTCTGGATGGTACGATAAAAATGCTTTTCAAAAAATTCAGGGATACAGAATCGGATGTTCCGGGAAATGATTTTCCGGTCATACGATATACCGAAATTGTTCTCATCTACGCCGAAGCGATTAGCCAGGCCGGCAACGGACCCACTGCTGAAGCATACGAAGCGGTTAACATGGTTAGAAGGAGAGCGTACGGAAGGGATTTGAATACTCCCGATGCAACGGTCGATCTTCAGCCGGGTCTCTCGGCTGCCCAGTTCCAGGATGAAATTCTTCTCGAAAGGGCAAAAGAATTTGTGATGGAAGGAAAACGCTGGTACGATCTCCTGCGCACCGGAAAAACGATTGAAGTAATTAGTGCTGCCGGACCTGTAAAAGCTGTTATTCAGGAAAAACATCTGAAATGGCCAATACCATCAGAAGAAATTGACAATAATGATGCATTGAATCAGGAAGATCAGAATCCGGGGTGGTAGCTAAATCAACAGAGACGCTATGAAATTTAAGTTTAGTTTGATAAATAATTCTTAAAGCTTAAGTCGGTCCGGGGATAAAATCCGGGCCGGCTTTATCTTCAGCCTGAGAACGATTCTGCCAGAC
>CAYWBV010000293.1:2490-5447 GCA_964455785.1 uncultured Maribellus sp.
CTTTCGGGTATGATTGAAAAACAGTAAAAGGCGATGTTGTATGAACGGGAAACGATTTAAATATGTATTAAAAAAATTTTCAGTACTGAGTATCCTCGTTGTTTCCACCGGTGCGATATCGTATCATCTCGTTGTGAAACCGCTGCCGGAGACATCCTTTTTTTTGGAATCACCTTACCAGGGTGGGTATCAATATCAGTATAAAGTAAATCTTCATGCCCATTCAACCGAAAGAAGTGCGAATTATGCCTACTCTCCCAAAGAATTGTTAACAGCGGCGAAAAAATTCGGGTATGATGCATTTGCCATCACTGATTTGCCTGAGGCGGGAGGTATTGTTGCCGACCCCGGCGTCTCTGGAATTATTCATATTCCCGGAATTGAGTATGGAGGAACGCCTCACATTGTTGGTTTAGGAATCACAGGTTTTACAAAAAGCACTTATAAGCAGGGGCAGATTGATCACATTAAGGCTCAGGGTGGTTATGCTTATCTTCCGCATCCCGATTTTGGTAACTATAGTTTAGAAATGTTCTCCGGTTTCAAAAACCTGGACGGAGTGGCGGTTTTCAACAGTTTAACTTACGGCGTGGCGGTATCGGACAACGCGGCTTCGGAAGTAATTCCGTACAATGAAAAATTAATTGACAGCATATTAAGTAGAGGCACCGCAGTAGCCATTCTTGCAGAGGAAGATACAAAATACGAAGACCCGCACAAATACGGACATCAGCTCAATACCGCATGGATTAATGTCTGGGGTAGTGAACCGGCGGCCAAAATCAGTGCCGAAGATATTCTTCAAATCGTTAAAAGTAAAAAATTTACGAGTCATGGGAGATTTCTGCGTACAAGCCCTGAACCTCCCTGTTTTGTTGATATTTCAACCGATGGATTGCGGATTAGAGTCAGAATGAACAAAAAATGCAACATCGAATTTGTTACCTTTGGAGGTGCGGTGAAAAAAAAGTGTGATAATAAAACAACGGCATTTTACAATGTTTCTCCCGCCGACAAATATGTTCGGGTGAAAGCAACCTATTCCGGAAAGGAAGGCCGGTCGTGGGCCTGGACGAATCCGGTTTATATCAAACCGCTCTGACCGGTGCGACTGATAAATAAAGACGAACCGTGTGAAAACAGCAATTTATGCCTGGTAATTATGGATTAACAGTAGTTATTAATCAATGAAACAATAAAAAATGCAGAAGCGAACAATCGTTATTTTTTATATACTTTTGATGGCTCTTTATTCGGTGAAAGCAGCCGGGACAAAGCATACAACCGATTTTGTATTCCAGTCCAAAAGAGAGATACCCGTTATTCAAAATGTTGATGTTGTAGTTGTCGGAGGGACAACGGCCGCAGTGAGCGCTGCCGTTTCGGCCGCTGGACAGGGCGCCAGGGTTTTCCTTGTCGCCCCAAAACCTTACCTGGGAGAAGACATGTGTGCAACTCTTCGACTGGAAACCGGTAAAGAGCGAACCCTGAAAACAGATCTCGAAAAAAAAATTTTCCAAAACAGTAGCCGGACAACACCGTTACAGGTGAAGGGCGCTTTGAATGAAGCGCTGTTAAATGCCAATGTGGATTACGTATTCAGTTCATATGTAACTGATGTGTTGTGGGACAGCAACACCCCGGCAGGTGTTGTCATTGCCAATCGTGCAGGCCGCCAGGCAGTAATTGCCAAAACCATTATTGATGCAACCGACCGCGGATGGGTTTGCCGGATGGCAGGTGCGGAAGTACACCCCTGGAAAGGCGCAGAAATGGAATTTCAGCGTGTGGTTGTGTTGCCGGGAAAGGATAATGACAACCCCGAATATGTCGTTCGTAACTTTACCCTTCCGATGGCTGATCTGCAATTTCCTTCGTTTGCCCGGGCAGAGACAGCGGCGCGCGGGATGACCTACACAAATGACCAGATCAGGGCGTCCGAATCGCTTTTTTTTATACCGCCCGATCCGGTTGTCTGCAAAAGCAGCAGCGTGGAATGGAAGCCCAATAAAGAGATAAACGTTGCCCATTTCCAGACAAAAGGTTTTGAAAATATTTTTGTGTTGAGCGGTAGCGCCGATATTCCAAGATCGATAGCTGATTCGCTTTTAAGACCGGCAGCCCTGGTTGAAACCGGTACCTTCATCGGGCTTGCTGCCGTTTCTGTGGCCAAAGAAATAACGGTGTCCCGTCCAATTTCTGTCAAAAGGGCTTCGGGGAACAACGCTGCAAATGGGGATGTTATGGAAATTCTCAGCGGCCTGAGGCCTGTGGGCAATATACAACATACCATACTCAGCCCCGAAACGGAAGTTCCTGTTCTGGGGCATTACGATGTGGTGGTAGTTGGTGGCGGGACCTCTGGTGCTCCTGCAGCTATCGCGGCAGGGCGCTGGGGAATGAAAGTGCTGGTAGTGGAATATCTTGAAGGATTGGGGGGAATTGGCACCCTCGGCGTAATAGGTAAACCATATCACGGACAAAAGATTGGCTTTGCCGCCGAAGTTCCTTTTCCTGACGGAAACATCGAACCAAAAATGGAATGGTACCGTGCAGAACTGCAAAAAGCCGGTTGCGATATCTGGCTGGGCGTTTTGGGTAACGGAGTTTATATGGTGAAAAATACGGTAAAAGGAGCGGTTGTTATCACCCCCGAAGGAAGAGGTGTCGTTACCGCCGGAGTGGTTATCGATGCTACGGGCAGCGCCGATCTGGCCATCGCAGCAGGGGCGTCTTACATGTATGGCGATATCGAAAAAAACGACATTGCGCTGCAGGGAACCGGGTTTTCATCGCGGCCACTAAAAGGAAACTACCTCAACAGCGATTATCTGCTGGTTGACGAGTCGGATATGACAGATGTCTGGCGGGCGCTGGTGAGCGTACATATTACCAAAGCTTCAGAAAATATTTACGATGCAGTTCCAATTATTCAGAACCGTGAAAGAAAAAGAGTA
>CAYWBV010000294.1:0-5396 GCA_964455785.1 uncultured Maribellus sp.
GGACCGCCTTTTTCTTTCGTTGGGGTTCTTCGTGGTTCGCCATGGTTTTAACACCTTATTTATATTCTGTTTTTAAATTTAACCCTGATGTGGCGGCAGTTACCCAGCTTCCTTTTATGATCCGGTTGCATATTGTTTCGGCCTTTGTACTGGTGGGTATGATTCCGTTTACCCGGTTTATGCACTTTTTGGTATATCCGTTTGCCTACCTTTGGAGGCCGTATCAACTGGTGGTTTGGAATTATAAAAAACAAAACAATTAAATGGAGGAATTCCCAATGTTGATTGACCGGTTTGGCAGAATTCATAACTACCTACGCATATCAATAACTGATAATTGCAATTTCAGATGCAGCTACTGTATGCCCAACGGCAAAGTTTCCTGTTTGGCAAATGAGAGACTGATGCAGGTTGATGAAATAGAGGAGATTGCAAAAGTTTTTGTTGGGCTTGGAGTAAAAAAAATCAGATTGACCGGAGGAGAACCGCTGGTTCGAAATGGCGTGGAAGATATTATCAGGCGTCTTTCTGTTTTGCCCGTGGCGCTTACACTTACAACCAACGGCGCCAGATTGCGAAAGTTTATCGGGCTGTTTAAAGAATCGGGAATTCATTCGGTTAATGTGAGCCTCGATTCACTCAATCCTGAAGTTTTCAATACCATCACACAGCGGGATACTTTCCAGGAGGTGTGGAAAAATATTCAGCTTCTGATTGAAAACAATATCCGTGTAAAACTGAATACGGTTGCCATTGCAGGCACCATTGAAAAGGAATTGTACGACTTTATCGAACTAACCCGGGAACTTCCTTTGCACGTGAGATTTATCGAGTTTATGCCGTTTGCCGGCAACCACTGGCAAAATGGTAAAGTAATAACCGCCCGGCAGATGCTTGATTTGGCCGCAACCCGCTACGACATGGTTAAACTTAACGATGAACCGCATGCTACCGCTAAAAAATATAAGGTTATTGGCCATGAAGGTACCATTGCCTTTATTACCACCATGAGCGAACATTTTTGCGGGGAATGCAATCGTATCAGGCTGACAGCCGACGGCAAAATTAAAAATTGTATTTTCGGGAAAAACGAAATCGATATCCTGGGCGTGTACAGGAAAGGAGAATCGGTTGAAACGTTAATTAGAAAATCGATTGCCGATAAACAGGCCGTAATGGGAGGTCAGTTTGTAAACGGGTACAGAAAAACAGACCCAAAAAAGATTGAAAACAGAAGTATGATTCAAATTGGAGGATAAAACAATTATGATTTCAGTAAACGAAGCACGAAAAATATTGGCAAACAATTTTATACGAGGGAGGAATGCTGAAATTCAGGTTTCTGAAGCAGCCGGTTACGTAGTTTGCAGAGATATTGTTTCTCCGTCTGATGTACCACCCTTTGACAATTCTGCTATGGACGGCTATGCACTTGCCTGGGGTAAAAATCGTGAAAGCTGGACTGTTGTTGCGGAAATTCCTGCCGGTTCAGCTAAAAATTTTCGTCTCAGTGAAGGAGAAGCCGCCCGCATTTTCACCGGCTCGCCAATGCCGCAAGGGGCCGACACTGTGATCCCGCAGGAGCAAATTGAACGAAACGGGAATACCATAAAATACGTGCTTCCCAGGGTTGAAAAAGGCGCGAATGTGCGGTACAAAGGAACACAGATTAGAACCGGCGAGTTGATGATGCAACGGGGAACGCTACTCTCTGCTGGAGGTGTGGGGCTGCTTGCATCTGTTGGTCAAGCAGCTGTTGAAGTATTTGCGCCGCCGACAGTATCGGTTATTGTAACGGGTAGTGAATTGCGCGAGCCGGGTGAACCGTTGCCACAAGGAGCGATTTACGACTGCAACAGCCCGATGCTGAAAGCAGCGCTCAACCGGTTAGGTATCCGTAAAATAAATACCAGCCATGTAGCCGACAATGAACCCGAACTTCGAAAAAATATTGAAAAGGAACTGAATAAAAGCGAAGTAGTTATTATTAGCGGCGGAATATCTGTTGGCGACTATGATTTTGTAAAAACGAGTCTGGTCGGTTTGGGAGTAAAAGAGTTGCTTTACAAAGTGAAACAGCGTCCGGGAAGGCCTTTTTTTGCCGGAAAACTGGAAGATAAATGGGTGTTTGCATTACCGGGAAATCCAGCCTCGGTGCTGAGCTGTTTCAATCAATATGTAAAACCGTGCATTCGCTATTTTATGGGTCACAACAACGTATGGCAGCCCGACATAATACTCCCTTTGGCGGAGGATAGTATTAAAAAGAAAGGTTCGACTTTTTTTATGAAAGCATATTCTGAAAACGGAAAGGTACACCTTGCAGAGGGCCAACAGTCGTTTAACCTCATCGCTTTTTCCAAAGCCGATTGTTTTGCCGAACTTCCGGAAGATGTGGATTTTGTAGAAGCCGGCACATCTGTTAAAGTATATTTTCTTTAAGAATGATACTGAACGACACAGCCTGGATGTTGCTTTTTCTGCTGTTGCCTGTCGCTGCTTTTTTTTATGCATCGGTCGGGCATGGCGGAGCAAGCAGTTATCTGATGCTGCTGGCTCTTTTTCAGGTGGACCCGTTGCAGATTCGACCAGCCGCACTCCTGCTTAACATGTTCGTTTCCGGATTCGCCTTTTTAACTTACCGGAAAACCTGTGAGTTTCAGCACCGGTTGTTCTGGCCGCTCGTACTCTTTTCCGTTCCTGCAGCTTTTGTCGGAGGTTCTATTGTTATTGAGGCTGAATCGTATCGGAAAATATTGGGAGTATTACTTTTGTTCCCGGTTGCACGATTTTTAAATATCTTCCCTGAGAATAAGGAATTTAAAATGGTCAGGAAGTTTTGGATGGCTCCCCTGCTTGGATTTCTTATTGGGTTTATGTCCGGATTGATTGGTATTGGCGGCGGAATTCTTCTTTCGCCGGTTTTACTGTTAACTGGTTGGGCTTCCATGCGGGAAACTGCCGCCATGAGTGCGCTATTTATTTTTTTGAACTCTGCATCGGGATTTTTGGGGGCCGGTGCTTTTCATCCGGCTATCGGTACTGAATTATGGCTTCTGACACCGGGAACTGTTGCTGCTGGTATGTTAGGCGCATGGTACGGGGCATTCCGGTTCAATCTGAAAACGCTCAGATACCTTTTAACATCGGTATTGCTGTTTGCATCTGTCAAACTTTTGCTGACATAGAAAAAAATGAAAGAAAAATTGCTCAAAATAAAAATGTTTGGGGTTGTTGCCGAAAAAACCGGAACAGGTAATTTGACCATTCCGTTTGTGGACGACACGGATAAGCTTTTTTCGTTATTGCTGGAGAAGCACCCCCAACTGGAAGGTGTAAAATTTGCTGTTGCTGTAAACAGGCTAATTGTGCATAAAAACACATTGCTTTATCAAAATGATGAAATAGCTTTGTTACCACCTTTTTCCGGCGGATAAAATGATGGGAATGGAACGATTTGAACGCCAGATAATATTGCCTGAACTGGGACAGAAAGGTCAGCAAAAGCTGCAGACGGCAAAAGTGTTGGTTGTAGGCGCCGGTGGTTTAGGCAGCCCGGCTATCCTTTATTTGGCAGCAGCTGGCGTGGGAACCATCGGCATTGCCGATGGCGACCGGGTTGAACCGTCCAACTTAAATCGACAGGTATTGTTTGGTTTTAATAATATCGGCAGCCCCAAGGCATCCGCAGCTGCTAAATTTATTTCAGAACGGTATCCTGATATTCAGGTAAATGTGTATGACCAGTTTCTTTCGGTCGAAAATATTCCGGAGATTCTGCCCCATTATGATATTGTAGTCGATAGTACCGATAATTTTGCCACCCGGTACATGCTGAACGATGCATCTGTTTTATTTGGCAAGCCGTTGGTTTACGGTGCAATATACCGGTTCGAAGGACAGGTTGCTCTTTTTAACGCCGGTATTGGAAGCGCCAATTACCGCGATTTGTATCCGCAAATACCGGATTCCGGCGAAATTACCAACTGCTCAGAGGCCGGAGTACTGGGTGTCTTGCCAGGTATTATCGGAACATTGCAGGCGACCGAAGCTATCAAGTGGATTGCCGGAATCGGAGAGCCTCTTATCAATAAAGTACTTTTCTGCAATTTGAAGGATCATTCCTTTTACGAAATTGATTTGGGTGCCAATGAAGACGCACAAAAAAACCGCCCGCCTTCGCTTGAAGCTTTTCAGAAAATCAATTATTCAGCAGATTGCCTAACAGTTGCAGACATCGGATGGAAAGAAGCTCTTGAAAGTTCAAACCAAAAATCGTTTGTTTTTGTTGACATTCGTGAACGGGACGAAACGCCGCGCTGGTCGAATTCCCAATGCCTTGAAATTCCTTATGGTGAATTGGAAGAAAAGGCAGAATTATTTTCTGAGAAAACATCGGTATTCCTGTTTTGTCAGCATGGAATCCGCAGTAGGCCGGCGGCAGTGGAGTTGCGAAGAATATTAAAAAGAAACAGTATTTATTCGGTTACAGGTGGAGTGGAACATACTGATTCACCTGTTAAATAATTGATTTAAATGAAAAAGAAGCCTAAAAATATTTTTATCCGGGGTGCAATTCCTGCAGCCAAAATAAGCGAGTCAGTTCAAAAACATGCCACTCAGACAGAAATTGGTGCTCATGCCATTTTCCTGGGACAGGTAAGGGCCGATGAGTTGAAAGAAGGGACAGTTACTGCCATTGAATACACGGCTTACGAAGAAATGGCCATCGAAAAAGCGTATGAAATCAGAGAGGCGGTTTTTGCAAAATACCCGGTCACCTGCATGCATATTTATCACAGCATGGGTCAGGTGAAGGTGGGCGAAATTTGCTTTTTTGTGTTTACCTCCGCGTCACACCGCAGGGAAGCCATCGATGCCTGTAATGAAATTGTGGAGCGCATTAAAGCAGAACTTCCGGTTTGGGGCTGTGAATTACTCGGAAAAGATAAACACGCGTGGAAAAAAAGTACCTGAGCTATGAAGATTATCACACTTTTAACAGGAAAAATTGAACAACTGGGGCTGAAAGAGGTATTAAGTGCCATTCAAAAAAAGACGACGTTTGAAAGTGAGCAGGTGATTGAAACAGGTTTGGTTAATGACGACCAAGCCGATAAAAAATACCACGGAGGACCTGACAAGGCCATTCATCATTATGCTTTTGAACATTACGAATACTGGAGAAATGTACCCGGCATTTCAAAACCCGAAGTATTGCACGAAGGCGGGTTCGGTGAAAACATTTCTACCCTGGGTATGGATGAATCTTCGGTTTGCATCGGCGATAAATACCGCATTGGTTCGGTTGTTTTGGAGGTTAGTCAGGCCAGACAACCCTGCTGGAAGCTGAACCTGAGGTTCGGACATCCGGATATGTCGCGCATGGTGCAGGA
>CAYWBV010000295.1:0-3997 GCA_964455785.1 uncultured Maribellus sp.
ATTTATTAAATTTGGCGTTTGGTCGAAAAGCATTAAAATTTATTGATTAATATGAAATTGCGTTTATTGGTTACCGCTTTGGTGGTGTTGGGTTTTGGGCAAATTCTTTTTGCAGAAAACGAAGTAAAAAAGGAGAAAAAAAGCGAAGGTTATGTTTTTGAAGATGAAATTTTATTGCCGGCTACACCGGTAAAAGATCAATACCGCTCGGGCACCTGTTGGTCATTCTCAGGATTGTCGTTTCTCGAATCCGAAATGTTGCGCCTCGGAAAACCCGAAGTCGATCTGTCGGAAATGTTTATTGTGTGGTGCACTTATTCTGAAAAAGCGAAAAAACATGTCCGGCTGCACGGGAACCTTAATTTTTCGGCAGGCGGCGCTTTCCACGATGTTACCAACATGATCAAGATGTACGGTATTGTTCCAGAATCGGTTTACGACGGCCTTGAGTATGGCGAGGAAAAACATGTGCACGGCGAGATGGACGATGTGTTGCGCAAAAGTGTGGACGCCGTTGTGGAAAATAAAAACCGGAAGTTAAGTACCGTGTGGCAGGAAGCGATTGACGGTACCCTGAATTCGTATCTTGGCGAGGTACCGGAGAAATTTGAATACGAGGGAAAACAATATACGCCACAAAGTTTTGCAGTCAATTATGTCGGGTTGAATATGAATGATTATGTTGAAATAACATCCTACACACACCACCCGTTTTATTCGAAATTTATTTTGGAAGTACCTGATAACTGGTCATGGGACGAAGTTTATAATGTTCCGGTTGCCGACCTCGAAGAAATTATCGACTACTCGCTGAAAAACGGGTTTACCGTGGCGTGGGCAGCCGATGTTAGCGAAAAAGGATTCGCCACCAGCAACAAAGGAGTAGCAGTTCTTCCGGCAGTACCCGCTGTGGACATGTCGGATGCCGAAATGGCACGCTGGGAAGCCCTTCCCGAAAAAGATAAGGAAAAGGAACTGTACGAACTCGAGAACCCGGTGGAAGAAAAGGTGGTTACCCAGGAAATGCGTCAGGCGGCATTCGATAATTACCAGACAACCGACGACCACGGGATGCATATTGTAGGCACGGCAAGAGATCAGCAGGGCAGAACTTATTATAAGGTGAAAAATTCGTGGGGCGATTATAACAAATACAAAGGTTATTTTTATGCCTCGAAACCCTATGTAAATTATAAAACCATGTCGATAATGGTACATAAGGATGCGGTTCCGCAAAATATTAGAGAAAAACTGAACCTTTAATATACGGGGGCTGTTCATTTGGACAGCCCTTTTTTTATCTTTGGTTTTCAAAAAGTTTTGAATGAAAATCGTTTTACTTCCTGTTTTGCTTTTTGTTTTTTCATGTACTTCCGCCCAGATGGTTGCGGGTGATTATCGATGGTGGAACGAATTGCACGACTGGGATGCCGGCGACCCCAACTGGCGTTCGTATTTGATTATTTCTCCGGGATACCTGGGCCCCAACGCACTGCCTGTCCCCGATGTAAAAAAAGGTTACCTCCAGGCCAAAACCGAATTCGAAATTACTGCTTCCAACCATTTTTTTAAAGGCGACCCCACACGCGATATTTCGGGAAGGATATACATTCCCTTTGCCAAAAACAGGGTTGCCATTGAGATGTACGGGGTTGTTTTGGAGCAATATGCCTATTCCGAAGAAATAAGAAACGAACGTTTCTCGCGCGACGAAAACGGGAAAGGGATAATGGTCGGTGATTTTTATTTCAGCACATTAATCCAGATTTGCCGCGACAGGGTATTTCCCAATACATTGTTCAGGTTTGCCAGCAAAACAACCACCGGCGAGCCTGATGCAGCACGTTATACCGATACCCCCGGATTTTTTATCGACCTCAGTTTTTCCAAAGATTTGTTTGTTTCAGGGAATCGTACTTTCCGGCCTTTCGGATTGTTTGGATTTTACAATTGGCAGACTTACGACGAACTCAATCCTCAGAACGATGCCTACCTGTATGCACTTGGCGCCGATTTTGAAAAAAACGACTGGCTGTGGTCGGCTTCATGGTCGGGATACACCGGGTACAAAAACAATGGCGACAGGCCAATGCAACTTAATTTCGACGTTCGTAAAGATTTTGAAAAAACCGCGCTACGGTTTCAATATTTGCACGGTTTGCGCGACTGGGAGTACAAAACGGTTAAAGTCTCGTTTATCTGGAAATTCGGTCCGGTTCATTAAATCGGTTTAAATTGTTTACTTTTGCACCGTTTTCAATTCTTTTTGTTTCAGATAAAAATTGTATTAAACAATGAAAAAACTTTCGCTGGTTATATGCGTCTTTAACGAAGAATCCAATATTGCCCCTTTGGCGGAACAGATTAAGAAAGCCCTGGAAGACATTGATTTTGAAGCCATTTTTGTTGACGACGGCTCTACCGATCAAACCATTCCGGAAATAAAAAAGATTAACGACGATCGTTTTATTTTGGTGGAACTAAAACGGAATTACGGACAAAGTTCGGCGCTGCAGGCCGGAATTGACCAGGCGGAAGGTGAATACGTGGTACTGATCGACGGCGATCTGCAAAACGACCCCGCCGACGTACCAATGATGCTCGGAATGATCGAAAAAGAAGGTTGGGATATGGTTGCCGGTGTCCGCGCCAACCGCAAAGACGGGATGTTTCTCCGCAAAATCCCGTCGAAAATTGCCAATTATATGATTCGCAAATCAACTGGCATACACATGAAAGATTTGGGATGTACCCTTAAAATATTTACCAGGGAAACCATAAAAAGTATTCACATTTACGGTGAGTTACACCGGTATATTCCGGCTTTGATTGCTTTGGAAGGGGCTACCAACATAACACAGGTAGATGTCAATCACAGACCGCGCCAGTTTGGTAGTTCAAAATACAATCTGGGTCGTACCACCCGGGTAATGAGCGATTTGATTTTGATGGTGTTTTTCAAAAAATACCTTCAGCGGCCGATGCACTTTTTCGGCGGGATTGGGCTCGTTACACTGGGGATTGGAATATTAATCAATTTGTACATGCTGGTTTTAAAAATCCTTGGAAACGATATCTGGGGAAAACCGCTTCTGTTGCTCGGTATCCTATTGGTTTTGGGCGGAATACAGTTTATTACCACCGGAATTATTGCTGAATTGCAAATGCGTACCTATTTTGAATCGCAGCGTAAAAAACCTTACCGGGTAAAAAGGGTGGGGCCTGCCAGGTCGCGGTAATTTTTTATTTGTAAAATGATTTTTTTCCCGATGTTTCCATTAAATTTGTGGAAATCAACAATAAACTAATAAGCCATGAACAGAAAAATCATTATCTCGGTCGCCATAATGGTTATCGCAGTTATTTCGGTTTCAACAGCCCAGGACAGGGTAATTCACGGAGCAGTAACCACGTTCGACAGTATCCCGTTAATCGGTGCTACAATAAAGGTAAAAAGTACCAAACAGGAAATTTTAACAGATTCTCTGGGGCGGTTTTCTGTCGGTTGTAATACAGAAGATATTTTTGTGGTTTCGGCCAACGGTTTTTATAACCAGAAAGTAAAACTTACAGGGAATATTAAGTTCGCCGCCATCAATATGAGGCTGAAACCGGGCGAAAAAAACCGGGAACATGCGATAGGTTACGGGCATGTATCTGACCGGAATAAACTAAATGCTGTTGCAAGTTTAGACAAGGATGACATCGATTTTTCGCAATACAGCAACATTTACGAATTGATTAAAGGCCGGTTTGCCGGGGTACAGGTAAATAACGGCGAAATTATCATCAGAGGAATCAATTCGATAAACAGTAGCAGCGCCGCTTTGATTATTGTGGATGGCGTTCCGACAGATGCAAGCGCTTTAAGTTCGATACCTCCCATACAGGTCAAAAGTATCAACGTGATTAAAGACGGCAGTTCCGCAATCTATGGTTCGCGAGGCGCCAATGGAGTGGTTATCATTGAAACCAAACGGGGTGGCGATGATTAATG
>CAYWBV010000295.1:4097-5392 GCA_964455785.1 uncultured Maribellus sp.
GAGTTAAAACTTTGGTACGAACAGCCGGCTGAAGTGTGGACAGAAGCGTTACCGGTCGGGAATGGCAGATTGGGCGCCATGGTTTTCGGGGGCGCCGGAACCGAACGGATACAGTTAAACGAAGAGTCGCTGTGGACAGGAGGACCCATCGAACGCGCCAACCCCGAAGCGCTGGCAAACCTGGACAAAGTGCGGAAGTTGTTGTTCGCTGGAAAATATGCGGATGGCGACCGGCTGGCGCAGGAAAAGATAATGGGCAAACGAATAGAAGCAGGTTCACACACCTATCAAACCCTTGGGGATGTTATGTTTCAGTTTGAAGGGGTAAACGAAATTCAAAACTACAAAAGAGAACTCGACTTAAAAACCGCAGTTGTCGCAACTGAGTTTGAATCCAACGGAATAAAATACAACCGCGAAGTTTTTGTCTCTTCGCCCGGCGAGGTGATTGTGATAAAACTATCTGCTTCCAAAAAAGGAAGTATCAGTTTTAACACGTGGATGGAACGGCCTGGTGAGGCTGAAACGGTTTCGGTGGGCGAGAACCAGATGCTGATGACCGGGTTTGCCGAGTATGAAGGGCAGGGAACCCGTTTTGCATCGGTCGTTCACATTGAAAATAACGGCGGTGAAATATCTTCAACCGACAGCGGACTGGTGGTTACCAATGCTGACGAGGTAGAAATTTTCATTTCGGGAAGGACCAATTTCAACGACAGTGACGAAGTGAACGCTTCGGCTGACGATATTCAAAAAGCAGCCGGACAAAATGCCGGTATGCTGAAAACGCAACATATCGCCCAGTATCAGGAACTGTTCAACCGGGTGGATTTGAGACTAAATGAAAAGGATACATTGAACCTGCCAACCGACAAAAGGCTGGAACGGGTAAAAAATGGCGAAACCGACGCTCATTTAACCGAACTCTATTTTCAGTTTGGCCGTTACCTGCTTATCAATTCGTCGCGGCCGGGCGGATTGCCTGCCAACTTGCAGGGAATCTGGGACGGAACATTGGCGCCGCCGTGGAATGCCGACTATCACATCAACATTAATATTCAGATGAACTACTGGCCGGCGCTGGTGACCAATCTTGCCGAATGTCAGGAACCTTTTTTCGACTTTGTGGACGGGTTGCGCGAAAACGGTGCGAAAACAGCCCGCGAAGTTTACGGGTGCCGCGGTTTTGTGGCGCACCACACCACCGACGTGTGGAAGTTTACCGATCCCATCGGGAATACCGGTTACGGAATGTGGCCGCTGGGCGCTGCCTGGTGCTCCGACCATTTCTGGGA
>CAYWBV010000296.1:0-5373 GCA_964455785.1 uncultured Maribellus sp.
GTCGGGTACCGAAAATTCGGGACCCTCTGCCGCTATCGAAAACCTGTTCAGGGGAAAAATCACCATTCTGTGCGACCAGGAAGATTCGGGCCCACAGCATCTTGCACTGGCCGAAAAAATGTTTCAGAACCTGGGAATGGACATCGCGTATATGACTGCCGACGAGCAGGATCACAGCACCGCTTTTGTTTCGCATCTCCCTCACGCGGCCGCTTTTGCCCTTGCAAATGCGGTTCAGGCCATTCAAGACCGCAAAATCATTTTCGACCTTGCCAGCGGCGGATTCCGTTCAACGGTAAGGCTTGCCAAAAGTTCAGGTACCATGTGGCATCCCATTTTTGAACAAAACAAAGATTACGTGGTTGAATCGCTGGATGTTTACATTAAACATTTACAGGAGTTCCGCGATTGTATGAAAAACGGACAGTCGGACAAACTGAAAGAATTGATCCTGAATGCCAACAAAATAAGGGGAATTCTTGACGGAGGAAGCCCGGATTTGGTAAAAAATGAAGAAAAATTGGTAAAACTTTATACAAAATAATCATGGCGTTAAAACTTGAAATTAATCCGATAAAAGCATGGTTGCCCCGCATCGATAATCCACTGCTTATTGCCGGGCCTTGCAGTCTTGAAACGGAAAAACAGGCGCTCGATACAGCCCGGTTGCTTGCGAAAGATCCCCGCGTTTTTGTTTATCGCGGCGGTGTTTGGAAACCTCGTACCCGGCCGGGTTCTTTTGAAGGGGTCGGCTCAATTGGTTTAAAATGGCTTCAATTGGTTAAACAGGAAACCGGTTTGCCGGTGGGAACCGAAGTGGCCAATGCCCAGCACACCGAAGAGGCGTTGAAAGCCGGGCTCGACGTACTCTGGATTGGAGCCCGTTCTACGGCAAGCCCGTTTGTGGTTCAGGAGATTGCCGACGTGGTAAAAGGTACCGACGCAGTGATAATGGTAAAAAATCCGGTTAATCCCGATGCTCAGCTTTGGATTGGCGCGATCGAGCGGGTTTCTCAGGCCGGTATTAAAAATATTGTAGCCATCCATCGTGGATTTACCCCTTTCAGGGATACAAAATACCGAAATTATCCCAACTGGCAAACCGTTATCGAGTTGCGGCGGTTGATGCCCAATCTGCCCATTATTTGCGACCCGAGCCACATTGCAGGCAAGCGCGAGTATCTGTATGAGATTTCGCAAAAGGCATTCGATATGGGGATGGAAGGACTGATGATTGAGTCGCACATCGACCCGTCATGCGCCCTGAGCGATGCCGCCCAGCAACTTACTCCCGGAGATTTGGCGAAACTGCTCGATAAACTGGTCATCCGGAATGAAAATGCAAACAACCCAGAGTTTGAAAACCAATTGGATGTTTTGCGTAACCGTATTGACGCCATCGACGCAGAATTACTCGAAACCCTCGCTTCTAGAGTAGCCATTGTCAAACAAATAGGCCGGTACAAAAAAGAAAACAATGTTACAGCTTTACAGATCAGCCGGTGGTCGCAACTGATGGAGAACAGGGTAAACCTGGGCAAAAAGCTAGATATCAACGAAACTTTTGTAAAAATACTGTTCCAGTTGATACACGAAGATTCGGTAAGGATGCAAACCGAAATCATGGACGAAGAATAAACGTTCAAAAGAAAATATTGATAGCCCTGGAGAATGTTGCCGGTTCTTCAGGGTTTTTTATGACTACGATTTACCGGAACAAAATCTTCAGAACATTCAACACCCATTTTTTATAAGGCGGATATCGAAATGGCAAATCGAACCGGGTTGATGTATTCATCACGGAACGTTCATGTGAGAATACATCGAAACTGCGCTTCCCGTGATACGACCCCATTCCGCTGTAGCCAACTCCGCCAAAAGGCAGCGAAAGGTTGGTAAAATGTAAGACAACATCGTTAATCATGGCATCTCCCGAGTAGGTTTTTTGCAAAAATTCCTTTTGTTTCTTCCGGTCCTCGGAGAAATAAAATGTTGCCAATGGTTTTTCTCCTTTTTTGATAAACTCAATTACTTCATCTTGTTCTTCAAAGGTGAGCACCGGTAAAACGGGCCCGAAAACCTCCTCTTTCATCACCGGTGAATCTGCGGTAACATCGGTTAGGATGGTGGGAGAAAAGTATTTTGAATCTCTGTCAAATTTTCCTCCAAAATAAACGGTGGTGTTTTCCATCATTTTTGATAAACGTTCTACCGCAGCCTGGCTTACCATTTTGGAAAAGTCTCCGTTTTGTTGCGGATGGCTTGAAAAAAAACTTTCAATAGCGCTAACCATCAGTTTCAGAAATTTGTCTTTTACTTCGGAATGGACAAACAAATAATCGGGCGCTACACACGATTGCCCGGCATTTAGCAGTTTTCCCCATATAATACGCCTGGCGGCGATTTCCAGATTGGCGTCGCTGTCAACCACTACCGGGTTCTTGCCACCCAATTCAAGTACAACAGGCGTCAGATATTTTGCCGCCGCTTCCAAAACAATTTTTCCTACCCGCGAACTTCCCGTAAAAAATATTTTGTCCCAGCGAATGGAAAGCAGTTCCTGGCTGATTTCAATTCCTCCTTGAAATACAGCAACATAGTTTTTATCAAAGGTTTCCTCAATTATTTTTTCGATGACAGCAGAGGTAGAAGGCGTAAACTCCGATGGTTTAAGCGAAACGACGTTCCCGGCCGATACCGCTCCAATCAGTGGCGCAAAAGCCAGCATAAATGGGTAATTAAACGGGCTGATGACAAGTACCTGTCCGTAGGGTTGTTGGCAGACATAACTGTGGGACGAAAAGGTATAAATCGGCGTCCCGGCCCTTTTGGGTTTTGCCCATCTTTTAAGTTTACGGATGTGAAGTGTCAATTCGTGCTGTACCAACCCGATTTCAGTTGAAAAAGATTCAAATTCGCTCTTTCCCAAATCGGCATGTAAAGCATTTACAATTTCTCTTTCGTGCTGCTTTATATTTTGTTTCAGCTTTTTTAAATGGGTTAACCTGAAATCGATATCGAGGGTGGTATGCGAATCGAAAAATTTGTTCTGTCCGGCAATAATTTCCCCCGCACTCTTCATAATGTTTCTTTCGTTTGTTGTTGCCTTTTTATCAGCTTTTTTATTCCCTTTATCATGGCTGTTTCAACCGACGGAAAGTCGGGTATTTCTTTTCCGATAAAAATAAAGAATACCGCCAACTGCTGCCCTTCGTGAAGCGGATTGCCGAGCAACTGCTTATTTAAACGCCAGGCTTCGCGCATTTTACGTTTTATCAGGTTGCGGTGGACGGCTTTTTTAAAACTTTTTTTGCTCACGGCAAATGCCGCCTGAACCGGAAATGACGTTGGCAGTGAAGTTTCCAGAAAAATAATTTTTATCGGAAATACCAAAAACGAAGCGCCTTCGGAAAAAAGCAGATCGATAAGTTTTTTACTGCACAACCGTTCTTCTTTTTTTAAAGAAAAACCGGATAAGTTTTTTTTAATGTTTCCCTGGAAATTTTCCATTTTGTACTAAAAAAGGCTGTTCATCGTTTTGACGGACAGCCTTTCAAAATTACATATTTTATCTTTAAATGGTCTTGTTCATTTTCCGGATAAACTGTTCCAGCGCCATTGTCATCGATGGCGCCTGGGCAGTGGGGGCTTCTATGTCGAGCCGGAGCCCTGCCTCGCGGACAGCTTGCGCCGTTGTGGGCCCAAAACACGCTATTTTGGTATCGTTTTGTACAAAATCAGGGAAGTTCTGGTAGAGCGATTTGATTCCCGAAGGGCTGAAAAACACAAGAATGTCGTAATTTACTTCTTTTAAATCCGACAAATCGCTGCTCACCGTACGGTACAAAATGGCTTTGGTATATTTATACCCTTCTTTATCGAGCAGCTCGGGAATTTCCTGCTTGTGTATGTCGGAAAGCGGGACAAGGAAATTTTCTTCACGGTGTTTTTTCATCACGTTCATCAGGTCAGAGAACCTTCCGTCGGCATAAAATATTTTTCGCTTCCGGTAAACGATATATTTCTGGAGATAGAAAGCAGTCGCTTCCGAAATACAGAAATATTTCATCGTATCGGGGATGGTAAGCCGTAACTCCTGGCTTATCCTGAAAAAGTGATCGATGGCGGTTCTGCTGGTAAAAATTACCCCGCTGTGGTTAAGGATCTGAATCCGGGTTTGCCTGAACTCTTTTGCCGGTACTCCTTCAACCTTAATAAACGGACGGAAATCAATTTTTACATTGTTTTTCTCGGCCAATTCAAAATAAGGCGACTTTGCTGAATCAGGCTCTGGTTGTGAAACTAATATGCTCTTGATTTTCAAAATTTTCTGCTTTTAATGAAACTTACTCCCTTCTTATGCATCAACTATTTTATAAATTAAAAGCAAGGGCAAAAATTCAAGGGTACAAAGGTATAAAAAGAGATAAAATATTGAAAATTGTTTCTTTAATAAAATGATACTTCCTCTGAACAGCAGCAACAGGTAAAAAGCCGTGACGGTAAAAATTCCCAGAAGTACCGGAAAGTCAGGGTTATCGAAGGGGTAGAAGGCAATTAACGTGATTATTGGAAAAAGGAATAAACCAGTCGTTCGGTTGAAATTGTCCATGTTAAAAAGGAATTCGCTGGTTTCGCCTGTCGCCTCGACCACCATTCCGAACATCATGTAAAATAGTTTTTTGAAAATATAGTAGGCAACTACCGCTCCTAAACAAAGAAGAAAAAGAAGAATACCGGGAAAAGGGGCGGTAATCCGAAAATGATTAATCAATTGAAAAACAAAAATAGCCGCAGTCAGGTAAAAATAAACTTCCATTCGGAAGGCGCCCTGCAAAACCGAAGTATTTTTTTCCTGAAACATTCGCGACGCAGTGGAATAATTGAAGATAGACTGAATCAGGTGTCCCAGATATTTTGAATAGGTGTTGCGAACCGTGGCAAACAATACCAAAATGAGCAAAAGCAGGACGGTGATCCAGTCTGTATTTTGGCTGGTAACGGGCCGGAAAGGCAGTGCAAGTCCCTTGTCATCCAAAACTACCGAAGTTGTCAGTTTGACTTCGTTTCTCGGCTCCATATAACGCGAGCCTCCAACCAGTAGTTTTTGCTCCCTGTTCCACTGCCAGTTGCGGATTTGTATCGGCGTGGGCGTCGTTTTAACGACCGAAGTGGCCTGAGTACTTACTGTATCTTGCTGATATGTAATTGTTCCTACCATTTATCGTTTTACGCAACAAAGATATATATTGAATGGTTGCGAACGGTTGAGAAATGTTTTTTGAATCCGTATTTTTGAAACTTTATTTTGATGATGATTTATCTCGCACCGATACAAGGATTCACCGATTTTGTTTACCGGAAAGCTTTTGC
>CAYWBV010000297.1:0-5362 GCA_964455785.1 uncultured Maribellus sp.
TCAAAATCGGTGGAGATAACGGTAATCCCGTTTTTTACATATTTTTTCATCGGGGTTTCATTATACGAAATCACGCCTGCTTCCCGTCCCGGTTCAAAACCATTTTCAGCGCATTGGTCCAAAAACTCCGCCAGCGTGCGGTCGCTCACCAAAAACCAGAGCCCTCCTTTTTTTATCCGAAACTCTTCGGGTTCATAAATTACTGAATGTTTTATCCCGAAGTCAGTACAAAACTTTTTGAAGTATTCAATCGCATCTTTGGGGTGATAGGTAAATGGCGGATAATAAAAAGTAAATTCGTCGTACTTTCGAATACTTTCCAGGTGGTTTTGCAGATTTTGATAAACGGGTTCTCCAAAATTTTGAAAGACGGCCGACTGCCCGTCTTGTGAATTTATCTTCCAGTCGATAATCAGCAACTGTTCAGCCGGAATTTTTTGAACAATTCCGGGAACCTTTGTATGGTCGAAATTCATGATGATGTATTTGCTGTATTTCCCAAGGCTCTCGCTGATAATTTTTTCGAAGACCCCAATATTGTAATGATGAAAATGCAAATCGACACTGATGTTTTTGGAAAGATGTTTCAGAAATGAACCGTAAAGTACTTCCTTGTAGGCTTTGAAAGTATCGAGAAAAAGAAAAACCTTCGATATTTTTTTTGTAACAAAATATCCGCGGTTGGGCACCGATTCAACAATCCCTCTCCTTTTCAGCTCTGCATACGCTTTAAAAACAGTGTCGCGCGAAAGCTGGCATTCGCTCATAATCTGGCTTACAGAGGGCAACATCTCGCCCTGTTTTAACTGGTCGCGGCTGATGGAATCCAGAATGGCATCAACCAGTTGCTGGAACTTTAACACATTGGAATTTTTGTCAACTGCAAATTTAAATTGGCCCATTTTTCTTAAAAAAAATACAACAGAACGGCCTCCGTTCTGTTCTGTTCTTCAAAACTAAAAATAAAATTGAATATGGCACGATAAATTTTAAAACGAAACAATAGTTGAAAATAATCAGCGTTTAGAAAACAGGATAAAGAGGAATCAATTATTCGAGTGGTTAAGTTTGGTCAGCAATTTTTTTAACTTTCCTCTTTATCCTTCTTTTTGCCCTGAAATTTTAGAATATCTTTGTGTGAACCAAAAATAATAAATAGAACTTTCAAAACCGACTTTGAAAATGATCCGTGATTTAATTATCAAAAACCGCAGTTACCGGCGTTTTGACGAGTCGGTAAAGATTCGCGACAAACAAATTGAGGGATGGATTGAACTCGCCCGTTTTTCGGCCAGCGGAAGAAATATGCAACCTTTAAAATATGCCATTTGCACCGATGAGAAAGTCACTGAACTTATATTTCCCAATTTAGGGTGGGCCGGTTACCTCACCCGGTGGAAGGGTCCGCAGGAAGGGGAACGCCCCGTGGCCTATATTGTTGTGATGCACGACAAAGCACTGTCTGACGGATATTTTTGCGACGATGGAATTGCCATACAAAGTATTTTGCTTGGCGCTGCGGAAGACGGATTTGGTGGTTGTATCATTGGCTCTGTCAATAAAATTAAAGTGGCAAAAATACTTGACTTGCCTGAAAATCTTGAAATCCTGTGGCTGATCGCACTCGGGAAGCCAGCCGAAAATGTTGTACTGGAAACCGCTTCGGACAACGAAATAAAATACTGGCGAGACACGGACGAAGTTCATCATGTTCCCAAACGTCCGCTGGAAGAAATCATTTATAAAAGGTATTAAAAAGGAAAGGGCGGCAAATCTGCCACCCTCTCCATGTATTAACCCCCAAAATCAGCCCCTTATGAAAATTGCCTTAATTATATGGTTTGCCATTTTTGGATTCTCTTTTAAACGTCTTGTCGAATAATTAAACCAGTGTTTCCCGAACGGAACATAAACCCGCATCGGATGACCGTTATCCAGAACCGACTGCCTCAATTCAGGTGTCACGCCGTACAACATCTGGAACTCATACCTGTTTTTAGCGACCCCGTATTTTTCAATAAGAAGATAAGCCTGTTCAATCAGATATTTATCGTGGGTTGCAATACCTACAAACATTTTATTCCTCAGCATAAATCCAAGGTCTTCGAGGTAATGATCCCTGACTTCCTGATAATCTTTAAATGCAATCGTTTCCGGTTCAATATAAATTCCCTTACAAAGCCTGAAACTGATTGGCTCCGATTCCGAGTTCAAATCGTTCAATGCCTCCAGGTCACTAAAAGTACGACGCAGGTATGCCTGCAGCACCAATCCCACATTTTTGGGGAACTTTACCCTAAGTTTCCTGAAGATTTCAAGTTCCATATCGACACATTGCGAATCTTCCATATCGATTCGGATAAACGTATCCTTTTTCGCAGCAAATTCAACAATATCGTGGATATGACGATAACAAACATCTTTATCAATCAAAAGCCCGAACATGGAAGGTTTAATCGAAAAATTACCTTTTACTCCCTCACGGGTAAAACGTTCAATAATTTGAAAATAATGATCTTTATTTTTTTCGGCCTCCTCCAGTGTTTGAATAAATTCTCCCAGCAAATCAATGGTCACCTCAATATTTTGCTCATTCAGTAGTTTCGATGCCAGAAGGCCTTCTTCCATCGTTTCACCCGCAATGTATCGTTTCGAAAAAACCCAAATCAACTTTTTGGGCATGTGGGGAAGCATATCTGCAATTAATTTATTCAACATTTTAAATTTTAAGTAAAAAATTTACAACGCTAAAAGTACAATGGCCGCAGGGTTTCTTTCAATGATGTTTATCAGCACATGACTATGATTTTACACAGGTTTTTTTTGAAAATGCAGATTTGGCGCCCTGTTCAAAAAAGTACAATTTTTCCGTATTTCGTTTAACCGAAAAAATTATCTTTGTCAGAATTAAATTTTCAACCATATTAAAATTAATTAGAGGATGAAAGGAACATCGTTGATCGTAAGCATTGTACTTTTTGTGGCCGTTGCCGTTTTGTATGTGTTATATTTTACCGGGTCTGGTGGAAATTCAGGAGAAGCGGTCGATTCGGGAAGCGGCAGTGATCAATCGGGCTCACTAAAAATTGCTTATGTAAAAGCCGACTCAATTATTGTGAATTATAATCTGGCGCAGGACCTGCATGACGATTTTACAAAAAAACAGGAAGCTTACACCACTGAATACGGAACCAAACGTCAGACTTTCGAAAGAGAAGCAGCAGCATTCCAGGAAAAGGTACAGCGCGGCGGTTTTTTAACCGAACAACGAGCCATTCAGGAACGCGACAGATTGGTTGGCAGAGAACAGGAAATCCTGAAACTCGACCAGGAACTTTCAACCAAGCTGGGTGAACTGCAAACCGCAAACAACCAGCAAATCCTCGATAGTTTGATGAGCTACATAAAAGTTCTGAACAAAGACAAAAAATACGATTACATTTTTAACGCTGCCGACATTCTCGTGGGCGATGAAGCACACAACCTCACCGGCGAAGTTTTAAATGCACTAAACGAACGGTACGTAAAAAAGGCAGAGTAGCAGAAATTAAAATATAAAAAAAGAATCCGGGAAATTACCCGGATTTTTTTTGCTCAAAATATTTAGTTTTGCGAAGAAACACAAACCGGATGTTTGCAAAAAAATACCTGCAAAAGCAGAATAAAACAGCGTTAATTACCGAAATTCCACTTCCTGAAACCGGGATTGTTGTGGTTATTCCCTGTTTTTATGAACCTGAAATCCTGCGAACGCTCGAATCGTTAAACCAATGTGAAAAACCCCGCCAAAAAGCGGAGATTATTGTATTGATCAATCATTCGGAAAATGCTCCGCAAACCATAAAAGGTTTTAACCGCCAGACCAAAATAAACGTTGACAGTTGGATTGCAGGGCACAAAAATGAAAAACTAACATTTTATGCCGTTGGCCCTTTGGAACTCAAAAAGAAATGGGCAGGCGCCGGGCTTGCCAGGAAATGGGGAATGGACGAAGCTGTTTTGCGGTTCGATTTACTTCAAAAACCTGGCGGAATTATTGTATCGCTGGATGCCGACACACTGGTAGAAAAAAACTACTTCACCGGGATTGAAAACCACTTTTTGTTTTATCCCAAAAATGTGGGCGCCACGATTTCTTTTGAACATCAAAAAACAGGACTTTTGCCGAAACATTTATTGGGTATCGAATTATATGAAAAATACCTCGGCTATTACAAAAAAGCAGTCGCATTTACAGGCTACCCGTATTCCATGTTTACGGTGGGATCGGCATTTGCCGTTAGAGCCGAATCGTATGTGCGCCGCGGCGGGATGAACCGCAGGCAGGCGGGCGAAGATTTTTATTTTTTGCAAAACCTGGCGCAACTTGGCCCGGTTGGAGAAATTACCACTACCAAAGTTTATCCGTCGGCACGCCTGTCGGCGCGCGTTCCCTTTGGTACCGGGCCCATTTTGCAAAAGTGGATGAACGGACAGGAAGACCTGACGGTTACATACAACTTCCAGGCATTTGACGATTTGAAAAAACTTTTCGATATAAAAGAAAAATTCTTTGGCGCGGAGAAAACAGAGTGGGAACAAATCGTTTCATCACTCCCAAAAACCGTTCAGCAATTTTTAAAAGCTGATAATTTTTGGGATGAACTGGAAATATTAAACCGAAACTGTTCCTCTGCCAAAACATTTCAAATCCGGTTTTACCATGTTTTTAATGCTTTTAAAATCTTAAAGTACCTCAATTTTGTACACGAACATTTTTATAAAAAAGCCGATTTAAACGAGCAGTTGAACAAAATCGAAGAAATAAAAGAAATTTCCGGTTTGAAAGAAAGCTAAAAACCGGCTCTCCCAGTTAAAAATTTTGCCTCCCTGGCCAGCAAGGGAGGGTCAAAAGGTTACAAGGAGCCCATATTTTTAGCAAGGGAGGGTCAACAGGTAACAAGAGCGGTGAAATTTTTAACAAGGGCAGGTCATAGAGCTGCAAGGACGCCTATATTTTCAGCAAGGGTGGGTCATACAGTAACAAAGAAGCCTATATTTTCAACAAGGGAGGGTCATAAGGTAACAAGGACGCCCATATTTTTAGCAAGGGAGGGTCAACAGGGAACAAGGGAGGTGAAATTTTTAGCAGGGGCGGGTCATGAAGCTGCAAGGATGCCTATATTACCGGCTTTTATCCTGATTGTGTTCCTCCAGCCGCAGAACAGGACAGCAAGTATATCCTTTGTAATAAATACCTGATTGCTCTGATTGTATGATATATACGAAATAATCCATAAAGCAAAAAAGGGAGACAAATTTATCTCCCTTTTGCGGTGCGGACGGGACTCGAACCCGCGACCCTCGGCGTGACAGGCCGATA
>CAYWBV010000298.1:0-5330 GCA_964455785.1 uncultured Maribellus sp.
TGATTTGTCTTGTTGTTTCGGCAAACGGAGAGCTCCCGAAAAGCTTTTCCCTGCCGGTAAATTTATCCATCAAACGTTCAGGATTCAGTATATTTGCTGGATATTCAAGCAAATTTCCAAGCAGGCTTCCCTTGTAAATCGAATGTCCGATTCCCATCAACAGCAGGTCGTAGTTGCCATTGTTTGCTGTTTCTGCAATATTCGTTTCAATATCCTCCGAAACTTTATACAATGTCTCAACTGGTTGCCCAAGTTTTTTAGATTCAGCGAGAACAGGAGCAAACCCCTCTGTTTCATACTCATCCATTTTATACGTGTTAAATAAGTTGTTCGGCGACAAATGCAGCGCCGTAACCAGCGAATTTCCGTTTCTGCTCCTTATCAGGCCATGTGCAAGCCGGAGTAGTGTTCTGCCCATTTCTGGTTTCCCAAACGAAATGAGTATCCGGTACTTATTCAATTCTTCAATTTCTTTTAAAACGGAGGTTTCTTTTTTCCTAAATATCTTATCGATAAAATGCAAGGAAGGCGCAGTCATAAATGTGGTGACCAACGCCATAATAACCAGCATGGCAAAAATTTCAGGGGTCATTATGCCCAGGTCGTAACCGATATTTAAAGCAACAAGTTCCACAAGCCCGCGAGTATTCATTAAGGCTCCTATGCTGAGGCTGTCGCGCCAGTTCTGCCCGATATATTTGGCAGCCAGCGCGCTGCCGACAAATTTTCCGGTTACGGCAACCAAAATTACCAATCCGCAAACTTTCCATAAATACGGATCGTTCAGTAAACCAATTTGTGTTCTTAACCCTGTAAATACAAAAAACAGGGGAAGCAGCAAAACCAGTGCAACATCTTCTACTTTTTCGATAAAAACCTTTTTGAATTTTTGGTTGTCGGGCATGATTGTTCCGGCCATAAATGCCCCGAAAAGGGCGTGGATACCAATTACTTCTGTGGAGTATGCAGAAAGGATCAATACCAGGAAGAAAAGGGCAACGACCGGTTTGCTCAGATTTTCGTGCGAAGCGTGCAGGTCACCAACCCGTTTTAAAAAGGGTCTGACTACCTTCAGCAATATAAAAACGTAACCGACTGCCATAATGATAGTAGGCAACGCACTGATAAAAGAACCGGCTCTTACAATTGCAATGACAACTGCAAGCAACGACCACGCAGTAATATCGTCGGCGGCGGCACAGGTGAGCACAATCGTTCCAAGCTTTGTTTTATGAATTCCCCTTTCCTGAACAATCCTTGCCAAAACCGGAAACGCGGTAATACTCATCGATATTCCCAAAAACAGGGCAAAAGAAACAAACGGCACTCCTTGCGGAGCGAACGACTGGTAAATAAAATAGGCCAGCCCCACACCCAGTGCAAACGGGATAATAATGCTGGCGTGGCTCACCACCACTGCTTCGTGCGCCTGTTTTCGCAACACTTTTAAATCCAGTTCCATCCCGATGACAAACATAAACAGGATTAACCCAATCTGGCTCAGAAGTCCGAGATTGCCGAGCGACTGTTCGGGAAAAAGGAAAGTAGAAAATTCAGGGAAATACATTCCTATCAGCGAGGGGCCAAGCACAATTCCGGCTGCAATCTCACCAATAACGGCAGGTTGTCCGATTTTTTGGCACCCCCAGCTAAACAGGCGCGCAACCAGTATGATTGTTACAATTTGCAAAAGCAAAATCGCGAGTGGGTGGGTAAAATTATGCATAAACGATTCGAAAAACAGGCTCAACTGGCTTTTTTCTGTTTCCGGCGCTAAAACGTTCATCGCCGATTCAAGATTATTTTCGCCAAGTCGGACAATCAAATTTATCAAGGCAGTAAAACCACCAATGACGAAAATGTAAAAAAGTATATTTCTGAATCGTTTCATTCCCATTGTGTTATTTATATTTTAATCCTTTACGATAGCGTTCCATAATATTCTTAAATAAATCGCCGGGAGTGGGCGGTGTAAGTACAATCGCATCGGCGCCTGCCCCGATTGCAGCAGCGATACTTTCCCTGTTTTTTCCACCAGTTGCCATAACCAGAATCCCCGGCACTGCATAATTTATCCGTTTAATAATTTCCGGCGTTTTTGAGCCTCCGGTTACATTAAAAATATCGGCGCCTGCATTTATCCTTTCCGAAAACGAAAAGTCCATTGTTGAAACAGAAGAGATAACAGGTATCTGCGCTGCCCTTTTGATTTGTTCGATATGTTTATTTTTGAAAGGCTGGTTTACAATCAATCCACAAGCTCCGGCCTGTTCTGCCGCCAAGGCAATTTTAAGTGATGTTTTTCCCTGGGTAACACCACCACCCACTCCGCAAATTACTGGTTTGCCTGAAAAGTCAATAAGACTTTTTATAATCTTTAGAGAGGGGGCAAAGGGGTAAACAGCCAACACGGCATCAGCATCACTGTTTTCAATAATTGCCATGTCGGTTGAAAAAAGGATCGATTTTATGGTTTTGCCATTAATTTTTATTCCATTGCACAATTGAATAATGGGGTAGGGTACAGTCAGTGGTTTGATGGGTTTTTTAAAAAAGTTAAACCGGGTTCTTTGCGAATCCCCGTTTTTTATATACCACGAAAGTTGATCAGAAGTTTTTGTTTCCATATTTATCTGTTTTCAATGGAATAAAAATGTTAACATTTATTCAGCTAAAACCGGGGAAAGCAGTAAACAAAAATGAAAATGTAATAAGAGAGCAAAAATGTGTAATGAACTACACCTTTACTTTTTGGAGAAAATCTTCGCGGTACACATCACCCAAAGTAATTACCAATGGTTTCCCCGATGGTAGAATGATATTGGTGGTAATTTCATCGTGCGAAAAAAACTGTACGGAGCGCAAAGCAATCACCACTTTTTTATTCACCTGGCAGAAATCGGGTTCAGGTAAATGTTGCAATAGCTTTTCAAGAGATATGTTTTTCAATATCAGTGTTTTGCCATCAAGTAACTGCGCAATTTTGTCACGGCTATCCGTTTCTGAAGTTATTATATAAGCTACCTGATTAAAAAACAACAGGGTTTTTCCCTTGTTTGTATTTATTTGAATGAAATTCTTAGTGGGATTCGACTGACCTATTCGATTCAGCGCTTTATTAACGGCTGTTTGCAATCGTTCTTTAGTTACCGGCTTGCGGATATAATCGATTGCATTCAGGTCAAAAGCTTCGGCTGCATATTCTTTGTAAGCAGTAGTAAAAATTACAGGTTTATCGCCTAAAAGATTGGCAATGCTCAATCCGTCCATTCCCGGCATTTCAATATCTAAAATACACAGGTCGAATTTCAACGAAGGAAGCTCATTTAAAAAGGTCTCCGGATTGTTAAACGCTTTTACAACTTCCAGTTCAGGAATTTGTTCGCAAAGCATTTTCAGGTATTTCAGGCCGGGCAGTTCATCGTCCAGCAGCAAGCATTTTAGCCTTGTATTCAAGTAAATTAATTTTTAAATGTGCATGATAAACTTCTCCTTCAGCAAATCGCTCAAGTTTAAAACTGTCTTTATAAATTATCCTGAGTCTTTGTTCAAGTGTTTGTGTTCCTATCCCGCTGTGTGGTTTTTTTAAAGTGGTTTTGCCTGATATTTTATTTGACACCAATAAGGAAAAAGTATTTTCAGTAAACCCAAAAGTAATTGCGATAAATGCCTCAGGACTATGAATATCAGCATGTTTGAATGCGTTCTCAATAAAATCGACAGAAATAAGGGGTGCCAATAACTCCTGGTTGTAAAGTGGTTCTGTTTCATTGATTTTCGACTTTACTTTCAATTCAAAAAGCGGGCTAAGTTTGATTTTGTTGATTTCTATCAAACTGAAAGCAAACTCGATTTCTTCCTTGGGAGTAACAAATTTTCTGCGGCTTTCATATAAAATGTAATCCAAAACATTGGCCAGTTTGTCGAGGGCGAAATAAGTTTGGTAGGCATGAGACTGTATTGTGTTCAACACATTTTTAAAAAGATGGGGGTTAAGTTTCGACTCCAGCGATTCCAACTGAAGATTGTTCAGTTTTAACTCGAGCGCGTTGTATTTTGCCTCGAACGCTGTTTTCTTTTTCTCCGATTGGGTTAAACGTACAGCCAGATAAACGATAACAGCAACCAGTACAACGGCAAAACCTGTTAAAACTGTGGTATTCTGTATCGTTTGCGCGAAATCCATAAATGGCGTTTTGTTGTTTGTACAAAATTAAAATCTTTATCTGTTTTTTTTATCTGGAATTCGAGCCTATTTTTAATTGTATTCATAACATACTTTTTTAGATAAAAAACAATCAGGCTGATGGTTTCAGAAATCTTCCCATTCCATTTTGAACGGGATGCAGGGTCTGAAAATCACTGCGTCAATTCCCGATTTTACAGCCTGCTCCATTAATTTTTCCGACCTGTTGCAGGAGGCAATAACAGGCGCTCCGGGAGACAACTCGTGCAGCGGCCGCACCTGCTCTTTCGAAATATTTTCGCCTGGGATACAGACTGCAAAAACACCGGCTTCGATTTTAGAAGTTATTTCTTCTTCCGCTTTGCCTGAAGCTGAGAATACCGGGACGGAACATTCCGAACATATTTTTTTAAGAACTGCATTTGGAAATTTACGCCCGATATATAAACCGGCGGCGCCTGCCATTTCGAGTTTTTTTGCAGTATCTGCAAGTTTTGATGACAATTTAAATGTATGTCTTACGGAGATAATGACTGGTTTTCCGACATTGGAAAGTTGTTTCTTAAGTTTCTTTTCGTCCGGTATAATAAAAAAATGGGCTAAGATGGCATCGGCATCCGTTGTCCTCATTTCAAACTCGTCCCGCGTTGATAATATGGAGAATATCAACTGTCCCCCTAACCTGAAACCGCGCGGAAATGAATGTAATTTGGGTTTCTGAGAGAGATATTGATATCCTGCAGGAACATAGAACCACCTGCTGAGAAGGCTTTTGTACAGGAACTGCGAGGTTTCGGTAAGATATGGCCCTTCATCGGCTCCAATTGTATGGACATATTTCATAACCACCTGATTTTTATTCAAAATTATTGGGTAAGTTTTTGGTGAATAAAACCTCTGAAACAGAATAAGTAAAATATGAAACAAAACAGGTTGTTTATTGTAATAAAATTGTTTTGATCAAATTGTCCGGGTATCAAGTATCTTTACAATTCGGTTTATTTTTGTTTTTTATGGATATAAAGTGTTCGGCGAAATACATGTTTAAACGTCATTGAAAAAACGATGCTGAAAAAGATTGGACCATTTATTCTTGCTACCTTTTTACTGGTTTTGCTGATTGTCGGGTATTCCGGCAGAAACA
>CAYWBV010000299.1:0-5326 GCA_964455785.1 uncultured Maribellus sp.
AATACTACTTTATGCTATTTTTGTGCAATCAAAGTAAGGTTCACATCCCGTTTTTTGCATTGAAACAACTAAAATTAAGTTATGAAGCAATTCCCTTTAATTCCGGTTTTTATTCTTTTTCTTCTTCTTCTTTTACATTCAAAGAGTTTTTCGCAAGACAGGATAATTCTGAATAGTGGTGATACCCTGAAATGTACCATCGGTAAGGTAACTAAGAATTTTATTTACTACAGCCAGAATTTCAATGGTATTTCGGCAAACGGTAAAGTTCAGAAAAGTAGTGTGCGGGAATGGACATTCAGTTCACCCGAAAACGAACAAATTCAGACTGATTTCCCCCCGGAAATGCAGGACAATCAAATTGCAGAAGAACCGGAAATAGCCGGGAATCAGGAATCTGTAAAACCAACCGACCGTTTCAGAACTTCAGTTAGCGGAGGAATGGGTCATTTAACCGGAAATACAGATGCTGTAGAGGAAAGTTTGCAGCAAATGGGTATTTCGGTGGAAGATTCGAAAAACTATTATAAAAACCTCAAGCTTGGCTATGTTGCCCGGGCTTCGGCATACTACCAAATTTCAAAAGACTACTGGCTGGGAATGATGTATCACGGGTTTTACTCTTCAGCCGAAATAACCACATCAATGATAATGGATGATTTTAATATGTATTACGGCCGGTTGGGCGAGCGATATTTTGTGAATTTTGCAGGTGCTTCGTTCTTTTCATCGGGCCGCTATGGCAAAAATAAGAAGCTCGGGCTTAACTCATCCTATTCCATTGGGCCGGCATTTTACCGCGATGAAGCTGAAATGTACAACGAGCAGATATTAATAAAGGGAACTTCGTTTGCCCAGGATATTACCTTTGGTATTGAATATTTTATCAGGCCGAATATCAGCATTGGATTTGAATCTTCCCTTTTTATATCGAAGGTCAGGAAAATGGAAATCACAACTGTTAATTCGTCGCAGAGTATAGAACTTGAGAAAGAGGAAATTGAAAACCTCAGCCGTATTAACCTGTCGCTGGGTTTGGTTTTTTACTGGTAACCGCCTAATTCAAAAATAATATGAAAAAATCTGTAGAACACTACTCCACCTTTTCAGCCGCAAACACAGTACAGTTGTTAACATCAGGATTGATCACGGTTTTACTGCTCATTGTATTTCATTCGTGTAATTTCAATTATCCCGAAGAAAAACAGGAACAGGGGTATAGCACCGATCTTGAATTTCATTTTGACCTGAATACGACCAGCGGGATAGCAGATTTTACGCTGACCGAATTCGGAAATGAACCTTACCAAGTTATTGTTTACCCCCGGTGGGTGGATGTGAAAAAGCTGGAAGGAAATCTGAATAACGGCTACTGCTCAATCCCGTTTAGTTTTAAAGAAGTGGAGACTTACATGCAGGACGGGAAAGTTGAAGGTTACGTTTTTGTAAAGGTTGGTAAATCGGAAATTTTCAGGATTACAATTAGTTACGGTAATCAGGAAATTGAGCAACCCAACGAAGAAGGTCTTCCGTTGTATTGCAGTACTGCCGAAATTGATTTTGGCACCGAAGACAACCGCTCATTTGTGATTGCCAACCCGGGACAGGTTGATAAAAACTGGTACATTACCAACATTCCTTCATGGCTCACTTTGTCCGAAACATCGGGCAACCTTCCGGCTGGCGTTTCCTTAACCATTTATTGTAATGTAAACAGAGAAGGAGTTTACCCCGGCAGTTATTCGCAAATTATTAATATCGAATCCAATAACCCACAGTTGTCGAGTGGAATTCTGATGCGAATTGTAGTTCCCGAAATAGGCGCACCTGCAGATTCTGCATCGGTGAAATGGATTACCGGAACTGTTCAGGATGCCTATTACAACAAGGTAAACGATGTACTTTATATTTTGACAAAATCGCCCAACAACCTGTTGGTAAAAACTGCCGACAACGATTCGCTGATTACCTACCCCCTCGAAAGAATACCAAATTGTATTGATGTTACTGCCGACGGAAAAACGCTGGCCATTGGGTACAACCAGGCTTACGTTGATGTACTGAATGCTGAGACACTCGAACTCATCAGGCAATATGAAACCGATTGTGTGCCTTACGACCTTGTTTTTGGCGAAAACGGATGGTGTTACCTTTCGCCCGAAGAAGACCAGTGGGTTTATCTGTACTGTCTGAATCTCACTACTGGTGTAACTTTCAGAACCAGTACAGCCAATATGTACGAAAAAACAATATTGAGGAAAATGCCCGGCAAACCGTTGCTTTATGCCACACGTCCATCACTTTCACCTTCAGGTCTGCTGATTATCAACATTGAGAAAGGTGTTGCAAACGATACCATTCCCGCCTGGCACGAGGATACCGGCGGCATTATCTGGCTTTCAAAAGATGGAACAAAAATTTTTGGTGGCGATAAGGAAATTCACAAAACACCCGAATACACTACCGAAACATTTCATCTTGATTTGCCAAAAATAGGAACAATGGATATTCCGAGAGGTTATCTGAAAAGTTTGGACTACAATGAAAAATTGAAATGTTATTTTGCGGTTGGCACTGATTACTGGTGGGGCGCTGAAAATTCTGAAACCATTTTCCAGGTAAATGAGGTAAGCTTTTCGGCTGAAAAAATGATAAAGGTTGCCAAATATCCGGGTTTTATAAATCAAATCTATAATCCGGTAATGGATGTTCATCATGTTTTCAGCAATTCTTCCGGAACAAAACTATATGCTTTAAAAAATGTTCAGCGAAACCTTGAATTGAATATCTGGGCAATGGAAATTTTAGATCTTCCTTTAAAATAAGAAAAGGCAAAGGGCAGAGAGCAAAGGGAGGAAGTTATGTCGGGGACTTGTCAGCGTGCGTAGCTCCTGCCAACGTCACAACGTCAGACAATTTCAAAATAGTGTTTACTTAACAAAATGATTCTGATTCTCCTGTCCGGAATCCTCATCCATACTTTTTCCTTTTCAGAACTAATTTCGGTATAATTGCAACTTAAACTGACATTCAATTTCAACCATGAAACTAAAATCATTATCAATTCTGTTGGCAGCTTTTTTGTTTACCGTAAAAGCACAGGCTCAGAACAATCCTGAAAAATTTTTCCCGGCAAAAGATTTAACCACAGTAGGAGTTTATTATTATCCTGAACACTGGGACTCTACACAGTGGGAACGCGATTTCCGGAAAATGGCAGAAATGGGTTTTGAGTTTACCCACTTTGCCGAGTTTGCCTGGGCACAGCTAGAACCCGAAGAAGGCAAATATAACTTTGCCTGGCTGGATCGTGCGCTGCAACTGGCCGATAAATACAAACTGAAAGTAATCATGTGTACTTCAACGGCAACTCCTCCGGTTTGGCTGGTGCGTAAACATCCCGATGTACTTGCAACCAGTGAAAACGGCAACCAAATGGATCACGGCGCCCGCCAGCATGCTTCTTTTTCGAGTAACTACTACCGAAGCTATTCCATGACCATGATTGAAGAACTCGGGAAACGATACGGAAAAGACACTCGTGTGGCCGGCTGGCAACTCGACAATGAACCGCGCCGGTTTCTGGATTATGGTGAAGATGCCACACAACGGTTTCGCAACTGGCTGAAAGAAAAATACAAAACCATCGATGTTTTAAACAATGCCTGGGGAAACAATTTCTGGAGCGGAACATACACGGATTTTGACGAGATTAATATTCCAAAACATAGTCAGTGGGGAATAAACCTGCATCAGCGGCTCGACCACTACCGTTTTGCCGATTCGGAAACAGCCTCTTTTCTCGACGAGCAGGCGAGGGTATTGAGAAAATATACAACACAGAACCAGTACATTACTTCGAATTATATCCCGATGTACGATGTGGGTTACATCGGAATGAGCAGAGAACTTGATTTTGTTGCCTACACCCGCTACATGGTTTACGGCGGCGACAAAGGAATCGGGCCAAAAGGGTACCGTGTGGGCGAATATTCGCGCATTGCCATGGCCAACGATTTTTTCCGTCCGCTAAAAAGCGTTTACGGTGTAATGGAATTACAACCCGGGCAGGTAAACTGGGGAAGTATCAACCCGCAGCCATTGCCGGGAGCCATGCGACTTTGGCTGTGGCATGTTTTTGCCGGTGGAAGCAAATTCACTTGTACTTACCGGTACCGCGCACCGCTTTATGGTTACGAAGCTTTTCATTACGGAATTGTGGGAACCGACGGTGTCACCCCTACACCGGGAGGACTTGAGTTCACTCAGTTTATAAAAGAAATCAGGTTGCTGCGCGGGAAGTACGACTCCAAATCGGAACTGCCGCAAAACTATCTTGAGAGAAAGACAGGTATCCTTTTTAATTCTGACAATGTGCAGGCTATCAATCTGAATAAACAGACAACCGAATGGAATACAGAAGGCCATTTTCTGAAGTATTTCAAAGCCGTCAAATCGTTTGGTGCGCCGGTTGATTTTGTTCGCGACACTACCAATTTCGAAAATTATCCGGTGCTGATTGTGCCCGCTTACCAAATGACAGACCAGCCAATGATTGACAAACTAACGCGTTATGCGGAAAAAGGGGGGAACCTGGTATTGACCTGCCGCACAGGATTACAGGACAAAAACGGCCATTTGTGGGAAGCCAAATTTTACCAGCCGATGTGGAAACTCCTGGGCGCCGAAATTAAATCGTATGATTTGCTGATGCCACATTCTCCGGATAAAATCAGCTTCAACAACCAGGATTATGAATGGACAAGCTGGGGCGATTTGCTTGAACCATTTCCGGGCACGGAAACATGGGCAACTTACCAAGGTGACTTTTATGCCGGAACGCCAGCCGTAGTTTCACGAAAACTGGGAAAAGGAACAGTAACTTACGTTGGTGTCGATTCGAAAACAGGTGATTTGGAGAAGCAGGTTTTAACCAAACTGTATAAACAGCAAGGTATTCCGGTTGAAAATTATCCCGAAGGAATTGTGGTGGAATACCGCGACGGATTCGGCATAGCTTTGAATTATTCGGACAAGATTTACGAAATGAACCTTCCGGCAGGCGTCGAAATACTGATTGGCAACAAAGCCATAAGAACAGCGGATGTGATGGTTTGGAGAGTAAAATAGAAACCAAGTATTAACTATTTTATCCTGACATCATCGATATAAAATTTTGTAAGCGGAACCTTTTCGTCAGCACCGGGAAGCGGGGGCAAAGTAACTTCGTTGGGTGTTTTCCGGTTGGGTAAATCGCGGTATTGTCCTGTCCTGAACGAAATTCTTTCAACCGACAACACCGATTCTGCCAACTGTGCATCTTTTA
>CAYWBV010000300.1:0-5295 GCA_964455785.1 uncultured Maribellus sp.
TGTCGGGCAGGTAATACAATTTTCCCGATGATTTTGAAATTTCAGGATTAATACTGAAACAGCCGCAAACCAGTTCTATCTGATTGTCCATTAAAGCGGCAAGGCGGTGGATAGCGCCGATAAATGCGTCGGTACCGCCACCGACCATTCCCATTCGAAGTTTTCTATTCATTTTTTTTATCTGTTTAAGTTGATTCCGAAATTTGTGACGATAAAATTAACAACTCTTTTGGTAGGATGCAAAACTCGTCATGGTTGATTCTGTATTTATTTCGGGATTTTTGGAGAATACAAAAAAAAGGAACTTGGTTTTTGTTACTCATTCAGACAAAATAATGGGCCGGTTGTGTTGGAATAGTTGGGAAAGATGTAAAAATAAACGGAGCAGTAAAAATTAGAGACCGGATATTACTGACGTTCGTATTTCCTGTGTATCTCCAGTATTGGTCAGTGTATTACTTTCGTTATTTAAACAACGATTTAAAGCCAGGACTAAAAGAATGATAACTATAGTGATAACCAGCAATAAACGATACAATTTTGATTTTACATCAAAATTGTCTAAAAAATCAGACATTCCCATACTATTACCCTTTCCCTTTTACGACAGACAAAATTCTATACGAGAATTTCTATAAAAGTATTGGAATTTTCTAATTTTTTTTATGGTACGTTGATTTTTTTTGGGGGGACCAACAGATATTACATATTTGGGAAAGATTTTTTAAGAAGTTGATTTTTCAGAATATTATTCGGTAACATTTCATTAAATTAGCCCGATATTATTGTTAATAATTTTTAATAAACCAATAAACCATGAAGAGAAGAAACTTTATTAGAAGTACTGCTGCCAGCGGAATTGCTTTGGCGGGACTTACGGGAATGATGAGCGCAACAGCAGGCGAAACAGTTGCCTCCAACACGGCAAAGTTTAAATTAAAGTATGCTCCCGGGTTGGGAACTTTTAAAGAAAATGCCGGGAATGACCCGATTGATAATATCAAATTTATGGCCGACCAGGGTTTCCGTGCTATTTTTGATAACGGCCTGATGAACAAACCGGCAGAGCTGCAGGAAAAAATTGCTGCGGAACTTACACGTCAGGGAATGGATATCGGGCCATTTGTTTTGTATGCCGATTTTGGCGTTAAATCGATGGTTTATAATGATGAGGAATCGAGGAAGATGCTAAAGGAAAAGCTTATTCAGGGAATCGAAACGTACAAACGTACCGGCGCAAAATATGCACTGATGGTTCCCGGAAAATACGACGACAAACTGGAATGGGATTACCAAACGGCCAACGTGATCGAATGTATGCGCGAATTGAGTGAAATTGCCGAAAAAGCAGGTATGATTATCGTACTGGAACCGCTGAACCGGTGGAACCATCCGGGCCTCTTCCTCACGGGTATTCCGCAAACGTATATGATTTGTAAAGCGGTCAACAGTCCTTCCTGCAAAATTGTTAACGACATGTATCACCAGCAAATTACCGAAGGGAATCTTATTCCCAATATCGACCGTGCGTGGGACGAAATCGGCGCATTCCACATCGGCGACAACCCGGGAAGAAAAGAGCCGACCACTGGCGAAATCAACTACAAAAACGTTTTCAAACATATTTATGATAAGGGATACGACGGCGTTTTGTGTTGCGAACATGGTAACAGCAAACCCGGGAAAGAAGGTGAATTGTCGTGGATAAAAGCCTATCGCGAAGTAGATTCGTTTGAGGTGTAAAGTGTTTATGAAAAAGAAACGCTTTACGGCCGGAAGAATTATTATCGGAATTACAGGTTCACTATTTCTGTTTTATGGCATTTTTTTAGCCGCTTTATGGTTGGCAGGTACGCCAACCCAGGCAAAAATTACCAGTTTCCGGCGCGAGATGGGCGAAAGAAACGAGACCATCAGAAATCAGTACACGTATGTTTATTCGTATGAATTTAACGTAGCCGGGAAAACCTACTCCGGCAATTCAAAAAAAATACAGGATTCGGTGTTCTTAAAAAATGACGGAAACACTTTTATTAAGGTACATTATTTAAAATGTTGCCCGTTTTTAAACGGCCCGGAAATCGATTTTACACCACAATACAAGTTGCTGATTTACTTTGGTATTGCTACAGTTTTGTTTTATTTCGTTTCGAAAATGAAATAAAACTTCTATTTTTTGTTTGAACTTCTTAACCGCTCAACAATTGGTTTCGGGTCGAAATTTTCGGGCAACGGAAATTTGATTTCATGGGTGTGCCGCCATGTGAGGTCGGTGTAATAGTACGCGAGATAAATTCCGTGAAAAGGTTCTTTTATGGCTTTTACTTTTGAAAGTCCGGAAAGCGGATAATCCCAATTGTGAAAATACCCGTTAAAATAGGCGTATTTTTCGCCAATCAGAATTTGTCCGTCGCCTTTCAGGTTTTTGCGGTAATAATAACCTGGGAAAAATTTTGAAGCGGTAAAAACAACAAGGAAGATTGACCCCATTATAAATACAAAACCACCGATTTCATCCTTTTCAAGAAAAAATAAAAAGGGAATGGTAATTACCACAAACAAAACTCCAACCACCCACATAATCGCCTTGTTTTTTGCACCGCTTTCGTCGCGGAGGGTGGTAGCGTATTGTTTTTTCATTTCTCCGGTCATTTCGAGGTGTACCAGAAGTTTTTCGCCGCTTTGCAAACTGTCCATTTTTTTAGCGCGGCGCGAAAAAATCAGGCCCATTACAAAAGATGTTATGGTTACAAACGTTGCGAGAAAAGCAAGTGCCCAGGCTCCTGAAAGCGGATGGCCTTTCACATTGGGTACAATGACCATAATTACACCCAAAAGCGCCAGCACATAAAAAGTACGTGCTGTTGTTCGTTGTTTGTTTTTTATTGCTGAAACCAATTCTTTCATTTTATCCGATAATTAAATTTCTATTTTAACAAGGGGCAGCCGCAATTCAGGCAAACGTCTTCGTTAATATCGTGCAAAAACGCGCAGGCGTTGCAAAAAATAATTTCGTCGCCCGATTTGTCGAACTTTTCGTACGATTTTAACCTGGAATGATACCGCACTTTGTCGCCAATTTTGTAGTAATTATACACCGTGTCGTCGTTTTCTGACCAGATTTCGTGCACTTTCCCGGTTTCGCTTTTTATAAAAACAGTGAATGAATAATGTTCGGCTTTTGTCCGCTGATATTTAATGTCTTTATACGTTTTTTTGATTTTTTTGTCGATAACCACGCCGTCCCAGTCGTGGGTTGCTGAATTTGAACTTCCTGAAAAATAACCAATCAAAATGAACATTAATGCTATAACCAACCCGATTTGAATTGCCTCCGGGTTGTCCATTTCGTTGCTGAAGGCCCCGTACATCCAAAACCCCGCAATTGCCAAGGCAGCCAGGATGAGTGAAAACTGGAACTTCCAGTTTTTACTGTTTTGCAGGTATTTATCGAATGCCTGGTCGTGTATTTTGTTTGAATAGGACATTTCTCTATTTTTTCCAAACATGGCTTAACGTAAATCTCCGGCTCATACACGGATCCTGGATTATCCGGATTCGAAATTCTTCCGGCTCGATATCAACATTGTAACTTCCTTCCACATCTTCGCACTGGCTTTTTGGGCCGGTGAGTTTTAACACATTTCCGGCAAGAGAATATTTCCCGGTAAGCGGTTCTTCCCCATCATTCATTTTATCTTCGAACACCCAGGTGCCATCATTATTAAATGTCCAGTAAAAGTATCCGGTTTTTTCAAAGCCAAACTTCCAGGTTCCTACCAAAACATTGGCTTTAAAACCAACCTGCCCGCTGTTTGGTTCGCCCGAAAGTTTTGCCCCTTCGTATCCGCGCTGGGTAATGGTTGATGCCTGTGTGTACTCGTATTGTTTTCTGAGTTTTTCATCCAGAAGGTCGTATTTTTCTTTTTCAACAAAAACTTTCCGAAGCGAATCTTTTTGATTTTCAACCAATAGATTTATTCTTTTAATTAATTCTTTTGACTCGGCCAGTTGTTTAAAACGGGCTGCCAGTCCTTTGGCATCGCCCATTGCACCTTGATTAACTCCATCGGTTATGTTCCAGTCGAACACCGTATTCACCACATCTTTCGAAAGTTGGATTGGTGTAACGCCCGGAATTAAAAACTTTATCTGTTCTTCGACCACCGAGATTTGCATGGAGTTAATGATTTTGTTTTTTTGTTCGAGCGTTTGAAATTCCAGGTCCAGTGACCAGTTAGAAAGTTCTGTGATATTCGTTTTTAACTGGTCAAAACGTGCATCGGTTTGTTTTTTTAGTGGAATGGCATCGTCGGGGAAAGCCGGCGGTTGCCCGTATTCTTTTAAAACCCGGGTACTGTGTTCCACCATTTCCAACCGTTCCTGATCGGTTAAAATTGGATCGTTCAGCGCTTTTGCCATTTCGGCTTTTGCTTCGAGTACCCAGTTGGTTTCTGTTTCGCTTAAAACCTTTTGTGCCAGTATATTTCCGGATAATCCGAATAAAAGACCAAATATCAGGAAACCCAAAAATAGCCCACTTAATTTTTTCATTTTTGAAGTCGTAAAACATTATTATTAATAGCCCGAACAGTATAAATTAACGTGTTAAAATAATTATCGACCGGGGCAATCAGCACTTTCCCGGTTCCGGTGAACGTGTTTACCAGCCCTTCGCCTGAAATTACCGTTGAAAAAATACCGCTTGTAGCTTTGGTAACTTTTAGCTCGATGCCCGAAGTTCGGGCCACGGCAAAACGTCCGTCAACGACCAGTTTATCGTTTACCATTTCAATTTCTTCCAGTGGCCCGGCCGAATTAATAATTACTTTCCCGGTTCCGGCAACCACTGTCTGAAACCATTTTTCGCCCGAAAACATGGCGCTGATGACGCGGTTGGTGTACGCACCCAATTCAACATCAATTTCCGAGGCGTAATAGGCGCCCTGGTCGAGAATCCATTCATCGTTTTGCAATTCAAGAATGGTGAATTCGCCAAACGAAGGCTGTAAAAAAACCGTGCCTGTTCCGCTGATTACCGGTTTGATAATTTGCTCCTTGGTAATCATCGATTTAAAAATTTTGCCCATTCCCGGCATATTCGATTGCATTTCAAGGTTTCCTTTCATATAATGCATTGCTCCCGCCTCGTAACGGAATGCGGCATTTTCGAGTTCCACTTTTACCATGTTTAGCCGTTCGCGGGTAGTTACATCAAAAGTAACCTGCCCGCCAGTTTGCTGCGAAACGGGCTGAACTACCGGGGTTCCGCAATTTCCGCAAAAGGCAGCCCCG
>CAYWBV010000301.1:0-5282 GCA_964455785.1 uncultured Maribellus sp.
GAAGGCCAACTTTACTGTTTCGAAGACCAACTTTACTGTTTCGAAGACCAACTTCACTGTTTCGAAGGCCAGGCGCCGCGTTTCAACGGCTTCATCATCTTGTGTTTAGCCGATCACGTCGTTCAGGTACCGGTGAATCATTTCGGGCTCGAAACCGCGGCCCTGTGCAAAACGGATCACCTGTCCCATTTTTTCGTATTTGTTTTTTGTTTTGATGGTTTTGGCCTTCTCTTTTAAGGTTTTTATGAGCAACTCCCGGTAGAGATTCTCATCCAACGTATCGAGCCCGGCGTCAATCAAATCGTCGGGCAGCCCTTTCATTTTCAGGTAGTGGCGTATTTTTACCTTCCCCCATTTGTTGAACTTAAACTTATCGGTGACATACGACCGGATAAACCGTTCGTCGTCTAAAAAATTTTCTTCTTTCAGTTTCCCGGTAATTTCTGCGGCCACCTCGTTGCCGAGCCCCAGCGCGAGCACTTTTTTCCGAATGTCGGGCGAACACTGTTCGGTACGGCTGCACAAACCAGCCATCCGGTTAAACACTTCCTTCACGTTTATCTCTTCGGTTGTCATGATAACAGATTGATTTTGAATAATTCCTAAAATTAAGAAAATTCTTTTGTAATCCGGTTTCTCCCCGACCGAAGCAGGCAGGAAAAAGGTTTAAATTTCGTCAAGGAACGAAGTTTCCGCTTTCACGCCGGTAAAAAATTCTTCGAGTTCGGCCAGAGTCGATTCGGTTTTTACCACGTCGCGAATTATTTTGCCCTTTTCGAGGATGACAATCCGGTTGCAAACATCGGTAACATGGTCGAGGTCGTGGCTCGAAATGAGTAATGTTTTCGGGGCGCCTGCGGCAAATTGTTTGATAATTTTGCGGAGCTGGTATTGCGACGACGGGTCGAGGTTGGCAAACGGTTCGTCCAGGACCACCACTTCGGGGTTTCCCATAAAAGCGCCCACAACACCCACCTTTTTCTGGTTCCCTTTGGACAGGTCGCGGATAAATTTCTTTTTGCCCACAATTTCGCCATTAAAAAACTCGTCGAAACTTTGCAGGAAAACCGAAATATCGTTGGCATTCATACCCCTGAGTTCGCCGATAAACCCGAAATATTCGTCGGGGGTCAGGTACCCGATGGTAAAACTTTCGTCGATGTAGGCGCCGGTTTGCGCTTTCCACTCTTCCGATTGGGCCACCGCTATTTCGTCGATAAAAACTTTTCCTTTCGACACGCGGATTAAATCGAGGACCAGAGAAAAGAAAGTTGTTTTTCCGGCGCCGTTGTTTCCCACCAGCCCCAAAACATCGCCTTTTGCGATGGTCAATTCCGGAATATCGAGAACGGTTGTCCCGTTGTAGGCTTTCTGTAAATTGGTTACCTGTATCATTTTAACTGATTATTGATTATTGGTTATTGAATATTGATTATTTGGAGATTTTAGCTGGCCTTGTACGCCGCAATCATTTTATGTTTACGTTTTAAATATTGTTTGGTGAAATAATCGATTAACCACGGGTGCAAAACAATCCCGGCAAGGCCGAGCGAACCAAGGACAATGTACGCTCCGGTTTTTCCGGCAATCAGTGTCAGGATTCCGTAAACGGCCAGCGGTCCGAACAGAACGGGGAATGTAACCAGCCACTGCGTAGCGCCCATTCCCTGGTAGTTAAACATGGCTTTTTGTTCCAGATCGATTGACTTGCGGCTGTTGAGCCCCATGGCAAAAATAACAAACGAGTTGACGCCAATATTGTACAACATCACCACAAAATGGATGTAAAGCACTTTGGGAGAAATGTACATGTACCCCAGCGACAACAAATAAAAAATGATGTTGGTGACGGCCATCAGGAAAAAAGCCGATTGCAGGATTTGTTTCATTTTTACATTCTGCGCCATCAAAAACGGATAGTAGCGGCTGTGCCATGCCGGGAAAAACTGTCCGTACATCATACTGAAAATTCCGGTCATAAACATACCTCCGAGAACAAAAATGGATTCCGGTATTTCGCCGTTGTTTTCCTTATATAAAACTAATCCGTAGAAAATAAACAAGATCGACATCACTGCTGTTGTACGCGGGCGTTTGTTGCGGGCAATCATTTTTACTTCGAGCGAAAGCATTTTCCCGTATTCGCCCACCTGGTTGAGCCACGAAAAATCGTAAACTTTCCCTTCTTTTTTCTTTTGCGAAAGTTCGTCGAGGTAAAAGCGGCTCATCAGATAGCGGTAGTTTAAAAAATAGAGCGCCGCAATCAAAAGCGGCAAAACAAATACAACTGCCGGGTTTTGTACTACCACATCGAAAAACATCCCTAAAGTTTTGGCAATATCGAAAACCTTAAAATAACCGATGGCAAAAATGCCGGCGGCCAGCGCCAGAAATCCGTAAAAAAACCAGTTCGATTCGTTGGTTCGCCACTTGATATAGATAGCCAGGAAATGATCGACAAAAATCATCAGAAACAACGAAGCCAGCCAGGCCGCCAACGCAGGTGTTTCCAGTTCGTATACCGCCGACCTGAACGTGAACGGCAACACCAGGAACAACGGCAAAATATTAAAAAAATGGAGCAACGATTTGTTAAGCATGTACCGCGCAATGCGGCTGCGTTTTACCGCGAGAATCAAAAAAGGCTGAAACCCGAAAACCGGAAGGTTTTGCATCATGACGCGAAGAACCAGGTCGAAACCCACATAAATAAAAACCAGCGAGTTAAAAGCCGAAATTTGCGACTGTCCGGGATAGGCTTCCGAAAGATGCTCGCTTAAATTAAATCCCATAAAAAGCGCCAAAGTTGAAAAATAGAGGGCCAGGAAAATAAGAACTCCCCTGGCGGCCCGGTTTTTATTCACCGCCGCCGACCGGGTAAATTCCCTCCAGGCAAAGTAAAAAAAGTTACGTTTCATAGTTGTATTGCAAGTATTTTGTAATCGGTACAGAAGTTTATCCGTTGGTAAACTATTTTGTTCAATTGTTACAGCGTAAAATTAAAAAATTTCATTACGGTCCGGTTTAAAAGCAGCCCGCACAACAAAACAAAAAACAGGGTATCCAAAAAATGTTCGAAATAGTGCGACGTAATTAAATAAAGCAACGGCAGTCTTTCGCCTTTGGTGAACGCCGGTTGCTGGGCCAGATTCCCGATTCCTTCGGTAAGCGGCAAAACAGTTTGGTAAACGAATAAGAAGACCAAAAGAACAAAGGCTGTCCCGACCATCCACCGGATACGTTTATCTTTGCCAACCGAAAGCCGGAAACGCCAGTCTCCAAAGTTATAAAACACCATAAAAAAAAGCGGGAAATAAGTAACCTGAAAAGTAACCAGTTCCCGCACACTGTGCGCCAGATACCGGTTACTGGTCAATACAAATTTTAAATCGGGAAGAAAGTTGCCTTCGCAGAGCCACGAAAACAGGAGAATCAAAACAAGACCCACACCCATCAGAACGAGTCCTTTTTTGTTCCATCTCGTTTTGGCATTCAGCATTTGCAAAACAGCAAAAACATAAACCGGGATAAGAAAAATCATTGTTATGGTACTTACCAAATGCAACTTCCACGACCCTCCTTCGCCGTAAATATCGTGCCCCTGTTTCCTCTGAAAAATATATTCCAGCGTGTCGGTTTTCCCGTGTATCAAAAACGAATGGACAACCGAACCCAAAAGGAAAAGTATCATCAATACCAGAAGAAAAAGGCCGGAATATTCTGTCATCGCCTTCTCTCCGCCGAACAACCGGATACTTCCCGCAAAAAGCAAAGCCAACACCACCAGTACCGGGATGTGCGCCAGAAAATGAGAACTGTAAAACAGGGTTTCCGGGAAATTTAATTCCCCGCTTTCGTGGATGTTTACAGCAAAAAGATTGAGTGTTTGGTGATAAAAAGCCAGGTACAGATATGAAAAGATATAAACCCCGGTATAAAGAGATACAAATAAAATTTTATTGGATATATTTTTATTCATCTGACTGCAGACATTAATAAGCGTTCTTAATTTTCGCGTTCGTATTTCCCATTTAAAATCTCCAAAACCAAGCTGGGTTTTTGTTAAAATTAACTTCCATTTGTTTCGTTTCTCAATCGAACCTGTATTTTATATACTTTATTCTTCTTTCAACCGATAGGAATGTTTCAATCCTGTAGATTCGTATTTTTTGTCAATTGTTTTTTTCAGGTCAAACATTTGAATATAAACTGAATCTGCCAGAATAAAAACCGGCTTTACTTCCCGAATGATTCTTTTCGGGTCGTAGCGCACGTCATCTTCCATTTTGGGTGTGATCCATGCTTTGTATTTTGAATTTTTTATCACTTTTTGTAATGTCAACTCCTGATAATTTTTGGGCTCAGCCAAAAAAAAGAAAAAGTGTGAGCCCCGCATAAACACCGTTTGTGGGTAAAACGAAAGTATCTTCGATTCTCCAATGTTATTGACAAAGTAACTATTCTCAGCCATTTGCCTGAAAATGGTTTTTTCGCTAATTCGTTTGATTTGCGCAGGAATGGTAAAACCATAAAGCAAAAACAAAAACAAAATCCGGTACGTGTATCCAATTTTATAGTTGTCGAAAAACGGAATAAGAAAGTAAGCAAGCGGAATGAGAAGAAATGGAATTACAGCAATATAATAATGAATATAAACCGTTGATAAACACGAAACCACAACAAACTGGAAAAGCCCAATAAAAAAAGAGGCCTTTAATAAAAGCGGCGTCGATTTGAAATTTCTGACCATAAAAAAGGCAGTCAGCAAAAAAACAAATACAAAATTGGCAGTAACTATAAAATGGCGCGGCCGGATAAAAATATGGAAGAACGTATTTTTTGTTGGCTTCTCGAAATTATAGAACCAGTTAAAAACCAGGTACTCGTTCAAATATCCGGTGAGATAATATCCCAAAAGAAAAACAATTACAGGGATTAGCGCCGAAATACCAAGAATAAAAAGGGATTTAAACGATATTTTTTTTGAAAACCATAAATAACCCAGCACCATAAAAAACGGAAGGATAAAAAAGGCTGCCTTTTGCAGAAAAAAAAAGGCAACAGCAAGCGACAAGCCGCTACATACGAGGTATTTGTTTTTTCGGACATTCCAAAACCTCACAAAAAATAAAAATGAGAGCAGCAAGAACAGCGTCATCGGCACATCGGGACGGATGGCAACTGCGTTCCGTGTAAAAATATTGACGGATAAAATGATGGATAACGTAACCAGCGCCGTTTCTTTTGAAGAAGTGATTTCAACGGTTATCCGGTAAATAACG
>CAYWBV010000302.1:0-5271 GCA_964455785.1 uncultured Maribellus sp.
TTTTCAAAATAATCCGTTACATTTAAAATATTCTTTTCACTTATTCGTCAACCCCATCATAGGCTGATGAAAACAAAAACAATGGAGATACAGGTCGTGCAACGGTTGAATCTTTCCGATATCGTAAGGGAGTACAGCAGCAGGCTGTCCGGGTTTATCCGCAAAAGGGTAAGGCGGCTGGAAGATGCCGAGGATATCCTGCAGGAGGTTTTTTTCCAGCTTGCGGAGGCCGACCGGCTGATGAAACCCATCGACGGAATGGCGGCCTGGCTTTTTACCGTGGCGCGCAACCGGATTACCGACCAATACCGCAAAAAACAACCTGAACTGCTGCCCGGATTTTATACAGATGAAGAGGAGGAAAACGCAGAAACTGTACTTGGCAAATTGCTGGATGGCGACAAAAATACGCCCGAAACCGAATTTGTAAGGTCGCTGGTGTGGGAGGAGTTGTCGGCGGCCCTGGCCGATTTGCCACCCGAACAGCGCGAAGTTTTTGAACTTACCGAATTTGAGGGACTGCCGTACAAAAAAATTGCAGAACTCACCGGCGAACCTGTCAACACTTTGATTTCGAGAAAACGGTATGCGGTTTTGTTCCTTCGCGAACGCCTCAGCCTGATTTACGATGAATTAATCAATTTTTAATTATAAAAGTCATGAAAACAATTTCGTATCACAGAAGAAAATTCTTTTTTATTCCTTTGGTTTTGGCTGCCGTTGTATTGTTTGCCCTGGCAACCATGTTGTTGTGGAATGCGCTTTTGCCCGCGCTCTTTAATTTTTCGGAAATCACTTTCTGGCAGGCCGCCGGATTGCTGATCCTCGCGCGCCTTTTTTTCGGCGGAATACATCCGCGGTGGAACCGGCACAGTTCGCACATGGATTATGAGTTGCGAAACAAAATCGTACAAATGTCGCCGGAAGAACGGAAAGAGTTCTTCAGGAAAATGCACTACAACCACGAGGTGTGGCGCAGGGGAGCCCAACCGGGAAATGAAACGGTGAAAGAAGAGAGCAGAGCGGAATAAAGCCTAAACAACAGTGACTGTTTCAAGTGCGGCGGGTTATTTTTTTGTAATAAAATGGTTTTCCCCTGAACTTTTCCGAAGGTGGTTTAGTTTTAGTAACCGGGTTTTATTTTTTTAATACGATGGTTTTATAATTGTAAAAAATCCTGAACTCAACGTTTTTATAACTTCATTTTTACAGACAGACAGTGAAGTACCCCGTTTTTGATTTTCTTTGTAATATTTTGTATGAACCGTATTTGGATGAGAAGAAGAAGCAGGAAAAAAGGCGGCACCTCAAAAAAAGGAAAATCCAACATTTTTGAGTTATTAAAACCATACCGCGGTATGGTAGCACTGCTTATTGTTTTTGCACTGCTGGGTAACGGCGCCAACCTGGTTATCCCCAAAATTATCGCACACGGAATCGATTCCTTCACCGCCGGAAATTATGTTTTGAAGACGATTCTGATTGAATTTACAGGAGCTGCGGTTGTAATTTTTATCTTTTCATATCTCCAGATGGTGGTTCAAACGTATGCGTCGGAGCGGGTGGGTTTTGACCTGCGGAAACAGCTTTCCGACAAAATATCGCGGCAGAGTTACACCTTTATCCAGCATGCCAACCCGTCGAAACTGCTCACCAACCTCACTTCCGACATGGATTCGGTAAAGATGTTTGTTTCGCAGGCGGTTACTTCCATTGTTTCGTCGGCGTTTATGATTATCGGCACCTCCGTACTTTTGCTGATTATCAACTGGAGGCTGGCCATCCCGGTACTGATCATTATCCCGCTGGTCGGAATCACGTTTTATTTTGTTTTGAAAAAGGTAAAAGTGTTATTTACCCGGAGCCGCGAGGTGATTGACTGGCTGAACAAGGTCATCAACGAAAGTATCCTCGGGTCGGCTATCATCCGCGTAATCAACTCGCAGAACGTGGAATACCGCAAGTTTTTGATGGCCAGTGCCGAGTCGCGCGATATCGGGATCTCAATTGTCACCCTGTTTGCCCTGCTGATACCCGCGATTACATTTGTGGCCAACCTGGCAACGCTGGCTATTTTGGCGCTGGGCGGTCATTTTGTAATTTCAGAAAAATTATCGCTGGGTGATTTTGCAGCTTTTAACAGTTATGTTACCATCCTCATTTTCCCGATTATGGTTATCGGTTTTATGAGCAACCTGATTGCACAGGCCGCGGCTTCGTACGAAAGGATCAATGCGGTGCTCCGATCGCCGGAAACAGCAGATACCGGGGCCCTGGAAAAACCGCTGGAAGGAAACATCGAACTAAAAAATATAACGGTATTGTACGATGGGAAACCTGCGTTAAAAGAAGTCTCCATTCGGATAAAACCCGGTTCGCGAACGGCCATCATCGGCCCCACAGCAGCGGGGAAAAGTCAGTTGCTCTATCTGCTCACCGGGCTGATAAAACCTGACGAGGGTACCGTAGAATTCGACGGGATAAACATTGAAGATTTTAATAAAGAACTGTTTCACCGCGGAATTGGATTTGTGTTCCAGGACAGTGTGATGTTTAACATGAGCCTGCGCGAGAATATTGCCTTCAGCGATACGGTAACCGACGAATCGTTACAAAAAGCCATTTTTACAGCGGGGCTAAAAGAGTTTATCGAATCGCTCCCCAACCAATTAGACACCGTGGTTTCCGAACGGGGGACAAGCCTCTCGGGCGGACAAAAACAACGGATTATGCTGGCGCGCGCGCTGGCGCTGAACCCGAAAATATTATTGCTTGACGATTTTACGGCCCGTGTGGATCCGCAGACCGAAAAAAAGATATTACAAAACGTACGGAACAATTACCCTGATTTGACCCTGGTTTCGGTAACCCAGAAAATTGGCCCGGTAAAAGATTTCGACCAGATTATCCTGCTGATGGAAGGCGAGCTGGTAGCGGCGGGGCAGCACCAGACACTGCGCGCTACCTGCCCTGAATATGTTCAGATTTACGAGTCACAAAAAAGCACCAGCCACTATGAACTACAATCTTAACACAGAAACCGACGACAGGAAAAAGAAAAAGCCGGGCTTCCAGTCTGTAAAAAGCCTGGTGGGGCACATGGTGGAGGAGAAAAAAGTATTGCTGGTTGCTTTTATCGCCATGATGATTACTGCCATTCTGAACCTTGCCGGGCCCATCATCATCGGCTATACGGTTGACCATTACATCCAGTTGCGCGAGTTTCACGGCGTGCTGGTTTACAGCGGCATCCTGCTGGCGACTTACATTGTTGCGCTGGTTGCGGGTTATTTGCAAACCAAACTTATGGGCAGCGTGGGACAGCGAATGTTGTTTACCCTGCGGAATTCGGTTTTTAACAAATTGCAGGAACTTCCTTTCGACTTTTTCAACCAGAACAAAGCAGGCGACTTAATTTCGCGCATCAACAACGATACCGATAAGGTAAACCAGTTCTTTTCGCAGTCGCTGATGCAGTTTCTGAGGGTTATCCTCATTATGATTGGCTCGGGGATATTTTTACTTTCGATAAATCTACCGCTTGGGGCTGCGGCGCTTTCGCCGGCCTTGCTGATTTGGGTCTTTTCTAAAATAGTCACACCGTGGGTAAAAAAGCGGAATGCCATCAGCTTAAAAAGTACGGGAAACCTGAGTTCGGAAGTACAGGAGAGCCTGAATAACTTTAAAGTGGTGGTGGCGTTTAACCGCCGCGACTACTTCAGAAAACGGTTTGAAGAGGTGAACCGCGAGAACTATTCTGCCTCGGTAAAAGCCGGAATTGCCAACCACATGTTTTTGCCGGTTTATACCTTTTTTTCGAACATCGGGCTGCTGATTGTACTCGCGCTGGGGATTTACTACATTACCATCGGGCAGTTTACCATCGGGCTTTTAATCAGTTTTATCGCTTATGTAAACAGTTTTTATAACCCGCTGCGGCAATTGGCGTCAATGTGGGGCAGTTTCCAGGTTGCCCTTGCCGCCTGGGACCGCATCCGCAAAATACTGGAACTGGAAAACAACCTGCCGCTGGTAAGTTCAAACGGTGTTGACGAGTCGGCGGCATTGATCTCCTTCCGCGATGTTTCTTTTTCCTATCCCAACGGAAACCAGGTGCTGCACCGAATCAGTTTTAATCTGAACCGCGGGAAAACCTACGCATTTGTGGGGCCAACCGGAGGGGGAAAAACAACCACTGCATCGTTGATCGCCCGTTTGTACGATCCCACAACGGGCAGTATTTTGCTCAACGGGCGCGACATCCGTTCGTATTCACCCGAAGAACGGGTAAAAAAAATCGGGTTTATCCTCCAGGACCCATTCCTGTTTACCGGTACGGTCCGTGAAAATATTTTGTACGGAAACGAGGAGTACCAGTCCGTTCAGAACGGCGAACTCAAAAAGGTGTTCCAGGATTCGGGGCTCGAATCGCTGCTGAAACGTTTTGAAAACGGCCTCGACACCCGGGTGGACGTGTCGGGCGACGGCATCAGCCTGGGGCAAAAACAACTGATTGCGTTTATGCGGGCGGTGCTGCGTAAACCCGATTTGCTCATCCTCGACGAAGCCACCGCCAACATCGATACGGTGACCGAGAAGCTGCTCGAAGATATTCTGCAGAAACTTCCGCCTACCACCACCAAGGTTATTATTGCACACCGGCTCAACACCATCGCCAACGCCGATGTTATCTATTTTGTGAACACCGGCAACGTTACCCGCGCCGGTTCACTCAGCGAAGCCGTGGATATGCTGATGAAAGGAAAGATGGCGAGTTAGAAGAAAGGGAGCAGTGATCAGTCGCAGTGATCAGTCTCCGGAAACGGGCAACATACAATGATAACTGCAAGCTGACACATCAACCCCTTAACCATTCCTTCCTGCGGGCGGGTCAATCCCGGAAATTTTCGAACTTTTTTCTGAAAACATTCCGAAAGAATGTTCGCCCGGGCCATTTTTTAAAAAAAACTACTGCCAAAACGCCAAACAGAAGGGCTGAATAATGAGAGCTTCGCTTTTTTACCGGTGTCCGGGGAAAAAGAAATGGAATGAGATAAAGTATTGTATTTAATTGTTTTACAATTCTGATTGGTTTTAACGGAAACGTTGCTGTAAGTTCTGCGACGTCCTCCAGGTGTATTCCTTTTAATTTTCAGGATTGTTTTTTTGTTTCACAACCATGGTTTGGGTCAGCCAATCGTGCAGACCATATTTTGTTCCGAATAAATAGGAAAGAAGATCGAATCCGGTGAGCCGCAGCAACGTGCGTAC
>CAYWBV010000303.1:0-5270 GCA_964455785.1 uncultured Maribellus sp.
ATGGTGACAATATTCAAACCCGGATTTGCCTTTTTCAGATACCAGAATATACTTTCGAAATTATCGGAATGATAGGCGCCGTGAAAATGGAGAATCAGTTTCCCGGGCGACCATCCTTTTAACATAAAATGCGCCATGGTTGCGTCTTTTATCGCCTGTGCCTTCGGAAAATTTTCGCTCACATGGCTGCCCATACCTTCCATACTCAGCATACTTTTGTAACAGTTCAGCTCCGGGTCGTAAGCGATGGGCAGCGGCGGCAGAAATGTTTTTGCTTCGTCCGACAGTTCTTCCAGCCCTTCAAACCCTTTTGAGTTGACCAGCGAAGCGTACCGGCGCGGCACGTTGGAAGCCACAAACCGGAGTTTGTTTTTCCGGGCGAACTCCACCAGCGGTTTATAATCGGTTTTGTAATTGGCCCACAACTTGGCCTCTTCTTCAAACCGGCTTTGCGAAATCAGGCTGTCGGTGTATTCGTTTAAAATGATCTGGTTGTCGGTTTCAAACATTTCGGCGGCCAGCACCAGATTTTGGTTTTTCAACCCGAACAAATCCCTGGTCAGCTCCAGTTGCAGCCAGTGCGCAATGGGATTATCGTGCAATTCGCCAAACAGAACAATATCGGCATTTTTGATTTCATCCAGCATTTTTGAATATTTTACAGGTTTGCCTTCTTTGGTAAAAAGTAGGTACGCCGGTTTATCGGTTTTAAATGCCGCCAATAGAATAAACAAAACAACCACCAGTATTTGAAATTTATTCATAGTTTTAAATCTAAATCACAGTGTACAACAAAAAAAGTTAAATTCAGTTTAAACCAATAAATCTTCACCAATGAAATAACATCACCTGAAATGAACGACGTTAACGGTTGCTGCTGGATACCGGCTTTTTTTTCACTCATTAAAAAATACAATATGACATTTTCCGGTTGGTTTTACAAAACGTTTGTCGATCCGCTCCTTGTTTCGGTAAGAAACAAAATAGCAGGCGAGATTTTACCGGGACAAGCCGTGCTCGATGTCGCCTGTGGCACAGGTGCGCTGGTTTTTCAACTCGCCCTGAAAAACAAAAAAGTGGTCGGAATCGATTTGTCGGAACCGTTGATCGATGCAGCTAAAAAAGAGAAGCAGAAACAGCGCCTGACAAATGTAAATTTTGAAGTGGCCGATGCAACCCGTTTATCTGTTTTTAAAGACGGCGAGTTTGACATTGTCACGCTGTCGATGGCGCTGCACCAGTTTAATCCGGAATTGCACGCCCCTATTCTGGATGAAATAAAACGGGTAGGAAAAAAGCTGATTATCGTGGACTACGCGGTTCCGCTTCCCCGGAACGTGGCAGGTATTTCAGCCCGGATCATCGAATTCCTGGCCGGAAAAGAACATTACCAAAACTTCAGGAGATATTACGGGCTGGGCGGGTTAAAACCAATCCTGAGCGATAAAGCAACCGAAGTTGAATCGTCCCAAATCTTTTCCTCCGGCATTTTTACGTTGGCAACATGTAATTTCCAATCAACAGAATCCTACCTTTACTCAAAAAAAACATGACCGAAAAATTCGAAACCATCTTGCTGATTGCAGGCAGCGGCCGGAATGTGGGTAAAACCACGCTGGCTTGTCAAATCCTTCAGCAGGAAAAAGAAAAAAAACCAGTGGCCGTAAAAATTACACCCCATTTTCATAAGATTACTCCGGGATTGGTCGAAATTGAAAGAGGTGAAAAGTGGATTCTTTTTGAAGAAACCAACAAAACCACACCCAAAGATTCGTCGCTTTTTCTTCAGAACGGGGCCGTCAAAAGTTTTCTGATTGAGGCTGAAGATTCGGGACTGGCAGAAGCTTTTTCGGCGTTTAAAAAGTTACTCCCGGCCGAAAATCCTGTTGTAATCGAATCGGCAGCGTTGATAAAAATTGCTGAACCCGGTCTTTTCCTGGCGGTTTTGCATCCCGAAGATTTCCGGAAAAAAGAACTCGAACCCTTACTTAACCAAGCCGGGCTACTCGTGATTTCCGACGGAGAAAAATTTTATCCTTCACCTCAAAAAATTGTTTTTGACCATCAGTGGCTCATCCGGTAAAACCCAGAATGCGGCCTGCTCCCAACTTTTTGTTTTAACGCTTGTTAACGACTTTAACAACTCTGAAAGTTATTTAACAAAAGTTTGCTTCCCTTAAGTCGGATTAACAGTCAATTCGCCTAATTTTGATAACATAATTCAAAGCCAGATGAGATGAAGGATTTCAGTTTTCCGGGAACCGCTCAACAAACTTTATTCAGAAAACAGTAACCATAGAAAAAATGCCTCAGCCAGGCGCCATCCGAAAACAATTATTTTGAAATCGGGTTCTCCGGAAACGGGGAATCCTTTTTTTTACAACAAAAAAGGGTGCCATCCCATTCAGCAACAGCACCCTCTTTTTCTATTCTGAAGTTTTTTACAACTTGTTCATTTCTTCTCTCAGCCATCCCGGGCGGTTGGTGGTAATTCCGGTCACGCCCAAACCGGTTAACCGTTTGGCCTCCGCCGGGTTGTCAACGGTCCACGAAAGGACTTCGAGGTTGCTGGTTTTGGCCAATCCCATAATTTCTTCGTCGATGGCTTCAAAATGCAGGTTTATCCCATCCAAACCTGCTGTAACCGCTTCCGGTATTTTCTTTTTAATGGTCGGTTTTGAAGAACTCAGCCAGTAACATGGATTATCCGGAAACTCTTTTTTAGTATCAACAATGGTCTCCCATCCGAAAGCGATAAAAACCATTTGCTCCTGTTTTCCCGATTTTTCAATCACCCGTTTCAGGTGAGGCAGTACTTCGCTGCCACATTTTATTTCTATCACCAGTTTTTTCCCTTCCGGAACGGTTTCAATAATTTCGTTCAGGTAGGGAATTTTTTCGCCTTTGTATTTGGCGTCTTTCCAAACGCCTGCATCCAAATCGCGAAGTAAAATCGACGGCGTATCGGAAATCACCAGGTTCTTTTTCCCTGAGCAGGTCCGTTTGGTATCTTTGTCGTGCATCACCATCACACGGTTGTCTTTGGTCAGATAAATATCCACCTCCACAGCATCGGCGCCCTGCTCCCATGCCAATTTTGCCGAAGCCACCGTATTTTCAGGCGCATCGAACGACGCGCCGCGATGCGCGATAATGGTATTTTGCGAAAAACTGTTCAACCCCAAAAAGAGTAAAATAAAAAACATTTGCAGTTTCATGGTTTTCTAAATTTATGGGCCTAAGATAAGAAGGTTATATAGATTTTTGACAAAATTCAAGTTAAAAAAGGTAGCTTTGTTCACTCTTTAAGTTTTTATGAAGTCAGGTTTATCAACGAATATTGGAATTTTTATTTTGAAACTGGTGGCCAAACTTCCGTTCAGTTTTATCTATTTTCTTTCCGGCGTTTTTTATCCGGTTGTTTATTATATTATTGGGTACCGGAAAGATGTGGTGGTCAGAAATCTGCAAAACTCATTCCCCGAAAAAACCAAAAAGGAGATAAAAGTTATTACCCGGAAGTTTTTCAGGCACTTTAGCGATCTCACCCTCGAAACCATCAAAATGCGCGAAATGGACGAAAAAGATTTCAGGGAAAGAATGGTGATCAAAAACCCCGAAGTCATCAACCGTTTTTTCGACGAAGGCCGAAGTGTGGTTTTACTTACCATGCACTACAACAACTGGGAGTGGTGCAACTGTTTGCCGCTGGCTTTACGCCATACCGTGCTCGGGGTTTACAAACCGCTGCACAACGCCCTTTTTGATGTGTATATGAATAAAACCCGCGAAAAACAAGGCGCCGAAATGGTGGCGAATGCACATGTTCTGCGAAGGCTTTTAAAAGCCGGGCAAAACAACGAACTGGTTTTGTCGTGGCTGGCCGGCGACCAGACTCCTCCTGAATTTCACAAATTCTGGATACAGTTTTTGAACCAGGACGCCATGTTCTATCCCGGACCGGCATCTCTTTCGCGGCGGTTTAACCATCCTGTTTTTTTTCAGAAAATTGAAAAAGTAAGCCGCGGGCATTACCAAACCAGTTTCGAACTGCTTTTTGAAAATCCGAAAGAGGTGGACGAAGTGGAAATTATAAAAAAATACATCGCGAAGATGGAAGAGATCATCCGTGAAAAACCGGAATATTATCTTTGGTCGCACAAACGGTGGAAACACAAACGACCGGAAGGCATGCCGCTTCTGGGCTAACAAAAAACCGACAGAACAAAAACAATGGATAAAGAACTGGCAAAAACGGACAAACGTTACCGCGAAGGGTTACTGAAAAAAATTTTCAATCATCTGCTGGTTGCTTTACTGATTGCCCTTTCGTGGCTGCCCTTTTGGATTTTATTCGGTATCTCCGACTTTTTTTATCTGATTCTTCGTTTCGTTGTAAAATACAGGTACCGGGTAATTACCGAAAACCTGAAATTTGCTTTCCCCGAAAAACCGGAAGCCGAAATCAGTAAAATTACCAACCGGTTTTACCGCCACTTTGCCGATGTTTTTGTGGAAACCATAAAAGCCTACAGCATCACTGAAAAGCAGATAAAAAAACGGGTGGCGATTAAGGGAATGGATCTGGTAAACGAATGTTACCACAAGGGTATTAACATTGTGATTTTGGCCATGCACCACAACAACTGGGAATGGGGCAGTTTTACACAAAGAGAAACAAACTATACCGGGTTAATGATTTACGACCCCATCCGCGGAAACCAGGCTTTTGAAAAATTTCTGGTAAAGTACCGGACGCGGTGGGGCGGAATGTGTGTCCCCGTGCATAAATCGGCGCGTACCATTATCGAACTGAACCGCATCGGGAACCCGGTTGCGCTCTGGTTAGGCGCCGACCAAACGCCGCCCGCATCTTCAAAATTCTGGACCATTTTTCTGAACCGCGAGGCGCCCTTTTTTACCGGTCCTGAAAAAATTGCCATCAAAACCAACCAACCGGTTTTTTTCCATCACACGCGTAAAACCGGAAGGGGAAAATACGAGATCAACTTTATTCCGCTGGTTGAAAATCCGCGGGAACTGGGCCCCAACGAAATCCTTTTGCGGTATGTACACAAAATGGAAGAGATTATCCGTGCAGAGCCGGAATATTACCTTTGGTCGCACCGCCGGTGGAAACATCAGCGCCCGGAAGGAACACCGCTGACAGTTTAAAGTCAAAAGTAGATTGTTGAAACACCCAAACCCGCACGGAATGTTTGAAGGGTTTGACGAGGAGTTTAAAACAGTTGACGCGGTCTTTGAATTAC
>CAYWBV010000304.1:0-2215 GCA_964455785.1 uncultured Maribellus sp.
AGGTTTACATTTTCGCCGTCCACACGTGTAGTCGGGCTTTGTAGGTTTACATTTTGATGTTTGGCACATCAGAACGGGTTTTAATCCCATTATGATGGGGTATTGATGAGCATTGGTGTCCGGTTAATTTTGTGAGATTCCTCGCTTCGCATCGGAATGACAGGTTTGTGGAACGTGAAAGAGAGGCCGGGGGCGGCTGCGCCGCCCCCGGCCTCTCACTTTTTGACAAGCGCGTTGTCATTCCGAAGGAGTGCAGCGACTGAGGAATCTCTCCCCGTTTGCCAACGTTCTTGTTTTTCTGATTGGATACCCCAAAAAATAGGCTTTAATGTGACGAAAACAAATAAGCACCGGAGGTTTGGCAGTAGGATAGAACCGCAAACACAAAACAGATGAAGTGTATTTCGGGTAAACCTTATTCCCGTTTTTAACCTTAGTAACCAGCCAGACTCCATGTTCACCGACCTTATTTTTAACAGAAAAAGATCGGGCGAGACGATACAACCGTTGCGGCAGCGGCTTAACTTTACGAACTGTTTTCAGAAAAGAATAAAATACCAATGAATAAAAACATCATCGTCACCGGCGGAGCGCAGGGAATCGGGAAAGTTACCGCGCTGGAGTTACAAAAACACGGCTACCAGGTTTCGGTTTTCGAAACGGATGAAGAGGCTATCGAAGAGTTTCAGGCGGAAGCCGGATTGAACAACGTTGCGTTTTTTAAAACCGATGTTTCGGATGAAACGAGCGTTCAACAATCGATTTCTGCTTCTGCCAGACATTTCGGAAACATTTCGGGGTTAGTGAACAACGCGGCGATTATGATTCACAAACCCGTAACCGAACTGACCCTCGAAGAATGGAACCGGGTGATGGGCACCAACCTCACCGGCGCGTTTTTGTGTGCAAAACATGCCGCCCCGTTCCTGAAAAAAACAAACGGAAGTATTGTGAACCTCTGCTCAACCCGCGCTTTTCAGTCGGAGCCTGACACCGAATCGTACTCGGCCAGCAAAGGGGGGATTTTTGCGCTCACACACGCGTTGGCCGTAAGCCTCGGGCCCGAAATCAGGGTGAATTGTATCAGCCCCGGATGGATTGATGTTTCGGCGGTGAAGAAAAAGTCAAACGCCAAACAAATTGGACTCTCCGAAGCCGATCACCTGCAACATCCGGTTGGCCGTGTTGGGGTTGCTACCGACATTTCGAACCTGGTTTTGTTCCTGCTTAACCCGGAAAATAGTTTTATCACCGGGCAGAATTTTATCGTTGACGGAGGAATGACACGGAAAATGATTTATGTGTAAAGCGGGTTATTCCTGCTTTTTTTCATCGCTCAGGCGTTTCAGCAGCGCTTCACAACCCAAAACTTCAATTTCGCTGAAATAAAAATCGTGTGAATCTTCGGTAACAATGATATCACACTTTTGGGCCAGCGCCGAATAATATTGTAATCCATCTTCAAAATCATTGATCTTCTGATTCCTTACCGCCTTTTCTGTAATTTTTTGGTCAATGGTTGAAATGCCAATGTTCCTGCAAAGCAGCTCAATTTTCTTTTTTGCAGCCGTTTCACCACTCTTTTTTGTGGCAAAATAAAAAGCAATCGCAAGACACAACGGCGAAGTAAAAAGACTGATGTTCTTCCTTCCGTTCAGGCTCAGCACCCGCGCCGACCAGTTAAACAGCGGATATTCGCGATTCAGGGTGGCTACAATAATGTTGGCATCGACAAAAATTCTCATTTCCGCGAGCCATAAAATTCATCTTTTGTACTTTTCCGGGTGCGGCGTTTATAAGTTGCTTCTCCTTCGGCAACCTGGTTTACCCAATCGGCAATCGGAAAATCGGCAATCGAAATGTAGTTCCCCGAAGTAACCTGCCGGTACAAATATTCGGTGAGCCGCGACAGGCTGATTCCCCTGGATTCAGCAAATGCCTTGGCCTTTTCAATGACATCGCTGTCGAAATGTAATGTTAGCTTGGAATCCATTCCCTCATTTTTTTACTTTACGTCAAAGATAATATCTTTATACGTCAGTTAAATCACCCTTATTTTTATTTTTGTAGGTTCAATTACTTAATAAAATGAAATTCAAAATTATCAGCTTTGTCTTCCTTAATTTTATTCTGATGAATATCTGTTATACATCGGTTTCACAGGTTCAGTTTGGCGTGTTTGCCGATTGCCAGTACTGCGACTGCGAAACTGCGG
>CAYWBV010000304.1:2315-5267 GCA_964455785.1 uncultured Maribellus sp.
CAGGTTCAGTTTGGCGTGTTTGCCGATTGCCAGTACTGCGACTGCGAAACTGCGGGAAACCGGTTCTACCGGAACTCGAAAACCAAACTCGGCGAGTGTATCCGGCAATTCAACCAAAACAAAAACATCAGTTTTGTTGTTGGGCTGGGCGATTTAATCGACCGCGACTTTAGCAGTTTCGATCCCATCAATACCGTTCTGGCAACGTCGGAAAAGGAGGTTTTCCAGGTGATTGGCAACCACGATCTGGAAGTTCAAAAAGAATTCCTTGAAAAAGTTCCGGAGAAACTCAACCTCACCCAAACCTGGTATTCTTTCACCAAAAAAGGATGGCTGTTTGTTTTTCTCGACGGAAATGAAATCACATTCAACTCGAATAATCCGGCAATTGTGCGGCAGGCCGAAGAAATAACCCGGCGGCTAAAAACGGAAAACCAACCCAATTATCACGAATGGAACGGCGGAATCGGAACCGATCAATTAGTCTGGCTGGAAAAACAACTGCAACAGGCCGAAACAAAAAAGAAAAAAGTGGCCATTTTCTGCCACTACCCACTCCTCCCGTTTGAGGCGCACGCCCTCTGGAACTCGGAAGAAGTGCTGACACTGTTACAAAAATACAGTAATGTAAAACTTTGGCTGAACGGCCACAACCATGCCGGGAATTACGCTTTTCAGCACGGAATCCATTTTGTAAACCTGAAAGGGATGGTGGAAACCGAAAACGAAAATACTTTTGCTGAAATTATTCTCTCGGATAAAAAAATTGAAATCAAGGCGTTTGGAAGGGAAGAAAACAGGATACTCGGGATTGAATAACACCTGATTAACACATGCAAAAATTCAGATCAGTTAGTAGCTCGCAACAGGCGCCTGTTCCTGCAAACAGAAAATCGAAACCATGAAGGTGAACTATTTCTCACCCGAGAAAAAGTATAAATGGCTGATTAACCAAATGGAAACCATCCATTCCAACGGCGAGATGAATGTAACTGACAGACACATTCCACGCGGCGATTCCTCTTTTGTTTTTAACTTCACCGGGCAAGTCACCATTTTGAGGCAAAAAGAATGGGTGGTGCCGCCGTTTTTTATCGCCCCAATTTTATACCACTCCATTCTTCTGCGGGTAGATAACAACATCAGTTCGCTGATTGTATCCTGCAAATCGCCGGTACTGTCGAAAGTTTTCGGGATTCGCATGTACCCTCCAACCACTAACTTTTATATTCCTTTAAGCGACAGGTTTATGCCGGTATGGGAAAAAATGCAGCAGCAACCGGACGACAGGAAAAAAATAGATACTTTTTATCGTTTTCTGGATTCGGAAACCAGCGGCAGTTACGAGCCCGACGAAATAGACACCGTTTACAACAACATCATCGATAACGGAGCGACAACCCCGCTTTGCGAAATTCTAAAACCGATTACCACAAGCGAACGAAATTTCAGGCGGCAATTCGTAAAACGTGTCGGGATAAACCCCAAAACGCTCACCCGCATTGTCAGGGTAAACTATTTGTGGGGCAAAATTAAAAACCAAAACGCCATCGATTTTCAAAACCTGGTTTTTGAAGGGCATTATTTCGATCAGGCCCACTTTATCAAAGATTTTAAGTCGATTGCAGGCGAAACGCCCCATTTCTTTTTTAAACGTAACCTCGAAAACGTAAAAATCATTTCAGGAAAACTGTAATCGTCGGGATTTATTTTATACGATTCCCTGCCCGACTGCGTCATTCCCGCCAGAACGAGTCTGGCAGGCGGGCTCGCTTCGCATCGGAATGAAATGAAGTGAAGAATCTTTTCTTTATATTACTTTTTAACCGGACAACAGTGACTTTTTATAAACAAATTCGTCCCCATCATTCGGAATAATCAATTGCTGCCTGCCGATGTTATTTTTATCAGCGAAAGCCCGTAATTGTTTCCTTGTTACGGTGGCATGATCAAATGAATCCAAATGGGTGGCAACAACTATACTTTCCGGAAGCATTTTACATACTTCCACCGTTTGTACTTCGTCCATTACAATTTTCACATTATCGCCCCAAACAGCTCCGCACGAATGAGTCACAACTATTTTGGGTTTCAAATTCTGAAGCACTTCTGTAACTTTATCAAAAAGAACCGTATCTCCGGCCCAATATAAACCGGCTTCATCATGGGCGCTAAAAACAAAACCCGATGTAGTCCCCATTTCCTTCAAAACTTCACCTTCGCCATGTTTCCCCTCAATCCTGGTTATTTTGATATCACCCAATTTATAATTACCGGAAACCGGACAAACATTTTTGAATCCCATGTTTTGAATACCGGATTTATCTTCTGGCTGACACAAAACGGGAATTGACTTTGAAATAAAGTTTTGCGCTGTTTTGTCAAAATGATCGGAATGAAGGTGCGATACCAACACCACATCAATGTCCTTCATTATTTCTGCCGGCGGAAAGGGTAACCCGACCAGCGGATTTTTCGATTTACCCGCGAAAGAAGGCATACTGAATTTATCTGCAAAACAGGGGTCGATTAATATTCTTTGACCTGAATACTGAAGCAATATCGTTGCGCTCCTTATCAATTGAATTTTCATCTGTACAAAATTTCAAAGCTGCTGAATAACTGGCGGTTGAACTTTCTCTCATTGTTAAACTTTCTCACCCGATGGAACTCATCCCGATTTAATCGGGATTCGTTTCATACATCATTTTCTGGTCTCTCAATTTTCCACAACTGGTAATAACATTTGCGCTCTGTTGACGGTTAGTACTTATACGTCCACTTTATCTTTGGACTTGTTTCTTCTCATTTTTACTTTGTGTGAACGGATATAATCACTAATCATTTTTTCTTCTTCTTTCGTCAATTTTGATGGCTGTGTACCTATAAAATCAACATCTAATTCAATCTTCCTGGTCTTCATAATTCTCAAATTATATTAGTGAAATATTT
>CAYWBV010000305.1:0-5244 GCA_964455785.1 uncultured Maribellus sp.
CGGTTGACGCCATCAAAAACTACATCGACAGTATTCCGGGTGACAACCACATCTGCTACGTGCCCAATGCCGGGCACAACCTGGGCGATAAACAAAAGGCGTTTGCTACGTTGAGCGCATTTTTCGCCGCCACTATCACCGATAGTAAATATCCTGTTTGCGATTATTCGGGTTCCGAAAAAAACGGGAAAGTTACCCTCACGATAAAGGCGACTGCCGATATCCTGAAGGACGCCATTCTGTGGAGCGCCGACTCCAGCGACCGCGATTTCAGGGATGAGAAATGGACGGAGAAAAGCCTGGGCAAAAAGAATCAGGAAAAATTTGGCGTTGAGATAGAACTTCCGGCTTCGGGGTTCAGGGCGTTTTATGTCGATCTGAAATACGAAGCCCCTCTGGGAGGCGATTACACACAAAGTACGCGGATGTTTCTGACTACACCCGATAAAATACTTCAGGCAAACGAATAAAAGCCAGTGCCATGATCAAAATATTTTTAGGAATAACGCTGATACTGTTTTCCATTGCCGGTATCAATGCGCAAACATTAAAAGCGGGCGCGGCGCTACGGGTTATCACGCCCGAAACCCTCATCCCGATTTCAGGGGGAATGGGAACGCCGGTACAACCCACGGGCAGAAAAGGCGACTTGTTTGTCCGCGCGCTGGTGTTGGAGAAAGGCGAAACGCGCATCGCCATTGTCAGCATCGACAACCTCGGCTGGCCCGCTTCCCTGGGCGACCGTTCGCGTGCCCTCATCAAAACGATTCCTCCGGAAAATGTTCTGATTGGCGTTACCCACACCCACAGCGCCCCTGACGCGTATGCGTTTCCCGACGAGAACGGGAATACCGGCGCCGACCTCAACTATCTCGACTGGTGTGTTACCCAAATTGCCGACGCGGTAAACGAAGCCGTTTCGAAACTGGAACCCGCCTCTCTGAAAACCGCGGTGGGCGAAGCCAAGGGGAAAATCGCCTACAACTACTACGCCGAAAGGCTGTATGATCCGCGTTGCGGGGTAATCCAGTGTATTTCGCCTTCAGGAAAAACCATTGCTACGCTGGTGAACTACGCCACGCACCCCGAAATACTGGGTACCGCCCGAAAAACCATGAGCCCCGATTTATGCGGGCCGCTATACGAACGTATTGAGGCGAAAGCCGGCGGGATTGCCCTGTTTATGAACAGCGCCCAGGGAGGTATGGTGACTGCCGACACCCGACGTGAAAACGGACAGGAAGCCAACGACTGGGACGAATGTGTCCGCATCGGGAACCTGCTGGCCGACGAAGCGCTGCGGATTATCGAACCGGCGCCTGTTCAGGAAAATCCCGAGATTTACTGCGTTTCGAAAACCATTCAGTTTCCGGTGGAATCGGAAGCCATGCGGTTTGTTTTTAAAAATTCGCCCCTGTTAGGCAAATCGCGACAGAACGACGATTTCACTACAATTTCGACCCGGATGAATTTGCTGAACATCGGGGAAGCGCAGGTGCTTACCATTCCCGGTGAGGCGCTGCCCAACATCGGGTTTTACCTGAAACGGAATATGAAAACCAAACAGCCGTTCCTTTTCGGCCTTACCAACGATGCGTTTGGCTACATGCTCACCAAAGAGGATTTTAACAGTTTCGAACGGTATAATTACATCAGCCGCACGTCGCTGGGCGAACTTACCGGCGATATTCTTGTTACGGAGGCGCTAAAAATGATCAGCGAGAACCCCGGGGCCGGCGAATAAACGGCTTTGTACCTGCCCGACTGCGTCAGGCGGGCCTGCCCGACCCTGTTGCCGCCCCGGCGAAGTTGTTTCCGGGTTCAGTTTTTTGACATTTGTACATTCAAAACACTCATTTCGCCGTCGGCCACCGCCAGAGTTGCCGTTTGACCGGCGTATCCGGGTTTGCTGAGCGTAAGTTGATACACCCCCGCCTTCATCTTTTTTACTTTAAAGCCGCCCAGCCTGGCCGTTTTTTTGGTCAGAACGGGTGTGTTGCCCATCTCGTCGGCAAAAAACGAAACGGTAACGCCCGCGACAGGGTTCCCGGTATCGGCGCCGGTAACCTGCACTTTTGCCGCCAGCGATCCATTCCCCGAAGGAATCACTTTCCGGGCGCTGCGGTACCCGTTATAAAAATTAGGATCGGTATGCCTTACCACCTCAACCGCTGCATCCAGTTTCGTTAAAATTTTGTTGACCGATTGAAAAGCAACTTTCAGTTGGCGTGTCGTTTCGCTGCTTTCGGCACGGCTCAAACCAGGCCTTCCCATAAAATGATTAAATTCCGCAATCGCTCCGGCCAGCGTAGTCTGTGTTCCGGCAGTAATTCCGTAGGCCGCAAGCTGCCCGAGCATCGTTTGCGCCCTGTCGTACACCATTTGCGCATAATTGCCCACGGCAAAACCGGACAGTTGTTTCAGGCGCCCTTCCGAAACCTTCACTTCGGCCGCCAGCACCGTGTTGTTGGTAAACAACGCAAAGGCTGTCAGCTTTCGCGCATAATCGGCGGTGAATATCACCAGTTTCTTTCTCAGTTCGTTTTTATATTCGGCAATGCCCGCCCTTCCTGTTTCTTGTTGCTGCGAGAGTTTTTGTATCTGCGGAATAGCTCCGAAAAAATCAGTTGAAATATTCCCGTAGTTGGGAAGCAGGTTTGCCGACGCGGAATTAACCTGAAGATATTCCTTCAGCGTGTAATACATATTCAGGAGGCTTTGTTCCCGGTTTGTCATAACAATTGGTTTTAAAATATCAGTTTATTTACTCTGAAACCTCTGTTTCAGCAAATTAAAACAAATTTTCTTAAAAATCAAATTTCTTATAATATCTTTCAGATATATCCTAAACTATTTGAGATAAATTCTAATATCTTTTAGATGAACTTTAATTTATTTGAGATAAGTTCTAAAACTATTGAGATAAATTCTAATTTTTTTGAGATTAGTCCTAACATATTTGAGATGAATTCTAATATATTTTAGATGAACCCGAATACCTTTTAGATAAGTTCTAACATTTTTTAGATGAACTCAAATATCTTTTAGATGAACTCCAATTGTTTTGAGATGAGCTAAAATATATTTTAAATAAGTATTATTCTTTATCAGATTATTCCTGAAATCGGTAAGAAAATGGCTGGTGGTATTGAGATAAAGACTTACGTTGCTGAAATATATGTTTTATCATTGGTGTTCGGTAAAAAAGGATTTCGAAAAAAAGATTCTTCACTTCATTTTATTCCGTTCAGAATGACAGCGAATAAGATTTTGTATAGTTATCGGGAAGGAGTGGAATGGCCTCGTCTTAGACGAGGCCATTCCACTCCTTCCCGATAACAACCATCATAAAAAATCTGTCATTCCGCAGCGAAGCAAGGAATCTTTTCAAAACTAACCCGACAATCGTGATTATTTATATCGGAAGATGACCGTTAACCTGTATTTTACCGCTAAATCATCTGGTTGAATTGATAACCGGCTTTGCAGGATGGTTTCGCCATGGTTTATTTCAGGTATTTTTCAAAAAAAGCTTCCATTTTCTGTTGCGAAACGTCGTTTACACGCTGTACAATGTCCATCGTGTGCGGCCACCCCGGGAAACGGTAGTATTCGTTGGGAACGCCAAGCGCATCGAGGCGGGCTTTTAGCGTGTCGGACTGGCTTGCGGGGACTAGGTTGTCGGCCGTCCCCTGGAGAATTAACGTTGGCGGGATGTTTTTTTCCAGATAACTGATGGGAGACGCCTCGCGGTAAAGTTCCGGCTTATCGCCGAACGGATGACCGATAAACCCGGTCACTAAAGGTTGTGTACGGGCATATTCGGTGGTCAAATCCACCGGGCCGTAAATATCGACTACCGCTTTCACCCGGCGAAACGTTGTGGTACTATCGTTTTGTTTCGTCGGATTCTTCCATCCGTAGCCGGCCAGCATGGCCAAATGCGCCCCCGCAGAACCGCCGATCAGCGCGATACTGTTTGGATCGTAGCCATACTTTTCGCCGTTGTTCAGGAGCCAGTCCACGGCGTCCGAAACATCTTCTACACACGCCGGATAAATGCTGTCACGTTTCAGCCGGTACGATACGGTTGCCGTGATATACCCTTTTTTTGCAAAATCGACGAGGTAAACCAAATAATCCGAACGTTCTCCGCCCTTCCAGCCGCCTCCGTGAATAAACAGCAGCAGCGGCAACTCCCCTGCCCTGTTTTTGGGCCTGTAAAAATCGATCTGCAGCGATTTACCGTCTATATTTTTGTATTCCACATCTTTTATTTCTTCGATGGTTTCATGGATTTCGGGCGTCAGATCGGCCAGCTTTTCCAAACCAACGCCAACGGCGAGATAATCCAGCGTTTCAAAATAATAACCTACCGGAAGTTTTTCGGGAAACACGATTCCGATTATGCGTGGAGTGATCATCAGCAGGACAAACACCAGAAAAACCAGCAGCAGTGCTTTCAGAATACGTTTGAATTGATATTTCTTTTTCATCAGGTTTTTGAATTGTATAAATCGTTTATGAAACACACCCACCATTTTCGGGTTCCGTCTTTTTTTACCGCAGAGAACGCAAAGAAGACGCAGATAACGCAGAAACTTTTTACGCTGCAACAGTTTACCAATCGAGATAGAATAAAAGATTGAGCGCTTCCGGCCCCCCTGCACACTTCAATCTGTAAAACAACAGCTTCATTATTCCGTCTCCTGACTTCTCTCTTCCAACTTCTGACTATTCACCCAATTCCCCTAACATTTCCTTTAACTCTTTGTGCAATAACGGCGCGGTATCGGGCCCAAGCGAGTTTTCTTCTCCGTAAGGGGCTTTGTCGCGGCCGTATGCGAACGGCGCTTTTACGTCCCACTGGCTTTTCGGGATGATATACCCGATTTCGTCGTTGGCCAATCCCAGTACAAACTTGTATTTTCCGGGCATCAACTCGCGAACCGCCGGTACTTCTACCGGTTCCATGTTGTAATCGTTTTCTTCGGGAGCTTCCACTCCTCCGTTGACGATTTCAGGATAGATTTCGCCGGGAATGGTAACCAGTGAAACCGGCCCGATCCGGATTGCGGCCACTTCCGACCGCATTTTCATCCATCCGGTGGTGCCGCGGTCCATAACGCCCAGCGCCGTTGCCAGTTTGAACAGGTTATTTTTGATGGGCAACTGAATGGTGCGAACCACCAGCGAGATTGCCGCCGAGTCAATCACCTCCGCAGGATTTTCCATGGCTTCCAG
>CAYWBV010000306.1:0-3495 GCA_964455785.1 uncultured Maribellus sp.
TTCGTCCACCAGTTGGGTTTCAGCAAGAATATTTTGTAACGGCCATTCCAGCACCCGTTTGAACCACGCATAAATATCGCCGAAAGCCGATTGTCCGGCTTCGAGTCCCAGCATTCCGGGGACGATGGAGCCGTCCACCTGTCCGCAAATTCCATTCACCAGTTTGTCGCCCACTTCTTCCATCGGGGCAATCAGCATATCGCAGGTCGATGTTCCCATCACCTTCGAAACATAGTAGGGTTCAATTTCGGCGCCTACCGCCCCGAGATGCGCGTCAAAGGCGCCCACTCCCACCACCACGTCGGGCGAAAGGCCCAGTTTTTTGGCCCATTCCGGGGTTAATTTCCCGGCAGAAACGTCGCAGGTAAATGTTTCCTTGTACAAACGGTCGCGCAAGCCACTCAGCAGCGGGTCGAGCGCCACCAGAAACTCTTCGGAAGGCAGGCCTTCAAAAGCCTCGTGCCACATCGCCTTGTGACCGGCGGCGCAACGGCTGCGTTTTAACGTTTTCGGGTTGGTATTTCCGGTTAAAATGGCCGGAATCCAGTCGCAGTGTTCCACCCACGAATACGCTGCACGGAAAACCCCGGCATCTTCGCGAATCACGTGCAGCAGTTTTGCCCAGAACCATTCCGAAGAATAAATTCCACCCTCAAACCGGGTAAAATCGATTTCCCATTTTTTCGCCAGTTGGTTAATTTCATCCGCTTCCTTCACAGCGGTATGGTCTTTCCACAACACAAACATAGCGTTTGGATTTTCCTCGAATCCGGCAGTCAGCGACAGGGGAACGCCTTTTTCGTCAACGGCTACGGGAGTGGAGCCGGTGGTATCCACAGAGATGCCAACCACATTTTCGGCGACTCCGGCAGGCGCCTGTTTCAACGCTTCGGTAACAGTATATTCGAGACCCTCGAGGTAATCTTTCGGATGCTGGCGGAACCTGTTGTTGGGCGCATCGCAATACATCCCTTTTTTCCAGCGGGGGTAGTTGTAAACGGCGCTGGCCACCTCTTCGCCGGTTTCCACATTCACAATTAACGACCGGACCGAATCGGTTCCGTAATCGAGGCCAATAGTATATTTTGTATTCATTTTATTGATTTTAATTTGGTTTCTGCTGATGATTCTTTTTACTGTTGATTTTAAAATAAAATTCTCCTAAAAGTAGTAATTGTGGCAGCGAAAGATTTATCTGATTGTGCCCGATTCTGATAAATTATTGTCCGTAGTAGGCATTTTTTCCATGTTTCCGGAGAAAGTGTTTATCAAGCAATTCCTTGTCCATCCTTGTTTCGGGATTTAATACAAAAGAACGGAAAGCCATTTTGGAAACTTCTTCGAGGACAACTGCATTGTGAACGGCGTTATCAGCGTCGGTTCCCCAGGTAAACGGTCCGTGGTTGTTCACCAAAACTCCGGGAACCTGTTCCGGGTTCAAATCCTTAAATGTTTCCACAATTACCTTCCCTGTTTCCAGTTCATATTCCCCGTCAATTTCCGCCTTTGTCATTTTACGCGTACAGGGTATTTCGCCATAAAAATAGTCGGCATGGGTGGTCCCGATAGCGGGAATCGCTTTCCCGGCCTGGGCCCACGAGGTAGCCCATTCGGAGTGGGTATGAACTATGCCGCCAATGGTAAGAAACTGCCGGTACAAAACCAGGTGTGTTGGCGCGTCGCTCGAAGGTTTTAACGTACCTTCCATCACCTGGCCATACAGGTTGAGCACTACCATGTCTTTGGGTTTCATTTTATGGTACGCGACACCGCTGGGTTTAATCACCACAAAACCTTTGTCGCGGTCAATACCGCTCACATTCCCCCAGGTAAAAATAACGAGGCCATGTTTTACCAAATCCAGATTGGCCTGCAACACCTGTTCTTTTAATTTTTCGAGCATATCCGTATGATTTAAGTTCTTGGTTCCCGATTGTTTTTTCTTTTTCTGATTCTGTCTGACCGTTCAATTTCGTTTTCAGCTATCCAAGGGTAAAATTAACGCTTAACTTCAAATGGCAAAAAAATGAATGAACAAAAAAATATCCTTGCAGTTGCTCAGCGGTCTGCATAAAAAAAAGCCTGTCCGCAGAAACGAACAGGCTTAAAACTACCTTTCCTCAACTTCCAAATCATTACAGAATTTTAATTTCTACCGGATTTTTTTCCACTGCTTCTTCTTTTTTGGGAAGTGTTACGTGTAAAATACCGTTTTCAAACTTTGCGCCGATGTTTTCTGTATCAACGGTTTCGGGTACTTTGAATGTTTTTTCAAAGTTAAAGATGCCAAACTCGCGGCGGGCATATTTGTATTCTTCCGCCTGGTTTTCTTTCGACACTTCCTTATCAACTTTTATGGTCAGCAGATTTTTCTGGTAATTCAACTGAACATCTTCTTTGGTAAAACCAGGAAGCAACAGCTCAATCCTGAATTCCTTTTCTGTTTCGAACACATTGGTGGCCGGCTGGTTTCCGCAGTTTGCCAAATAATTTTCGTGATAATCGTTTCTTAAAAAGTTGTTAAACAGTTCGTCAACTAAATTACGATTTACCGAATAACGTGGGCTTTGAAATCTTACTAAGTTCATGACTTTTCCTCCTTTTATTTAAATTGTTTTTAAATTTTCAAATCTGATTCTCTGTTTTCAATTCCTGTTCCACTTCAAATTACCGGACAAAATTTTCGTTTCCGGGCGAAATAATACGACACAATGTCTTGTTTAATATATTATCGGAGACAAAATGACCGAAAAGCTTCTTTTTTAGCCATTAATCGCTACCAATACAAATTACTCATCAAAACAATTTCTCCTGAAAACTATTTTGGGTTTAATCTTTACCTTTGCGAAAAAATCGGAAAATGAGGATCGATATCATTACTGTTTTACCTGAAATACTGGAGAGCCCGTTGAACTATTCCATCATCAAAAGAGCAAAAGAAAAAGGGCTGGTTGAAGTTTACGTTCACAACCTCCGTGATTTTTCGGAAGACAAACACCGCCGTGTTGATGATTATTCGTTCAGTAAGGGCGCCGGGATGGTGATGGCTATCCAACCCATTGAAAAAGCCATTGAAACGCTAAAAAAAGAGCGGGATTATGATGAGATTATCTTCACCACACCCGACGGACAACTTTTTAACCAAAGAGAAGCCAATCTTCTCTCGATGAAAAACAACATCATGATTCTTTGCGGACATTACAAGGGAGTGGATCAACGAATCAGGGATTACTACATCACCAGGGAAATCTCGGTGGGCGACTATGTATTGACAGGTGGAGAACTGGCCGCTGCAATTATTGCCGACAGTGTCATCCGTTTGCTTCCGGGCGTTCTTTCCGACGAAACCTCTGCACTTACCGACTCATTCCAGGACAATCTTTTAAGTCCTCCGGTTTACACCCGTCCGGCTGAATACAAAGGGATGAAAGTTCCTGAAATTCTGCTCTCCGGAAACGACCAGCTTGTGGACGACTGGAAACATGAACAGTCGGT
>CAYWBV010000306.1:3595-5237 GCA_964455785.1 uncultured Maribellus sp.
ATCTTTTCTTGTGGAGTCGGCATCGGGCAGGAACGGAGGAACCAAAACATCACCCGGACTGTGTGGTTCAGGAATGGCATTGGGTTCATACTTCCGGTGAGGGTCCATGGCAGCCAGCCAAAGGAAAAACGGTTTGTCAACGGGGCGTTCCTGCAGGGCTTTTACCCAATTTTCGCAACCGCTGGGACCGCCGCCGTATATCGTGTCGAACTCAGCACGAACGGGACCGATATGATACTTGCCGGCAACCGCCGTGTAATAACCAGCCTTTTGAAGTTCTCCGGCAAACAACACCTGATCGGCCGGGAGAGGCATGTGAAGTTCCTGCGCACCTGTACTATGCGGGTACCTGCCGGTTAAAATACTGCAACGGCTGGGACTGCAGGAGCTGGTGGTCAGAAATGCGTTATCAAAAACTATCCCTTCGTCTGCCAGCCTGTTTATGTTCGGCGTTTTTATTTTATCGTTTCCGTAAGGCCCACAATCATTCCATGCGGCATCGTCGGCAATAAAAACAATAAAGTTGGGTTGCCGGATATTTTCTTTTTGTGGTGTTGAACAGGCCGTCAAAACAAAGGCGGAAGCTGCCAAAAGAAAAAACTTAATATTCATTATTTAGGTTTTGAGTCTTCGGTTTTAATTTCGGAAAAATTAAATAAAAACTAATTTGTCGATCAATACATCAAAAAAACAATTCCAGAGTTACCGGGAAAAGAAACAGGTTAGAGATTTAATAGCTCATGCGCTGTTTTAAGCGTTGATTCCGTTACACTTTCGCCGCTGACCATTTTAGCAAGTTCTTCCACACGTTCCTGCTCTGCCAACTGGCGGATGGAAGTATAGGTTTTACCATCCTTCTCCGATTTATAAACCATAAAATGGGCGTCGCCCCTGGCAGCAATCTGCGGTAAGTGGGTAATGTTGATGATTTGTGTTGTCTGAGCAAACGATTTCAGGATATTCCCCATTTTTACTGCAATTTCGCCGGAAACACCCGAGTCAATTTCATCAAAAATGATCGTGGGGAGCGCTTTCGATATCCGCAAAATATTTTTGATGGCTAACATCAGCCGCGACATTTCGCCGCCGGAAGCGATCTTCGAAATTTCGGCAGGTTCGGCATCGGTGTTGGCGCTGAAATGAAATGAGACCGCATCTTTTCCATTTGGTCCAAGTTTTTCAAGCGGCTGATAAACCACACTAAACTTTGATTTTGTCATTCCCAACTGTTGTAAGTCGGCGACAACTGAATTTTCAATGGACTTAAATGCTTTTTTTCGGATACCGGTAAGTTCTTCGGCCTGTTTTTCCAAAAACAAAAGTACATCCGAAAGTTCTTTTTTCAGCGCTGTAATTTCTTCTTCATAACCGGTTGCCTGACTGATTTTTTCTTCAAAAGAACAGCGCAGTTCAATCAATTCAGCTACGCCCGAAACATGATGTTTCTGCAGAAGCGTATAAATCTGGTTTAACCGGTCGTTAACCCGTTCAATCCGGGCCGGTTCATGTTCAATAGTTTCAGCAAACGATTCGGCTTCATCCAAAATATCTTTTAATTCAAAAAGAACACTTTCTAAACGGCCCGTTAAATCAGGGGCTTCTTTCACATAGCTTTGAATATTTCCGATAATTTTATGGCTTT
>CAYWBV010000307.1:0-5222 GCA_964455785.1 uncultured Maribellus sp.
TCTGGCCATATTGGATGGCGCGTTATCTGGAAATAATTAAAAGTCAGGATGAATAACTGGCTACTCCTGTCGAAGGAAAAGAAAACGAATGGATTGGTTTGTGATTCAGGAACCCGGCCATTTCAAAAACGGTAACCTGTTTTTTTTGTTGCGGTATTATATAAACCTGGTTTGAAAATAAATTATGAAGCGAGTATCAGAAGTTGAATTTAAGATTGGATGTGTTTTATTGTTCACTCTGTTTTTTTATTCATGTCAGCCCCTCGGTGATATAACCAGGGTGACCGATCTTCGTTGCGAGTACCTTGAAAATCCGTTGGGAATCGACGAGTGTTCGCCCCGTCTTTCATGGATAATGAAGAGCAAAACAAAGGGATCAACCCAAACTGCCTATCGGATTATGGCCGCCACAAAAGAAGAATTATTACAAAACGAAACTCCTGATCTCTGGGATTCCGGGAAAATTGAGTCTGACCAATCAGTGCAAATTGAATACGGTGGAAAACCACTGGAATCGCGAATGGCAGTTTACTGGAAAGTTCAGATATGGGATCAAAATGGTAAAACTACGGGCTGGAGCCCGGTCGCCCGTTGGGAAATGGGATTTCTGCATGAAAGCGACTGGCAGGCAACATGGATTGGCGCCCCTGGTAAATTGCCATCGGACGAGTGGAATTTATCGTCGCCACTTTTCCGGAAAGAACTGAATATTCAAAAACAGGTAAAAAAGGCGCGGGCGTACATCACCGGGCTCGGATATTACGAATTGTACATTAACGGAGAGAAGGTTGGAGATCATGTGCTCTCGCCCAATCAAACCAACTACGACCGCCGCCAGGTTGAGAAATGGAGCGAATCAAGAGTTGGAAATATGACGACCTCGGTGTTATATGAAACATTCGATATTACAAATTCGCTGCAACAGGGTGAAAATGCACTGGGCGTGATTCTCGGGAATGGCTGGTATATTCAGGCCGATCGTCCGTTGGATCTGTCTTTGTGGTACGATACTCCTCGTTTTTTGGCTCAGGTTGAAATTGAATTCGAAGATGGCAGCCGGCAAATTGTAAACAGCGATGAGAACTGGAAAACCTCGGCAGGCCCGATTCTTTCCAACGGACTACACAGCGGGGAAATTTATGATGCGCGAATGGAACAGAAGGAGTGGAATAAAGCAGGATTTAACGATGAAAAATGGTTCAGAACGCAGGCAGTTCGCCCGCCAACCGGAAAATTGAAAGCACAGGTCTCACCTCCCGATCGGGTAACACGAACAATCAGGCCGGTTGCAGTTACCGAGCCTGAAAAAGGAGTGTACCTTTTCGATGTGGGGGAAATGATTTCGGGTTGGGCGAGTTTAAAAATATCGGGAGCGGAAGGTACAACGATAAAACTTCGGTTTATTGAAGAATTAGGCCCAACATACGGGCAAACTGATACCTATGTTTTAAAAGGCGAAGGGATTGAAATATGGGAGCCGCGTTTTACCTGGCATGCTTTCCGGTATGTGGAAGTTAGCGGTTCTCCGGTGGCGCTAACTGTCGAGAACCTTGAAGGACGGGTTGTGAATACCGATGTACAAGCAGGAGGAAGTTTTGAGTGTTCGGATACCCTGTTGAACCGGGTTCTGAAAAATTATCAATCCACCCAACTGGGAAATTTGCACGGAGGTATTCCCAGCGATTGCCCGCACCGCGAGCGCCGTGGATATACCGGCGACGGGCAGGTTTCGGCAAAAGCGGCAATCTATAGTTTTAATATGGCGCAGTTTTATTCCAAATGGCTGAATGATATTCGTGATTCGCAAAATCATAAAACAGGGTATGTCCCCAACACATCTCCCTACCAGGACGGCGGCGGCGGAACAGCCTGGGGTGCTGCATCCGTCATTATTCCCTGGTATATGTATTTGTATTATTCTGACATACGCATTTTGAAACACTATTACGAAGGGATGAAACACTGGATTGAATACATGAATGACGAACTCGGTGATCAAGGTATTTTAGTCAATCAGGGACTCGGAGAATGGGTTCCTCCTGATGCTGTTGAAATTCCTGCCGACTTTGTAAATACCTGTTATTATTTTCACTGTTGCCGCTTGATGGAAAAAATTTCCGGAGTACTGAAGAATACTGCTGATGCTGAATATTTCGGGAAACTTGCTTCCAATGTGCAGGACAATATAAATGCGGTTTGGTTCGATGCTAAAACCTCAAATTATTCAATTGGCCGCCAGGGCGCCAACATTATCCCGCTGAGTTTTGGTATTGCCGAAAAAAACAATGCAGATGCAATTTTGAAAAATCTGACGGAGAATTTAACTGATAATAAAATTCATTTCGACACAGGAATACTGGCCACACCACTTTTGCTCGAAATATTGACCGAACTGGGCAGATCGGATCTTGCCTACACATTAATGGTTCAGCGCGACTTCCCCGGATTTGGTTATATGATTGAAAAAGGAGCAACAACCATTTGGGAAACCTGGCAGGGAGATATGTCGCACAGCCATCCCATGTTTGGCAGTGTTTGTTCGTGGTTTTACCAGTATCTCGGAGGAATTTCACCGGATGCTGAAAATCCGGGATTTAAACACAGCCGGATCAAACCATTTCCAATTCGTAACCTCGACTATGTAAATTGTTCTTATTCTTCAATGTATGGAGAGATTGAGTCGCACTGGATCTTTAAAAATGAAGATTATTTTTTGAATGTTGTTATACCCGCCAATACAATTGCAACGGTTTATGTTTTGGCTGAAAATGAAAAAAATGTGACCGAAGGTGGAAAACCTATTTCCAAAAATCCCAATATCCGGTTTTTAAAAATGGAAGGTCAGAACGCTGTTTTTGAAGTCGGATCAGGAGAATATCGGTTTTTATCAAAAGGCGCCAAAAAAATGTTGATAAAACCGGTTCTTCCTTCACCGGTAATTCGATTGAGTAACGAAATGGGGATGGTGAACGATTCGGTCAAAGTCGATATTATTTCAGGTGTTGCCGGCGCAAAAAATTATTATACTTCGGATGGTTCGGAGCCGGATAGTACTTCTTCTTTTTTTTCAGGACCGTTTTATTTGTCGGGTTCGGCAGTTGTAAAAGCAAAAACGTATGTAAACGGCTATAAACCAAGTTTCACAAAAGCAAAAACCATCAATTTTGTCGATCCGAAGGTGAATGGAATTACTTTTAATTATTACGAAGGCGTCTGGACTAAACTGCCTGATTTTTCAAAAATTACCAGCACAAAATCAGGGACCGTCTTTGAGTTTGGATTGAACAAAATTTATCCTGAAAAAGATGAATTTGCATTAAAATTTGAAGGAAAAATTAGCATTGAAAAAGCCGGGGATTATGAGTTTTTTATCAATTCGAATGATGGTAGCCAGTTGTATATCGATAACACGCTTGTAGTCGATCACGACGGGTTGCACGGAGCTGATTGGGAGAAAAGCGGGAGGATTGTTTTGAAAGCGGGAGCACACCCAATTCAATTGAATTATTTTCAGGCAGGGGGCGGTATGTTTCTGCGGGTACAATATGCCGGACCTGATAAAGAGAAGCAAGATATTCCCGCGAAAGTGTTATTTCAGAAATGAGCGAAGTTTTTTCAGAATGAATAATAAACCGGTTCTGTTTAAATAGTTATTTTTGATTTTCACAATTACGGGTAAATAAAGATAGATGAAAAAGACTTCGTTAAACGATATCGCAGGACGCCTTGGGGTTTCGAAAACACTGGTTTCGCTGGTTTTAAACGGAAAAGCGAAAGAACAACGGATCAGCGATGAAATCTGTCAGAAAGTAATCGATCTCGCCAAAGAACTTAATTACCACCCCAACCAAATTGCCAAAGGGCTCCGCACCGGAAAAACCAATACTATCGGATTGATTATTGCCGACATTGCCAATCCGTTTTTTGGTAAGTTGGGACGCGAAATCGAAAACGAAGCCTCGCTTTTTGGTTACCGGGTGATGTTTTGCAGTTCCGACGAAAAAGCTGCAAATTCGAAACATCAAATTGAAATGCTTCAGCAAGGCCAGGTTGACGGTTTTATTATCTCGCCGCCGGCCGGGAGCGAAAATCAGATTCTCGCCCTTGAAAAAAGTAAAACTCCCTATGTTTTAATCGACCGCTATTTCCCCGGAATTGATTCCAACTACATTATTGTCGATAATTTTCAGGCTTCGTACGAAGCCACATTACACCTGATAAAAAAAGGATTTAAAAAAATCGCCTGCGTAACCATCAACGTTGAACTGATAAACATGAACCAGCGGCTGGAAGGATACAAAAAAGCATTGCTGGACTCAGGCCGCGAAGTTTCGGATGAACTGATTAAAATACTGCCTTTTTCGCACGAGAAGGATGATGTGTATAAAGCAGTGGAACAATTGATTGCGAATAGGAAAAATCGGGTTGAAGCTATTTTGTTTTCTACAAGTAAAGTGGGGATTATGGGAATTGAAAGTATCCATTCGCTGGGAGTTAAAATTCCTGACGATATTGCGGTTATTAGTTTTGACGACCCCGACGCCTATAGAATCAGTTACCCTCCGGTTACTGCAATCGCACAACCGATAAAAGAAATCGGGAGCCGGTCGGTGAAAGTTTTGATGGAAATGATCAATAACCGGAAGAATAAAACGGTACCGCAGAAAATCGTTTTGAAAACAAATTTTGTCATTCGTAAATCGAGCGGAGACTAAAATTTATATCTTTGCTAAATCGGTTTAAATTTGATATTTTGTTTTCGCAGATAAACTAAAAATTTTTTGAGCAAATAGCTAAACCGTTAAAGCAGATAAAAGAATGGAGAAATGATTTCCGAGGTTGGTAAAACAATTCTAAAATAAATAAGGAGCAAATGAAAAAGGAACTGTTGACAAAAATAATTCAGGATATCCAAACGGTGAAAATTGCTGTCGTCGGCGATTTTTGCCTCGATGCCTATTGGTTTATCGATGAATCGAAGAGTGAGATTTCCATCGAAACCGGACAAAAAACAAGGCCAATCCGGCAGCAACGATATTCTCTGGGGGGCGCCGGAAACGTAACCAGCAACCTCACAGCGATGGGGGTCAAAGATGTCAGGGCTTTTGGTGTTCTCGGCCCCGACCCGTTTGGGAACGAAATGGTAAAAGTAATGCTGGAGAACGGCATAAATCCGGAGAACCTGCTTATTCAGGACAAAGACTGGTCAACCCATGTTTATA
>CAYWBV010000308.1:0-3665 GCA_964455785.1 uncultured Maribellus sp.
ACATCTGCCGAAAAAGAGGTATATCTTCCCAATAACAAAAAGTAATAGGCTAAAACGCCTGTTTGCAGCCAGAAGTTATTGGTTTTTAACTTTATGATTTTATAAGAGTACCAAGCCGCAACTAAAACCAAACCCCATTGAATTATAATTAATGTATAGGTTCCGGTTAGCCAGTTCAATACCCAGTAAAGTGGAATAAAATACATTAGGGTTAATGAAAAATGATCCTGCAAAAAGTTGATATTGGCAGGCCAGGTTGGAACACGGCTAAGCCTGAAATGCGAATAATCCCAGAACGCAAAATTATAGTTTGCGTAATCCCAGGTAAAAGTTCTAAAAAGGTAATGGTTGGTAATTCCCATTACAAAAAGCAGGAGACCAAAAAAAGAAATTATAAAATATGGGACACGTTCTTTTTTGAATAGACTTTTCATTGTCAGAATATAATATGGCATTTCCCGATACTGCAAACATAAAAATATTATGGGTTTAATTTGTATTTAGCCTGGCATAATGTATAATGAAAATCCACGTTTTCATCAATTCGGTATTATCTTATTTCTGAAGAAAAATAAAGTGTTGTACTCTTTGTATTATTTCTAATTTTATCCGTTTTTTGGTTGAGGTAATGTGTAAAGGTTAAGAGCAGGCTCCGTTATTGCTATAATATTTTAAAATATGGAAGGAAATATATTAAAGTCAAAGCTGGCAGGGAATATTTATTTCATTGTGGCTTTTGTTTTGCTTTTTTTCTACTATGGTCTAAATGAAACCTTATTTTATCCGCCTCAGTCAGTACATATCTGGCGACAAACAAATAGTCTTTCGCTTACGCAAAATTATTATCAAAATAACTATCCGTTACTAAAACCGGAAATACATAATCAGTTTCCTGATGAGGGTCATTCAGGAAAATCGGTTGGAGAGTTTCCTGTTATTTATTATTTCGTAGCACAGCTCTGGAAATTGTTTGGCAGGCACGAATGGATTTTTAAATTAGTACAAGTTTCTTTGCTGTTTTTAGGTTTGTTTGCATTGTTTCATGTTGCCAGGAAAATTCTGAATAACACGTTTTGGGCAGCTTTTATCAGTCTGTTATTGTTTACTTCACCCATGGTAATTTATTATGGACCTAACTTTTTGCCTGATGTTCCTGCTCTATCATTTGTTTTTATATCCTGGTTTTTTATTTCCAAATTTTTCGATACAAAAAGGCTGATTTATTTGTGGGGTGCGGCCTTGTTTTTTTGTTTGTCGATGTTATTGAAAATAACATGCGGCACTTTCTTTGTCGCTTTAGGAGGATGGATTGCATATGAAATCATTTTTCTGGCCGAAGATAAAAGGATCTTTAATTTTAGGTTCAGACATATTTTACCATTTTTGGTTGCTATTATACCTGTTGTTGCGTGGTATTGGTACGCTGGTTATTACAATCATATCCATAAGGGGCATTTTTCTGTTCATGGAATATGGCCGATCTGGGGTGCTTCAAAAGAACAACTTAACCGGATTATTGATTCTTTAGACCAGATTTATTTTAAGGAGTTCTTTCTTCCTTTCACTCAGTATCTGACGTTGGGAATCTGGATTTATTTAGTGATTCGTATTAAAAAGTTGAAACCAGTTTTTCGGTTTTTTATACTGGTTTTGGCAGTTGGTTTTTTATTACAGGTTTTACTATGGTTCCAGGTTTTGGATGCACATGATTATTATATGATCAATCTTTTGGTAGTTTTTGTTTCTGTCTGGGGTGTTTTTTTATATCAGATACGCCAGGGAAAACTCCTTGTACAATATATTGCTTACGGATTAGCGATCGTTTTTTTTACATACAATGTCATAACATGTAAACACAGGGCGGAAGGTCGCTACATTGGTTGGATGAATTCACCTTATGAAAATAATTATAAGGCATTACTATCAATAGGACCGTTGTTCGATGAGTTAGGGGTTGGAATGGATGATAAGGTTATATCAATCCCGGATATCTCAATTAACGGGACTTTATATTATATGAACAGGAAAGGGTTTACTGAATTTGGTTCAGATCTTTCGAATGCCGATGGCTTTTACAAAAGAATAGAAGATGGTGCAAAGTATCTGATCGTGAATGACACATCTATACTCTCAAGAGAATATCTTGCACCGTTTATTCAAAATGAAATTGGGCGTTACGAGAATATTCGGATTTTTAATATTTATAATTCAGAAAAATGAAACTGTTTAGAGATGGATTGTTAAAGTATTGCTTCACTTAATATTTTGGACTTTAAAGCAATTTCATAAACATTTTATTTTCTCCCAACCCCCACTTCTGCAACCTGTACTGCACCGATGTTTTTAAAACCCCAATGGCATAAATGGTGCTGTTTTTCAGGTTGATGCTCGAAGCGTCATCGAAATATTTGGTGGGGCAGGTAATCTCGGCAATCTCGTAACCGGCGAACCATATTTGAGCCAGCATCTGGTTGTCGAAAACAAAGTTGTCGGAGTTGGCATTGTAATTTACATTTTCAAGCACTTCGCGGGTAAAAGCACGGTAACCGGTGTGGTATTCCGAGAGTTTGGCGTTCATTAAAATATTCTGGATTAAGGTAAGACCGCGGTTGGCAATGTATTTTATCAGCGGCATGCCGCCTTTGAGCGCGCCTTTTCCTAAAATTCGCGAACCGAGCACCACATGATATAAACCGCTGGCCAGCAGGTTTGCCATCGCCGGGATTAATTTTGGGGTGTACTGGTAATCGGGGTGGAGCATAATTACAATGTCGGCGCCAATTTCGAGCGCTTTGTTGTAGCACGATTTCTGGTTCCCGCCGTAACCCTTGTTTTGCTCGTGTTCAATAATGTGTCTAATACCCAATTGTTTACCTACTTTAATGGTATCGTCTTTGCTTAAATCGTCAACGAGAATCACGTCGTCAACTATTTCGAAATCAATTTCCTTGTATGTTATTTCCAATGTTTTTGAGGCGTTGTAAGCTGGAAGTACTACTACAACCTTTTTCCCGTTAACCATTTTTTTTGATTTTTGAGGAGGTAAAAATAACAAGAAAATGAAAGGACAAACTTTTTAAAGGATGAAATTTGTTTGACAGCATCTTCAAAGTTCATCCAAAATAAAAAGCCCTGGCAAACTCCGGGGCCAATATCTCAATACTAATATTTTGCTACACCATCTCAACCAGCAAATCATCCCCTTTTTTCTCCACTTTGGCGAGGTTGTTTTTGGCGAGGTTTTTAATCGAAACGTCCCATTTTTTGTTGCTCAACCCGGCCCGTTCCTTCAACTCGGCCAGCGCTACCGGCGACTTTTCCTTCAGCAAAGCCATAATCGCCTTTTCTTCTTCGGTGAGTTCCAAGGCTTTCTTTTCGGGTTTCATCTGCGGGAAAAAGAGTACATCTTGAATGGAGGGAACGTTGGTCATAAACATAGTCAGCCGGTCGATTCCCATTCCCATTCCCGAGGTGGGCGGCATTCCGTATTCCAGCGCCCGCAAAAAATCCTGGTCAATAAACATGGCCTCGTCGTCTCCCTTTTCCGAAAGTTTTAACTGGTCTTCAAAACGTTCGCGCTGGTCAATCGGGTCGTTTAATTCCGAGTAGGCGTTGGCCAGCTCTTTCCCGTTGACCATCAGTTCGAAACGTTCGGTCAGTTCGGG